>JBIKVI010000197.1:0-8130 GCA_044356935.1 Silvanigrellaceae bacterium | reverse complement strand
GGCCTTGCCGCCATGCCACGCCCTCTTCCAGTTCTACGTTGCACGAGGTCGACTCTCCTGCCAGCTCTACCAGCGGTCCGCCGACGCCTTCCTTGGCGTACCCTTCAACATCGCGTCTTACGCGCTCCTCACGCACATGATAGCCCACGTGTGCAATCTCGAACCCGGCGACTTCGTTCATACGCTCGGTGATGCGCACCTCTACGTCAACCATGTGGAGCAAGCTCAACTTCAACTCTCCCGCGAGGAGCGCCCATTACCGCGGTTGCGCCTCGCTCGCGAGGTCCCCGACCTCTTTTCGTTCCGTTACGACGACTTCATTATCGAGGGCTACGATCCGCATCCGGCCATCAAGGCTCCCGTCGCGGTATGAACGACATCTACCCCAACGAAACACGCCGTAAGCGGCCAGCAGAGGTCGTAGCCATCGTGGCCATGGGCGAGAACCGCGTCATAGGCGTCGACGGCGCGCTGCCTTGGCGCCTGCCCGCCGATCTCAAGCGCTTCAAGGCCGTCACCACGGGTCATCCGGTGATTATGGGACGTCTGACTTTCGAGTCCATCGGTCGCAGGCCTCTCCCGGGTCGCCGCAACATCGTCGTCAGCGCGGCTCCCCAAGAAGGCGTGCTCACGTTCCCTTCCCTTTCGGCGGCGCTCGAGGCCGTTTCCGACGAGCCACGTGCCTTCATCATCGGGGGAGGACGACTGTATGCGAGCGCTTTCGCCGAAGACCTTGTCGATAGGGTCGATCTCACTCGGGTAGCGCTCGCTCCCTCGGGCGACACCGCGTTTCCCGCATTCGAGGCCGGGTTCCGCCTTTTGGAAGCCACAAGCGGCAAGGAAGGCGACATCTCGTTCCGATTCGAGACGTGGACGCGCCTCGCCCCCGTGCCGCTCACCTCGCTTGGAAGCGCATCCCCCTGAAGGCGGGCACCGACAGGTGACTGTTTGAATTCTCGAGCGAAGGCTTCCCGTTTCATCCACACCGCGTTCTTCGCCAGCACTTGAATTCGATGTCGGAACGCTCTGGCTGGTAGCTCTCGCAGGCTGCTCTCGCGGGTTGCTCTCGCGGGCATTCGCACTTGGCACGGACGTCGCAAGGAAGCACACGTGAAGAAACACGCGCGCGCTCGGGCGCAGCGTTAGGGTGAGGACGCCCACGTCCGGGGGAGGGCATCATGGCTATCGGCTTCGGTTCCGAATTTCAGATCATCACCAGCGCGCTCATTTGCAGGATGTCGCGCGAAGAACAGCAACATGTCGTGGAACGGCTCGAGTATCTCTTGGGCGCGTTGGTCGACGGGCTCGACGGCTTCCTGTCGGCCACGCTCGAGCGCGGATTGCGCGGCGACGTGGTGGTGGCCTATATCCAATGGCAGACGGAGAATCATTACGCCGCCATGATGAAACAGCCCGCCGTACAAGATTGCTTGCAGAAGATAGAAGCCGTCTGCCGCAGCGTGCACGTGGACGTCCTCGAACTCGCGCGGACGTTCGAGCCGGCGGATCGGCTAGGACCGTTGCCCGCACTAGCGGCCTATGAGAATCCCACCCGCCTCCAATAGCGACGCAAATCTCAAATCTCCGAAGCGTTCACTCGCCGCGTCTCGATAACGCAACGCACCTGCGCAATGTCATCGATGACCTGCCCCACCTGTTCGGCACTCCAGGCGTCGAGATAGACGTCCCAATCGTCGAGCAGGATGATGCCGCCTTCAGACTGCAACCGGATTTGATTCAGACAGGCGACGAGTTTCTCCACCGGATCAAAAAGGGATTCAGTTCCGCCGTCGAACACCAGCGTGTTTTGGCCCGGGAAATAAAAACTCCGCGCGAGATGACGCGCCTTCAGCATGAGCATGAGCGTGGTTTTGCCGCTACCCGCGGGACCGATGACCATGTAACGCCCCGGCCGAAAGTTCTTGGTAAGCGTAGCAAGGGCATCGAGACCACGCATCCGCTCGACGATGCCCTGGTGAAGGAATGCAAGGCTTTGCCACTCCACGTGCGGCCCCTCGTCGTGGCACACCTCCAGTGGGGAATTCCGGTTGACTCCTCCTTCGCCCACGGCCTTGCCCAGCGATTCGTCGACCTTCGCAAGCTGCTCCAGCACGCGAGGCGTCAAGTGCACGGAGAGGAACAGGGAAGGAAGGCGCGTCAACGCCTGGAGGGCCCAAGGCACGGCAATAAGTAGGCGCGCAAGGGCGAGGCCATCCGGAGAGTCAGCTCCCGTCAAGCCAAGCTCGCGCACGAATTGCATGGCTACGGGACCGACAACCACCAGAAAGACCAAGACGCTCTGGAGGGTTTCACTCGCGCGGATGCGTTCGCGAACGGAGGCTAGGGCCTCGAGTTCCTCCTTGGCCTTCCTTTCCCAATTCCGCCGGTTGTACACGTTGCCCAGGACGATATTGTCCCAACTGCCGAGGAGTCGCATGGAAATAGCTGCCTGGGCGTTTTGTTCCTCCGCAAGCGCTCGCCTATCGCGGGCCTGAAACCATCGGCTCATCGCCATGCCCAAAATGATGGCCAGGGCGTAAGCTCCACCGAATCCCGAGGAAAAGAGCACGGCCAAAACCCCAGCCAAAAACACCACGAGCGTGAGGTCGCCAATGAGCGACTGGTACCATTCGACCGCATGGGAAAGGATTTGGTGGGCTTCGGATGCCATGAAGGGAACGTCGCGATCGCGGGCGTCGTCGTCGAACCAGTCGGCGAGAGTGTGGCGGCCCGCGCGCGCGAACTCGTCGATGGAAACGCCGTAGAGACGCATTTGCCATGCATCGGCGAGTCTCTGCCGCACCAGGCTCGCCGCGTAGGGCAGGGGAAGCGAGACTGCGAGCGCCATGAGAGCTGAGTGGAGAGGCTCACCCCTCCACGTTCGCTCGATAAGCATCAGGCTAAACACGAGACTGGCGGCCCGTGAGGCCTGTTCCACGAGGATGCAGGCCGCGACCTTCAACCAATGTATTTCTCTGGTGAGCCTGAGCATCCGGTAAGGGAACCCTTCAGTCTGCGGAGTCGGCGGCTTTGTTCGAGGGACCCGGCTTCCTGGACCATTTCCTGTAATCCCAGAACCACTGCGTCGGCGCGCTACGGATTACGGCTTCCAGCCATCCGGCGTAGGCTCCCATGATGGGTGCCATCCGCAGCTCCTTGGCGGTAAGTTGCTCCCGGTAAACCTCGTTGACTTCATAACGCGTGCCCGACCGCTCTACATCAGGTGGCATCGAACGAGCAACGCGCAGGTGGGAATTCTCCCCCTCCGCGTAGACCAGGCGGAACCATCCGGGAAGGATTCGGCGGGCAGTGACGTGAAGCACGGGCATCTCGAAGCGCAAGCCCACATCGGGCCCCGCGTAAGGAAAGGCAGCCCAGGCCCCGAAGAACCTCACGAAGAGACCGCCGCTCGCGGGTTTTTGATCGACGAGGAAACAAAGTGAATCGCCCGTGCGGGCATGCTCCACGAGGACGCGCAAGAGATCCTTCCGGTCGGTCCAAAGGAGATGAATGCCACGTCGCGTGCGATAGCTGTCGAGCAGCCGCGTCATCCAAGCCGAGGCAGCTGGCTTTGCGAGGATGACGTGGTCGCCCATGCGCGCGTCGCGGAAAGTGCGGCACAGCGCTGCCCCCGCCGACTCGATGTTGGAAAAGTGGGCCCCCACGACCACGAATCCGCGCTTCTCGGGCAGACCATACTTGAGCTTGAGCGCTCCCATATAGGCGAGGAGGTCGGCCTCACCCTCGACGACCTCGAGGCCCAACGGCCAGAGCAGGACCACCTCGATGAGGTAAACGAAGTAGTTGAAATAGACGCACGCGAGGAGAGCATGGGCGCCTGCACCGCGCGCGCTCAAGCGGTCCTTGAGGTTTGCGAGTCCCGTGCGCGTCGGGAAGGTGGGCACCATCGTCAGGAAAAAGCAGAGCAGCAACACAGGCGCGTAGACCGGCAGCAACGCCAGCTGAACACCAATGAGCAGCGCTTTTCGAGTCGGCGTCATTGCCGAGGGATGCGCGCGCGATCGGGGAACAGATGCGCCGCCTTGTACGAGCTGCGCACGAGTGGACCCGAGGCCACGCCGCGAAAGCCGATGGTTTCCGCCACGGATTTCCAATGCTTGAACTCGTCGGGGTGAACAAATCGCTTGATGGTGAGGTGTTTTGTCGTGGGTTGGAGGTACTGCCCGATGGTAATGATGTCGACGCCCACAGAGCGGATGTCACGGAGGGTTTCCTCGATCTCGGCCTCCTCCTCGCCGAGGCCGAGCATGAGAGCGCTCTTGGTGAACATCCCGGGGCGCAGGCGACGCGCGTTCTCGAGCACGCGGAGGCTTTGATCGTACTTGGCGCGCGCGTCGCGCACGCGGGGGGTCAAGCGGCGCACCGTTTCAAGATTGTGGGCGAACACGTCGAGACCCCGACCCGCGTGGATCACCGTGGAAAGCGGTTCTTCCTTGCCTTGGAAATCGCCCGCGAGGATTTCCACGACGACATGGGGAGTCTCGCTTTGGATAGCGACGAGGGTGCTAGCAATATGGGCAGCACCTCCGTCAGGGAGATCGTCGCGATCGACCATAGTGATGACGGCGTAGTCGAGCTTCATGGCCTTGATGTTCGCAGCCGTTTTGCCGGGTTCGGCAGAGTCGAGGAGCCCCGCCGGATTACCGGTTTTGACGGCGCAGAAGCGACACCCTCGCGTGCAGGTGTCGCCAAGGATCATGAACGTGGCCGTCCCCGCGTTCCAGCATTCCGAGATGTTGGGGCAGCGTGCTTCCTCGCACACGGTGAACAAGCGATCGCCGCGCAAGTTGCGCTTGATGTCCATAAGACGATCGCCTTGGACGCGCTCCACCTTGAGCCAATGCGGCTTGAGGGGCTTGCCAGTGCGTGGATTGATTTCTGGCACGACCGAGTGCCGCGCCACGCCCGTGGCGGGAAACTGCGGTGCAGCCTCGCTGGAAGGGATCTCTGTGCCGGGGGCCGGGGGGGTCGGATTTTTCAGTTCGTTCATGGCATGCTCCTGCGTTCCATCAGCCGGGCACGCCGACGTCCTACAGCTCTAACAAGCGCATCTAGTGCGCGCAACGGTTGCGGCCCACCCCCACGGAGGAAGCCCATGACGCGCATCCCAACCCTCGACCTCCAGCTCTCCCGCATGAGGTCGCTGCTGCGTTCCATGTGCGATCGCGTCCTGGCGGGATTGACGGTCGTCATCGAGCACCTCGAGACGCCCCGCCACCAGGAGCTCATCAAAATAGTCGTCCTCGACACCGAGGTCGACAACCTCGAAACCGAGATCGACGAAGCCATCCTCCAGATTTTCGCCACGCAGCAGCCTATGGCCTACGAACTGCGGCTCGTTTACGCCACGGCGAAAATCGCGCACCACGTCGAGCGCATCGGCGACGCCGTGGAGAGCCTGGCCCGACAACTCGCGGGACGCGACAGCCTCATGAGCAAAGACCTCATCGGCCGCATGATGCGCGAAACCAAAGACCTCTACACGCGCTCCTACATGGCCATGTTCGAAGGCGACCTCACGCAGATAGCCGACATCCATTTGCTCGACGACAAGATCGACACTTGGCATCGGGAACTCTTCCAGCGCGCGCGACGCGTCCTCCACTCGTCGAACGAGCGCTCAGCCGTGGAAGAGGCGCTTCAGGTCATCAACGTGAGCTCCAAGCTCGAGAAGATAGCCGACCTCTGCTGCAACTGGGCGGAACAGATCGACTTCGCCGAACACGGACTCGCACGTCGGACGCTGCGCAAACGCAAGCACCGCGTCGTGTTCGTCGACGAGGAGGAGAGCGTGGCGGCCTCGCTCGCGGCGAGCTACCTGCAGGAGAGCCTCCACGAGCTGTTCGACATCACCGTCGTCACACGTTCCGACGCGGCGTCGCAGGGGGCCCTCGCCTATAGCGACCTCCTCGCCCGAGAAAAAGTAACACCGCAAGCCTTCCCCGTGGCCAAGCTCGCGTCCATGCGCTGGAGCCGGACACTCATGCTCATCACCCTGGGCGACTGCTCGCTGACCGAGGCTGAGAGCGAGGCTGTGCCCCATAAAACCGTGCGCCTGTGCTGGCCCGAAATCACCCTCGCGGGCCAAGACGCCGAAACTCTGCTTCCGAAACTGCGCGCGCGCGTTGAGGATCTCAGCCACGTGCTGGCGCGGACGAGGCGATGACTGGTTGAGACACCGGGCGTCGTTCGCTGAATCGCCATCCCTTCGTTGGCTTTGGAGCCGCGCTCCGAGCGTTGCTGGTGAATTTCTGCCTTGTTGCGCTTTTTCGCGGATGCCACACTCCCTGACCTCCATGTTACCCTCGCTCATTGCCAGCGGGAGCGGCTTCACTGGTCGATGGAGGAGCTTGGAATGAGCGAACAAAAGAGAGCGAGCGCGTCGAATTGCACCATGGCTGAAAGCGCGGTGGCACTCGCAATCACTGTGGGTTTGGCGACGGGTTGTGGCGACGCATCAACAAAAAGCCCAAGTGCGGACGCGGAAAAGGGGGGAGTAACCGCGCCCGCCGCGCCAGCCGTTCCCGTAAGCGCCGCGGCAACCGAATTCGATGTGGGACGCCGTGTTGGAGGCAGTTCCGACGCGACCGATGCCGCTGGCGATGCCAAGGGAGAAGTCGAGGGCGCGACTCGCATCGCGGATATCGTGGACGACGCCTCTTTCCTGGAGGCCTGCACGCGGGGCACGCGCGTCCGCAAGTCGTTCACACTTTCCTTCCCGGCCACCTCGGCGCGTAAAGGCACCATCTGCGAACTTGCCTCGGATGGGACCGACGACACCATCCGCGGAGCCCTCTCGCAGGAGCAGGTCGTGGAATTACCCCCGGGCGCGCTCGCGTGCACCAAGCGTTTCACCGCGAGCCGGACGCCTGCGCGCAATGGCCGCTGGGTTTACGACGACGAGGTCGTGCTCACGCTCGGAGGCGTGGTGCTCATGGCGAGCCAGCGTGGTTACCTCTGGCGCGATGCCGCCGAACGCACGGGCCCCATCATGACCGGCGTGGCCGACGGTTATCTCTTCGACTGGCAGCGACTCGCGGGCCTGGGACTCTGGAACGAGCGGGGCACGATCGACAGGCAGTATTGCTATGGCGGTGACTCCTCGGCGTGCGAACTCCCCGTGTCGGAAACACCCGGGGACGTGCGCCTCACCCTCGACAGGAAAGCGTTCGCTGGCCTCGGCCGGGAGCTGCTGCGCAAGAACGAACTGCGCTACGACTTGTGGGTCACGGGCGACAACGACATGGGCATCGATTGCCGCCACTCGGGCCTCACCATTGAGGGCGATGTTGAATACGTCGTGCTGCAGCCGTGAAGGGTGAGGTCCGACTCATCCACCCAGCTTGACGAGATGGAAGTCCTTTTTTCCCTTACGTAGGACCAGCGCCCCGTTGTCGTTCTCGAAGTGGCCAATTGTTACTTTAAGGTTCACATCGACGCACTTCTCGCCGTTGAGAGCGAGGCCATTGCCCTGCATCAGCTTGCGCGCCTCGCCGTTGCTCGCGCACAACCCCGCGCGAACAAGAAGCGGAACGATTCCGAGTCCCGCCTCAACCTCGGCGCGCGTCACCACCGTGGAGGGAGCCGAGGAGAGATCGCCTCCGCCCGAGAAGAGCGCACGCGCAGCGGCGAGCGCTTTGTCCGCCTCGGCTTCACCGTGGACCATAGCCGTGAGCACGTGGGCGAGGTGCTCCTTGACCGCGTTAACGTCGACGCCCGGGGCGAGTCGCGCCTCGATGTCCGCTAGAGGCTCGAAGGTCATGGTGCGGTACATCATCGCCAGATCGGCGTCTGCCACGTTGCGGAAAAACTGGAAGAACTCATAGGGGGCGAACATTTCGGCATCGAGCCAAACGGCGTTGCCGGCCGTCTTGCCGTATTTGCGGCCGTCACTCCCTACCAAGAGCGGGAAGGTGACAGCAAAGGCCTTCCGACCATCGACGCGGCGGATGAGATCGGCGCCGCTGAGGATGTTGCTCCACTGATCGTTGCCGCCCACCTGCAGCACGCAATTATGCTCGCGCGAGAGCACGAGGAAATCGTAGCTTTGGAGGAGCTGGTAGCCGAGCTCCATGAACGTGAGTCCTCCCGCCTCGAAACGGGATCGGT
>JBIKVI010000196.1:0-8135 GCA_044356935.1 Silvanigrellaceae bacterium | reverse complement strand
CAAACGAATTTTTGGGGTTACAAAGAACGACGCCCAAAGGAGATACCGCCCATGGCCGCAGCCGCTCCCTACCTCACTTGCCACCGCGTCAGCCTCCAACACGGACCCACCAAGCTCTTTTCCGACCTCTCGTTCGCCATCCACCCGGGCGAACGCTGGGGAGTCGTGGGGCCCAACGGCGCGGGCAAATCGACCTTGCTGCGCATCCTCGCGGGCGACGTCCTCCCCGACGCGGGCACGGTGGCGCTGCGCAACGGCGTGCGCGTGGCGGTGGTCAGCCAAACCTTCGCCGTCGATCCCGAACTCACGGTGGCGCAGATCCTCGCCGCGGCCTTGCCTGAAAAGTACCGCATCGGCGATCGTCACGCGGCCGCCGAGAAGGCGCTCACCAAGCACGTCGCAACGGCCGAGGAAAACCCCGCGCTTTACGAGGACGATCGCTGGCTCGGCCGCCTTTCCGAGCTCCAAGAGGCCTTCGACGCGCTTTCGGGAGTGGGCGAAGGAAACGTCCTGACCTCGGCGCTGCGCTCGGGGGGGCTCACGGAACTGGCCGACAGGCCTTATGGCGTGCTCTCGGGCGGACAGCAGAAACGCGTGCAACTCCTTGCCGCCTTGCTGCCAAATCCACAGCTCGTGCTCCTCGACGAACCCACCAACCACCTCGACGTCACCTCCGTGGAGTGGCTAGAAGATTTCCTGCTCGGCATCGTCGAGCAGGGTGTGGGCTTCCTGGGCTTTCGTGACGCGGAAGCAGATCCCTTTTCTTTCGTACTCGTGTCGCATGACCGTGCGCTTCTCGACACGCTCGTCAACCGCATCGTAGAAATCGAGGCGGGCGAGTGGCGGACCTTCGAGGGCAACTTCGAGGCATACACCGAACAGAAGCTCGTGCGCGCCGAACAAGAGGACAAGGCCCGCGACCGCATGTCGAACCTCTTCCGCCGCGAACTCGCTTGGCTACGCCGCGGGGCGGCCGCGCGCACAACGAAACAGACCGCGCGCATCGAACGCGCAAAGGGCATCGAGAAGACGCTGCGTGAGAAGAACCAACGCCTCGCGCAACCCACAAGGGCTGAGGTCACCTTCACGGCCGAAATGCTCGCCGTAAAGCGCGACGAAAACGACGCCCTGGTCTCCACCACGCAGACTCTCGGGGAGCAGCGCCTCGTGGAGTTCCAGGCGGTGGACCTTCCGTTCCCCGGTCGCACCCCCGAGGAACGGCTCCTGTGTCAGGAACTCACATTCACGGTAAAACCGCGCACGAGGCTCGCCCTCCTCGGCCCCAACGGCTGCGGCAAGACGACCCTCCTGCGTGCAGCCCTGGGTGAATCTCTCCCTGTCAAAGGGAACATCCTAGTCCACGAGCTCACCAAACCCAGTTACTTCGACCAGCACCGTGCGGGGCTCGACCCCGAAGACACCATCCGCAGAACCGTGTGTCCCGAGGGGGAATACGTGTTCTTCGGGGGCAAGTACCTCCACGTCATGGCCTACCTCGAGCGCTTCCTGTTCTGGCGCTTCGATGCCGACAAGCGCGTGCGCGAGCTCTCGGGAGGCGAGCAGGCGCGTCTCCTCCTGGCGCGCCTCATGCTCGATCAGGGCAATCTCCTCGTCCTCGATGAGCCCACCAACGATCTGGACATCCCCACCCTTCAAACCTTGGAGGCCAACCTCGCCGACTTCGGAGGCGGGGTCCTCTTCACCAGCCACGACCGTTACTTCATCCAACGCGTGGCCACCGGAATCCTGGCCTACACCGGTCTGGCGCGCCGCGGTGCGCGCGAGGTGGGCCAGTGGCGTCTCTTCGCCGACCTCGATCAAGCCTTGGAGAATCTTGATGGCGCCGAATCACGGCCTGGAACCCTGGGGAAACTCCGGGATCCGGCGCGCGAAGGAAACGCAAAGACCGCCGCATCGCCCAAGGAAGACAAAAAGAAACTCACCTGGAACGAATCACGCGAGCTCGAGACCCTGGAGACCCGCATGGCGCAGCTGGAACGAGACATCGCGGAGCTGACAACCACGCTTGACTCCGCCTACGCCAGCGCAACGCCATCGAACGACGCGCGGACCCTCACCTCGCGCCTCGCCGCGGCCCAGGCCGACCTCAAAACCACAACGGCGCGCTGGGAAGAACTCTTCGAAAAACAGATGGGGTGACGGGCGTCGTTCGCCTGAACAGCGGCCGTTCATCCCATCTTCCGGCACAGGAACATCTTCACGTGCGCGGCTCCCTTGCGCCCAGGTTCGGGGAAGTCGAGCGGTGGAGCCAACTTCAACACATCCGGGAACGCCTCCTGGAGAACCGCCTGGTAGGTGGCCTCCTCGCCGGCGCGATGGTTGGTGGAGAAGAACGCTGTCCCACCCGGCGCAAGGAGCGCCTCGCAGCCCTCCACGAGTTCGCGCCAGGCCTGAGCCACGTGGAAGGCGCCCTTCTCACGCGTGCTCGAGAACACGGGTGGATCGCATACAACGAGGTCGAAAAGGGCTCCGCGCCCGTCGCGTTCGGCTTTGCGGCGCTGGCGCTCGAGGAACGCGCGCACGTCCTCGGCCACGAACTTTCCGCGCCGCGCCGCGGCCAGGCAGTTGAGCTCGAAATTGCGCTTACCCAGGGCTAGGGCGCTCTCGGCGGCGTCCACCGAAAAAACCACTTCGCAGCCAGCCCTGGCTGCGGCGACGCTGAAGGAACAGGAGTAAGAGAACAAGTTGGCGACGCGCGCGCCCGGGGCCAGGCGCGCCAACCGCGCACGATTGTCGCGCTGATCGAGGAAGAGCCCGAGGTGCTGGCGCTCGGTGAGCGAAACAACGTAACGCGCACCGAGTTCCTCCACTTCGAATTCCGCTGGGGGAGACTCTCCGACAACAGCACCGCCGCTCACCAGGCCGACCTTGTGGGCATTCCGATTGACTTCCCGGATGACGCAACCGCGCGCACCGAGGAGCGAGCAAAACGCGCGCGCGCCCTCGTCGCGGATCCGTGCTTCGTGGCTGCCCGCGAGGAGCGGTTCTCCGTACCACCACAGGCACAGCCACGAGCCGTAAACGTCGAGCGCGAAAGCCCCGGGGAGGCCGGGGAAGGGGGCCTCATCGCGGTGCACAGCCCGCCACGCCTGCGTCACGCTGGAGGGATAGTCGAGGCGGCGGTCGCGGGCACATGCCAGGGCTGCCTCCTGCTCGTCTCCGGTCGCGCGGAGGGCTTCGAAGGATGCGGGAAGTGGAGCGCGCCACGTCCAGGGCTCACCTTGGGTGACGCTCCCATCGGCGCTCCCATCAGCGCTTCCACCGCGCGGCCATCGTGTCTCGGAGCAGTGCAGCATGAGCCGCGAGAAAGGCGCCCCTCCATACTCGTCGTCGCCAAGAAGGGGCACGCGCGCACGCGATGCATGCACGCGGATCTGGTGCGTGCGGCCGCGCGCAATGAGGGCTTCGTAGAACACCGTTCCCCCCGAGCGTTCGAGGCGGCGGAACGATGTCCGCGCGGGCTTACCTTCGATGGGAGAGTCGTCGATCCACTCGCGCCTTCCGTCGATGTCCAAGGAATCGGATATCGAGAAGAAGACGTACCTCTTGAGAGCCGTCTCGTTCTCGTGGATCCGCTGGGCGCGGGCGCTGGCTTCAGGGGTGCGAGCGAACACGAGCACGCCGCTGGTCCCCTTGTCGAGTCGCGAGCAGACGTGCAAGGCCTCGCCGCGGTGGAGCGCGAGCCACTCGACGAGCGCGAGATCGCCTACCCATGCTCCGTGGGTCGAGAGGTGGGTGGGCTTGTCGACGACGTACCAATCGGCGTCGGCATGCAAGAGGAAACGCGGAGTCCCGTTGCCATCCCCGCCTCTCACGACGCAGCCTTCGGAGGAATGAACGACATGGCTCGCTCCGCGAGGGCGCAGATGGTGAGCGAGGGATTCACGCCGAGGTTCGCCGGGATGGCCGAACCGTCGCACACGCGAAGGCCCTGGTAGCCGAACACGCGGTGGCGCGCGTCGATGACGCCGTCGGAGGGCGTGGCGCCGATGGCGCAACCGCCTAGGATATGCGCGGTTACGGGCATGTTCACCGTCACCTGCGTCACAGCGCATTGCGCGACGCCGCCGACCTCCTTTGCGAAACGGAAGGCGACTTCGTTGCCCTGTGGGATTTCCGAGGGCACCGGAGCCGCTCCCGCCGCAGGTTCGCTAGCGAGCCCGCGCCGGAACAACGTGAACAAGCCGCGCTTAAACTTGAGGTTCACGCGATTGTCGAGGGTCTGCATGACCAGGAAGATGATGGAAGTCTCGGCCCAGCGCGGGTTGAACACGAGACGCGCCACCGTCCAAGGCCGCGTCGCGAGCAACACGCAGAACTTCGCCGTGCGCATCCAGGGGCGGCTGTCCGCAACGAGAGGGCCAGCGAGCAGGCGCATGAAGCTCGAACCCGCAGGGTAGCGAACGGGCTCTATGGAGGTCGAGGCATCGGGGCGCACGATGGAACTGATGGCGATGCCGCGCGAGTAATCGCGCTCGCGCGGGGCGCCCAACTCCGTTACACCCGTGAAGACTTCGCTGTTGGTGCGCACGTTGCGGCCAAGCGTCTCCGAGAGAGACGGTAAGGTGCCATACGCGTGCTTGCACCGCGCCAAGAGATCCACCGTGCCGAGCACACCGCCCGCGAGGACGACCTCTTTGACGAGGTAGTTACGGCGTTCTTTTCGGAACCAGGCCGTGGAGCGAACGGTTTCCACGCGCCATCCGTCTCGGCCATCGCCGCCAAGCGGCACCAAGCGCGTTACCTCGCGTTCGGCCTCGATCCGCGCTCCATTCCGCTGCGCGAAGTGGAGATAGTTCTTGTCGAGAGTATTCTTTGCGCCCACGTTGCATCCCACCATGCAGGCGCCGCACAGCGTGCAGCCAGCGCGATCGGGCCCCTCTCCCCCGAAGTAAGGGTCGCGCGTGACTCGCCCCGGGGTCCCGAAATGAATCGCCACGTCGGTGGGGGCGAAGGTCTCTACGACGCCCATGGCCTCCGCGCATCGCCGCAGTGTTTCGTCGACGAACCCCAGCGCGGGATTGCGCACGGCACCGAGCATGCGCCGGGCCGTCGCGTAATGCACGGCGAGTTCCTCTTTCCAGTCCGCCAGACCCGCCCAATCGGGGGCTTCGAAGAACGCGTCCGACGGGGTCATGAGCGTATTGGCGTATACGAGACTCCCTCCTCCGACACCCGCCCCGCTCAAAACGAGGACGTCACGAAACAGGGTCAGCTTCTGGATTCCGAAGCACTTGAAGACTGGAGCCCAGAGGTAACGACGGACATCCCAGGTTGAACGCGCCATGCGGCCGGGGCCGAAGCGTCGGCCCTTCTCAATCACGAGGAGGGAGTAGCCCTTCTGGGCAAGCCGGCACGCCGACACGCTGCCACCGAAGCCGGAACCCACCACACAAAAGTCAAAATCGTGGACGACTTGCGACACCCGACACCCCCAAGACTCCACTCTTAAGCTCCGGAATGATGGAACTCAATACGCAATTTTTAGACTTAAACATTGACTTTTTGGCCAGGCGGCAATACCCACAATTGGCCAGTCGATTAACGACTTCTCTTTCCCCTGGAGCAAGCCACGAAACAACGGTCGCTCCCCCGTTCAAAGGGATGACCCATGAAACTCCTCCGCCTCGCGTCCGGAACACTCGCCTCCTCCCTCCTCCTGTCGGTGGTAGGCTGCGGTGCACATTCCAACGATTCGGCTTCGGAGGTCCAATGGACTCCCATCAAGGATACGACGCGGGCCGTCCTTGAGAAGCGCGACCTCGTGGACGAATTCCTCTTCGGCTTCCGCGTTGTTGACACCAAGGGCTTCTTCACGACAGCCCTTTCGCTCGACCTTCGCCCCACGCCTGTAAAGCTTGAACTCGGCCGCGAGAACGCTTCGAGCCCCGAGAAGCTCTTCGCCGTGGACGCCTCGGGCGCCTTCGGCGGCAACGCCGTCATGGCTTTCGACGTGCAACGGCTCGCGGGTGGGGGCATCGAGATCGACTTCGCCACCGAAACTTTCATTAACCTTACTGAAGGTCTCATCAATCCCCTCGGCGGGCAATTGACCGAGGGCGAACCCTCCGCCCTTGGCACTCCGGCGTCCTGGACGACAGCCTCCGGCAAGAAGCCCCGCGTGCTCAAAATTTCGCAAGACACCGAAACTCTCGTGGCCGACGTCGAGCATTTCGTGACCTACACGCGAAAGAATGAAGATGGCAGCACCGAGTCGCGCAACGGCTCTGTCACCCTGCGTCTGTTCCTCGCTCGGCAAAGCGATGCGCGAGGATCCGCCAAGGTCACCGTCGGCCAAGCGCGCGCGGCAGACGTCGGCTTCTTTGGAGCCGACATGTTCGCGCCCAATGAGGCTTCACAGCCAATCGCTCACTACGACTTCGGTCCTTCGGGTCGGGAAACCAAGACCGTTTATTTGAAGGACTTCCCTTCTGAAATGGTACCCACCGCCACCCGTGCCATTACGGCATGGAACATCGGCTTCGGATTCGAAGCCTTCCGCGTGGAAGTGGCTCCTTCCGAAGTCGACATCGGAGACCCTCGTTACAACGTCGTGAAGTGGTTCAATGGCCTCGAAAAGGAAGTGCCCTGGGCCGGCTATGCCCCAACGCTGGTTGACCCTAGAAGCGGCAAGGTCGTCTCGACTCAGATTCTCATCAACGGCAGCTCAACGCTTGCCGACATCGAGAAACTCGCCTCCTACACAAACGAGGCGGCGAAGGAATACGAAGGCCTCAAGGGCACCATCGGCGGCGTGCCGGTAGTCGCTGGCGCAGGCGAGTCACCCGTGCTCACCTTCTTCACCGACACCAAAGAATCCGATCCGAAGGCGTTCGTGCAAGGCTTCTACTTCGGGGTCATCATGCACGAGTTCGGTCACTCTCTCGGCCTGCGCCATAACTTCGCTGCTTCCACTCAGCCCGACCCTTCCGGAATCCCAAGCTCGGTCATGGACTACGAACCCAACTTCGTGGCCAACAAGCGTCAGGCGCCTGGCTCCTACGATATCGCCGCTATTCGCCTGGGATACTTCGGCGAGAAGCCCAGGAGCGACCTTGCATTTTGCACCGACGAGGACCTCGGCTCGAGCTACGCGTGTAACCAGGGCGACCTGGGTGATCCGGCCGCCTTCGCTGCGGCGTCGGTCATGAATGGAATCGCCCTCCTCAAGAACGGGACGGTCGCGCTCCCTTCCCACGTCGAAAAGCCCATGATGGGCAGTATCCGCAGCCTCTACTCGCTCGCCGATAAGGCACGCTGGTCGGTGGAATGCGAAGGCGCTCCCCGCACACTCGTCGCTGAGGTGACTGAGATCCTTTCGCGCGCCAAGGAAGTCCTTGAGCCTGAAATGGACGCCTCGCGCATCGCTTCCTTCGGCGGCGTGGCCCGGGACAACCTCCTCAAGGCGTTTGCGAGCTACGAATCCGCCCGGCCCGCAGGAGAGCTCGCCAAGGCTCCCTCGAGTTGCGCGGTGGCTGCCCGCTAACCCCCCCTGGAGCCTGCCGCGTCATTGCCCCGCGCGGACACGAAGTCGCCTTGTGAAGCAATCCTCGACACCCGCGGTTCACCGACCTGCGGGTGTAAACGTTTTAGGTGCCGCGCTTCACCTGCTTGCCTTCGCGCTCAAAGGGCATGAAAAAGGAGGGACAGCACTTCCACGCACGATGAGGTGAACAATGGTTCAAGAAACGAACACGTCACGGCGCGACGCGATCGTCGGCCTCGGTGCGCTTGCCATAGGGTCAGCATTCGCGAGTTCTTCCCATGCGGGTGCGGCGACGCGACAATCCGATCTCTTCGAACACCCTCTCTTGCAGGCATCGCCGCAATGGACGCTGCTCGAAGACGGACGCCTCGCCCTGTGGATGCTCGCTCGAAGCGGCGCGCACGCCCTCCGGCTTACCGCAGCCGACACCGCGAGTGGCGACCTCCTCGCGGCGGCCGGACTGGCGCGCGAGGGCCTCGAGCCCTCCGAAGCGGGTCTCATCCTCCTGCCATCCCCTCAAGAACGTCATCCTGAGCTCGTGGAACTCGCACGCTCGCGAGGAGCGCTCGACGCGCACGGATTGCCCGTCGTGCGTTTCTTCGTCGAATCCGCCGCCATTCCTGACGCG
>JBIKVI010000014.1:0-26777 GCA_044356935.1 Silvanigrellaceae bacterium | reverse complement strand
AGCGGAAGAAGTTGTTAATTCTGAAAAGAAATCCCCGAAACTGAGGGACCTCGATTTTTTCCTCGAGGTCGGGAAGTTCACGAAGGTCGTCAACGACAAGCAGAAGAATCGCATGTACGGCGAGTTCACTTTCATGGATGGCGATACTGAGCGTTACGCCCTGGTTTTCGCGACCGCGAAATCCAAGCTTGCCGAAGTCGAGAAGTGGGAAGTGGGCAAGGAGTATCTCGTCGACGCGAGATCCCTTCCTGGAAAGAACGGGCGGCTCGTCATGATCGGATCCGATACGACTGTTTCCTTGGTCGACGACGAGGCTCTTTTGAGGGACTTCGGAAAAGACTTCGTTGATGCGGTGCGTAGGAACAAAGATTACTGAATCCCCTAAATTCGAACTGAAAGGATGAAATCATGATTCAACGCCGATCAACGAGTGTCGCGTCCCGTTTTTTCGCGGCCGTCTTGTTCCTCTCAATCCTCCCGATTCCCTCTGGCGCCAAGGCCGATAACGCCATTGATTGGGATGAACGCCATCGTCGAGATAGAGCCGCTGCGCGCGGTGTTTTCAACGAAGCCAGGGACAAGGAGAAGTTCGTTCGCGATTATCAGAACGGAAGGCGCAACCACGGCGTTGCGCAGCGAATCGGTGCTGAACTCGCCTGGAGGGGCCTGCACGGTGCCACGGACGAGGCGAAGGCCCTGTCGGAGCTCGGTCTTCAACTCAACATCGTGAACGCGAGCCACTTGGCGCAGGGGACCGTGGAGGGCCCGGGCGTGCAGAAAATCCTCGTGGCCGATCCCTTTGCGGTCATGGACGGCGTGAACGAGCAGCTCAAGAGCGCCGACGAGGCTTTTGTTGTTCCCTTGGAGTTCAACTGACACCTTTTCTTGCTCGGCGAACGACGCCTCTTGCTCAGGGGCCGAATTCCTCCCGTAACGCGTCAAGCAGGCGCGAGAGTTCCGAGGCACGCGTGTAGGCGTGCGCGGAGGGCCGCACGAAAAGCGCGGGGTGTCCGGGCACGCTCGTGAAGGGAACCTCGATGCGGTGTTTTTCGTAGAACACCCGTCGCCAGTGGAGTTCTGCTTCAGGGGTGCCTTGCCAGCGCGCGGGGAGCGGCAAGGCGAGGAACGTGCCCCAATGTTCCGAACCGTCGGGGCAGGGAGGCAATGCGCCTGAGGTGCGGAACACATCGAGGAAATCGGCGCGAAAGCCGCTTAGGAGTCCGTGAGCCCATTCACGCCAGCCCTTGCGTTCGAGGTCGGCATTGCCGGTGAGGGCGGTGTCAAGCGCGAGCATCGGCGCGAGGTTCCCCGTGCCCATCCAAAGGAAACGCTCAGTGAACGTCCCCTCCGACAGGGTGAGGACCGGAGGTTCAAGGGCATCGTGCCACCTTTTTGCCGCGTGCAGGAAGCCTGTTCCGCGCGGGCCAGCGACCCACTTGTGGAGGTTGCCCACGTAAAAGTCGGCATCGATGGCGCCTACGTCGAGCGTCACCTGACCGGGCGCGTGGGCGCCGTCGACGAGCGTGGGCACGCCATGGGAGCGCGCGAGCGCGACGACGTCGGCCACGGGAAAATGGAGCGCGGTGGGGGATGTCACGTGATCGACCACCACCATCCGCGTGCGCGGGCCTAGCCCCGCGCGGAAGGCGTCCACCACGTCCTGCGGCCCTTCAAGGGGAATAGGAACATCCACGCGCCTCGGCACGATGCCGCGCGTGCGCGCCACATGGCGTAGCGCGTTCTCGAGGAGCCTGTAGCCGTGGTTCGAGTAGAGAACCTCGTCGCCCTCTCGCCAAGGGAAAGAGCGGAGCACGGTGGAGAGCCCCGACATGGCCCCTGGCGTGAGCACCAGGTTGCCGCCTTCGCCGCCGTCAGCACCGTAACGCTGCCCGATTTCCCTGCGTCGGGCGGCCAGCAAGGGGCGTGCTTTGAAGAAGAAGAAGGCGTCGGGCGATTCCTCCACGTCGCGCTCGTAGCGCTGCTGTGCTTCGAACGTCGCGCGTAGCACGGCGCCGTAACTGCCGTGCGAGAGATGGGTCACGCTGGGCGCCAGGGCCCAATCTTCCAGGGGCGAGAGGGCTTCGTCGACGTGCATACAGTCGTCCTCCATCGTAAGCGCAGGGCTTGTCAGCGCAGGGCCTGTCAGCGCGCGGCTCCTCGGGCTGCCGATTGGATGACCTTCCGGAGGGCTTCTGCGGTATCGCGGTCCACCTCCGCGAGGCCGGCCAGGAGGCGCGTTTCCTCGAGCCACTCCGAAAAGCCCAGCTTCACCGCAAGCTCAAGGAAAAGAGCCTCCCTCTCGTGCGTCAGCGTTTCCTTTTCAAACAGCCGCGCGCGTTCTTCCCGCGCCACTCCCAGAGACTCCTCGACGGCCCAAAGGAACGCGGGCAACGACTCACCATAGGCCCTTGAAAGGCGCATCAGGGAGTCGAGCGAAGGCTGAGTGTCACCGTCTTCCATTTTCTCGAGACCCGTGCGCGACAGACCCGCGAGCTTCGCCGCTTGCGAGACGTTGAGCCGCAGCGCGGTGCGGTGGTTCACGAGCCGACGGCGAATGCCTTCGCAAAGGGTGGCGTAGTCGACCTCTTTGGCGCCTCCACGCGTGCTCATGGTGAGCCCTTCGTCGCAATGGGTTTAGGCGAGGTGGATGTCAGCTCTACGATGGCCACGGTCCGCGCAGGGACCCGCAGCGACGTCATGGCCCGCGCCGATGCTTTGGAGTGCGCACCTTCCTGCTGTTGAGCTTCCCAGACCGACGCCTTCAACGACAAGTCGGCGTCGAGGCTTGCCCAAACGCAGCGCGTGGCAGCATCCTGAGCGCGGACGCCCAACTCCAGCAACGCTTCCTCGGTGGCGAAGTTCACCACGCCGAGGAAGCGACGGGGCCCCGATCGCAACGGAACAACCTGGAGCGCGCCTTGGGGGATCGCATCGTGGGCGCTCAGTGGTCCGGGGGCATAAGGTACCGGGGCTGGAGCGACTGCAGCCACTCTTGGCGCGACTCCCAGGGTGTTGGCGAGCCAAAGGAACAAGCCCTCATCGGCGAGCGGGCAGGTGGCGAGGTGCAGCCAGCGACCATCTCCGAAGAAGGAGTCGTTGAGAAGCACCGCCGGAGAGCCATCGAAAAGACCACCTTGAAAAGTGGCCAGGGTTTTCCACGCGGCGTCGCGCACCACGATGCGCTCCGCCCACATGTGGCCCTCGAACCGGAGGCGTCCTGCTGAGCCCACGCATGTCTCGCGCTCGCCGGGAAGGAGCGCTCCATGGTCGGCGAAATGGAAGGCGTCTTGGTTGAAGAGGCAAAGGGGCAGGGGCGACATCTGGTTGTTCTTGAGCTTGAGCCCCGTGCGGGGGAGTGACATGACGACTCCCCCCGAGTCCACGAAGCGGCGAAGTGCCTCCTTCTCCAGAGTAGTGAGCTCGAAAGCGTAGCCTGGAAGCACCACGATGCGGTAACGTCCGAGGTCGGCGCGGACGCTTTCAATCGATGGCGCGAAATGGAGCCCCCATCCCAGTCGCGCGCACAGGGCCGACACCCAATCCAGCTGTTTGCGCGTGGAGTATTCCGTGCTTTGCGACGTGATTTCGTGCGTCCAAAGCGACTCGAACGCGTGCACGCACAGGACGTCCTCCTCCGCGCGCGGGAGCTCGCCTAGGCCGAGGTGCTTCTCGAGTCCACGGAAGAACGTATGTTTGGCCCTGAGGACTTTTTCCTGCGGGCTCTCCTCCACGCGGAGGTCGTGGGGCACGACGCCATCGTGGTACTGCTCGGCGCCGCCGTACATGCGCTGCCAGCTGAAGTAGAGCATGCCGCGCGCGCCGAGCAAAGCGCTTTGGGCCGCCCACAGGAAGAGCCAGTCGTAGGGCAAGCGGCGATTCACGGGCTGCCAGTTCACCTGCACGGGCTGTTGCTCGAGGACCCAGAATCGACGTTTTTTCAGGGACGCCATAAGCGCGAAGTCGTGGTGCGACGTGAGCGGATGGGGCACCGGTTCCATTTGGTAGTGGTCGAATCCGGCCACGTCGAGGTCGTGGGAAAGTGTCCAAGCGCACAGATCCGAAAAATTGGTCATGAAATTGTGGGTCGTGAAACGCCCTGGCGAGAGTTCGCGCAGAGCGCTCAGCTGCTCCTGCTGGAAGTCCCGCCACGCTTCGTTGGAGAATCGACGGAAGTCGAGTTCGAGGTGGGGATTCTGGTCGGCCCATGAGGTCCACGGCAGATCGACTTGCGCGAAGTCGGAGTAGCGTTGCGACCAGAATCCACCGAACCAATGGGCATTGAGGTTCTCGATGTTGCCGAAGTAACGCTCCTTGAGCCAAGCGCGGAAAGCCGCGCGCGCGGCGTCCGAGAAAAGGAACACCGAGCCGTGGCATCCGAATTCGTTGTCGGTTTGCCAGCCCACCACCGCGGGGTGGCGCCCCCAGCGCTCCCCGAAAAGGGCAGTGATGCGCGCGCTCTCGTTCCTGTAAGCGCTGGCGTGCACGTCGTAGTGCCTCCGGCTCCCGAAGGGAACGCGCTTGCCGTCGCGCGTGAAGGGAAGGATCTCCGGGTGCGCGTCCACGAGCCACTTGGGCGGCGTGGCCGTGGGCGTGCAGAAAACGACGCGCAGGTCGTGCTCGCGGGCGAGATCGAGGGCGAGGTCGAAGCGTTCCGGACGGAAGATACCCCTTCGGGGCTCCACGGTGGACCAACTGAATTCGCCCATGCGGATGACGTGCAGACCCACGCGTCGCATGCGACGGAAGTCCTCGCGCAGGCGCTCCTCCCAGGAGAGCACCCGGACCTCGCCGTCGCTGGTGCGCGCTGGGCCGGAGGCCGCGACGTAGTCGGGATAATAGGCGGCGCCCAACTCGAAAAGACGGTTTCGGCGCGCGTTTGGAAGCGTCGGCGGGGTGGTCACGAAGAGGGCCTTTCGCTGCGGTTGACTTTCAGGGGAACGACGGGACCGAGGAGACAAAAGAGAAGGTGACGCGGCGGCGGCGGCGCGCAGCTCGTTCTTGGATTAAAGGTAACGCAAGCGGGCGCCATCGGCTGGGCGCGAGACCACCGCGCGCGGTGTGGCTCCGGTGGATCGCGTGTAGGGATTGTCAGGTCGCTCGAAAGCGGCCACCAGGTCGTCGACGATGGCGGCGTGCACGAGCTGGATGGTGGAACCACCGAACCCTCCTCCGGTCATGCGCGCGCCGATGACGGGAAGCGCGCGTGCCGCGCGGGGAATCGAATCCCCCGCGGCGCGTGCGAGGCGCACAGCCTCGGCTGGCACGATTTCGACGGCGGCATCGAGTTCCGCGCAACTCACCGCGTAGGCGTCGCGCAGGCTGGCGTGGCTCTCGCGCATCAGGCGGCCAAGCGTTTCAAGGTCGCCCCCGCGCAAGGCCTCCATGGCCGCGCGGACGCGCAGGTTCTCGTACACCACGTGTGTGGCGCGCGCCGCGAGCGTCGAGAGCGTGGAGAGCGTCGACGCGGCGTGGGCAGTGCCCCCTGAGGCCCTCGACAAAGGCCCCTGCGCCAACACGCGCGCGGCATCCTCTTGCGGGAACATCCCCGAAACAGCGTCGGCGTGGGGGTGGCCAAAGAGGCGCGTGAAGGCGTCGGGCTGAGAGTAGGTGGAAAGCGAGGTGGGCATGGCCGTGTCGCCTTGCGCACGTGCGGCGGCCGTCAGCAGAGCCAAGGCATCCGCGCACTGGGCGCGTCGCAGGTTGTACTCGCTTCCCGCCAAGGAATGAGCCACGCCGGTGTGGAACGCCAAGGGCACGTACGCGTCGAACGCCGCGTGAGCGCGCGTGAGCTCGACTTCGCAGGCGCGCTCCGCCGGAAACCGCGCGAAGTCCACGGCGAGGTAACTCCCGGGACGGCCGAGGAGCACCGCGAGCTGATCCATGAGCCCCGTGTGCGCACCCGCGAAGCGGTGCTCCACATGCATGGCCGTGACCGCTAATTCGCGCGCGTCGAGATCACCGCACAGGAGAGCCTGGTACCCCAAGAGGAGACCCGCGCACAGAGCCGCCGACGATGACAAGCCACCACCCACTGGCAGCGTGGAATCGATGTCGATGACGATCGTCGCACGGCCGCCGAGCAGAGCGCGCACGCGCTCGCGGGATTGGCATCTGCCCTGTGCGAGAAAAAGAGCGAGGCTGCCGACTGCGTACGCAAGTGTGGTCCCTCGGGCATCGGCGGGCAACTCCACGGCGCTGCTCGTGAGCGGCTCAGGCAAGCACGCCTCGACAAGCCGGGTGAGCGCGGCAGAACTCAGCGCGCGGCGAGTGCCATCGAAAGTGGACTCGCATCGGACACCACCGCCTGCGCCCCCGCCCCCGACTTCGCCCTCACCCGTTTCCGCTTCTCGCCAGGAGAGGCGCAAAGTGAGGCCAAGCCCTATGGCGAAGGGAAGGACGAGTCCGCCGTTGTAATCCGTGTGTTCGCCGATGAGGTTCACGCGGCCGGGTGCGAACACCTCCACGGAGGACGTTTGGCGATGGGGCGGGGTGGGCATGGGCGTTTCCTTCCGATTCTTGCGCAGACAAAGGCGGTCGATGAAGGGCAAGGCAGTCGACAGTGCCGAAAGAGTCGAAAGAGTCGAGGGAATCGGACCGCGCTTAAAAGGGAACCGGCACGCCGCGCAGTTGGGCGGCCATGGATTCGGGCAGCGTGTCGTTCACGAAGAATCCCGTGCCGCTCTCGACGCCCGCGAGGTACTTGAGTTTGTCGCGCGTCCGGTGCGGCGGGTAGAACTCCAGATGCCAGTGGTAGGTGCGGTCGTCCGCCTCGGTGCTCTCAGCCTGATGGTGGGCCATGATGTAAGGCAAGCGGAAGCCAAACAAGCCATCGTACTTGTGGAGCAGCCGCTTAAGCATGAGCGCGAGCTCCGTGCACTCGTGCTCGTCGAGTTGTTCGAGGAGGGGGCGGTGCGACTTCGTCGTGAGGTGAACCTCGTAGGGGTAACGTGCCGCGTAAGGAACAAAGGCCACCAGGCGCTCGCTTTCGAGGACGAGCCTTGCGCGCGCCGCGAGTTCTTCGGCCGCAAGGTCGCACACCAGGCAACGGCCCGTGTCCTGGAAGTGGGCTCGTGCCGCGGCGTGTTCCCTTTCTAGGAACGGCGGCGGGTCGCGGAAGGCGTAGATCTGTCCGTGGGGATGGTGCAAGGTCACTCCCACTTCGGCACCCTTGTTCTCGAAAATAAACACCTGTCGAATGAACGGGAGCGCGCCCAGGCAACGTGACCTGTCGCGCCAAACGTGCACGAGGCCTTCCACTTGGTCGAGGGGCTCGTCGGCCAAGGTGCTGTCGTGGTGCGGCGAGTACAGCACGACCTCGCACTTGCCGATGCCCTCGGGGCGTGGCGCGAGGGCGGGAAACATGTTCTCGAAGACGGCCCACTCGTAAGTCCGCCCGGACGCGGGAATCTCCGTGGGAAAGCGCTCGTCGAGTTGGACGCACAAGGGGCAGTATTCCTTGGGCGGCAGGAAGGGGCGTGCGTTGCGCGACGTGGAGATTGCGACGTACTCGTCGCGCATGCGATTGTGTCGCAGCGTGGGTGCGACCCAGTCGGGGGGCCTTAGGAGTCCATCGTGGGTGAAGCCGAACTCCACCGGAAATGATTCCCGCGAGTACTGTATGAAGGCGCGGCCGTCGGCCTTGCGCGACTCGTGCTTGAAGATCCGCATGGACGAGTCCTCCCGAGGTCAGGAGGCGACGGTAACATTTCCTCAGCGGGTTGGCGAAGTTCCGCAGGCCCACGCCTGCACGGAGGCCAGCGAGGCCGAGTTGGAGGAGAGCGATTTGCACGCGCCGCGAGCGCCCGAAGCCAGGTGCGATCGCACGACGTCGGCGCACGCGCGCGCGAACTCGTCGCCGCATCGGGGCGAGAGGACTGCTCGGTCGGCGGCCAGGCGTGCGAATGTGGCGCCCGTACCCGCGCCGGCGCGCGATTCCACACGGCAGGCAACCTGGGCAGCGAGCGCGGCGACACGCGCTGGGGCCAGAGCTGCGCAAAATGCATCGTTCCTGGCCCGAACAACTTCTCCCGCGTGCGCGAGCGTTGCGTTCAGGGCGCCCAAGCGCTTGCAGCGCTCAGAGGGGTCATCCCAGACGAGGGTGCCTTCCGACGCGTTCCCTTCTAAGGGATTGCGTCCTGCTTCGCGCGCTTCACTTTCCGAATCACGTTCGTCGGCGGAGCCCGCGAGGCCGGAGTCGAACATTGCGCTCGTCACCGTCGCTCCCTCCACGGTTCGCAGGGAGGCGAGGCGCGCGTGCCTCCACAACTCGCGCTCGCTCGCACCCCGTGTACCTCGCGCCTTCATTTCGCTAGCGAACGATTTTGCCTGAGCCTCGAAGGCGCGGTCGAAGGCGGTCCGGTAGCTGCCCTCGCAGCCCAGAGCTTTGGCGAGTTCCTCGGGTGCGCGCTCGGAAGGAGGGACCTCCTGGGGCACCGGCTCTTCGGGCTGGGAAAGATTCATTTCCGCCGTCCCCAGGGCAATGGGATCTTGAGGCGTGGAGGGTTCCGAGGTGGGGGCCTCCTGGGCATTGACGACAACGGTGCTTCGAGCACGCTCGGTGCAGGCTCCGAGCAGGTTCGCGAGGGCGGCCATGCAAGCGATGGTCCTGCCGCGTTTCGTCGTGCTCATGCTCTTTGGTCTCCCTAGGCGAGGCCCGTGGGGCCCCGGTTTCGTTAGGTCCGATCGTCACACGCCGGCAAAAGGTCCGGCCGGCAACTCTTGCCTGCTGGAGTCAGCGCCGAGGAGGTACGAAAGTTCAGGGGGGAAGGAGTGCCTGAAGCTGACTTCATCTCAGCCTGCGATCGCGCTATCTCGTACGAGGGCGGGGAACTAGCGCGTTGGCCGTGGAATGTTCCTTGAGGTTCGAAAGATTTCTGTGATAATCGGCATCTCCCGAACGGGAAGATGCGAAGATCGCAAACACCTCCCTTGGAACGCACCGGAGCCGACGATGACTAGGCGTGAAGCCCCTGAGTGGAACCCGAAATCCTGGCGGACCCGCAAGGCGCTGCAGCAACCCTCCTACGATGACCCTTCCGCGCTGGCGTCGTGCCTCGAGGAAATCGCCGTGCGCCCGCCGCTGGTTCACCATGGTGAAGTCCTTGCGCTGCGCAAGCAGATCGCCGAGGCGGGCGAGGGCAAACGCTTCATCCTGCAGGCGGGCGATTGCGCGGAGCGGTTCGTCGACTGCAACCCGAAAAGCATTTCCGACAAGCTCAAAATTATCCTGCAGATGAGCCTTATCCTCGTCTACGGCCTGCGCCGGCCCGTGGTGCGTATCGGGCGGATCGCCGGGCAATATGCAAAACCGCGTTCCGACGACCTCGAGACATCCGGGGGCACGACCCTCCCGTCGTTCCGGGGCGACATTATCAACGACGTGGCTTTCGACGCCGCCGCCAGGCGCCACGATCCCCGCCGTCTTCTGCAGGCGCACACGCTCTCCTGCTACACGCTCAATTACCTACGCGCATTGGTGGAGGGTGGATTCGCCGACGTGCGCCACCCAGAAATGTGGAAGCTCGATCACATTTCCGAGCAACACCAGCCACGGCTTTACACTGAAGTCTCGGAGCGCGTGCGCGAATCCACGCGGTTCCTCGAACTGCTAGGGAACGCCAACTCGGAAACCATGCGCCGCGTGGAGTTCTTCACTTCACACGAGGGACTCCTTCTCGACTACGAGTCCGCCGTCACTCACCACGTGGAAGGCGAGGGGGCTGGAGCCACCGGATGGTTTAACCTCGGCGCCCATATGCTTTGGCTCGGGGAGCGCACGCGTCAGCTCGATGGAGCGCATGCCGAGTACCTGCGCGGAATCGAGAACCCCGTAGGGGTGAAGGTCGGCCCCACGGCTGATCCCAAGGAAATCGTCGAGCTGGTGCGTTACCTCAACCCGGGCAACACGCCCGGACGTGTGACCATCATAACGCGCATGGGTGCCGGACGCGTCCGTGGCGCCCTTCCCACACTCGTGAAGGCGCTTCGCGATGCGGGCGCATTCGTCACCTACAGCTGCGACCCCATGCACGGTAACGTCATCAAGACCCAAGACGGCATCAAGACGCGCGACTTCGCCTCCATCCTCGCCGAAATCGTTGAGACGCGGGGGGTACACAGCGAAGCCGGCAGCGTTCTCGGCGGAGTCCACTTCGAACTCACGGGCGAGAACGTAACCGAGTGCATCGGCGGTGGGAGCGGCCTGGCGGAGGAGCATCTCACGCAGAACTACCAGACGGCGTGCGATCCTCGCCTGAACTACTCGCAAAGCATGGAAATGGCCTACCTGCTCTCCGATCTCTTCGCGAAGTAGGCTTTCCCGTCGTTATTTCGCTTCGGCGGCGAGCTCGGCCGCTTTGAGTGGATGCGAGGACGTTTCCCCGCGTCAAGTGAACAGTAACTATGCGGTGCGGAGAGCGGAAGCCACGACTCCCTCTGTCAACGCACTGACGGATGGCCGCCAAGAATGCCCGGGCCGGTGCGGATCCATGACAGCTCGCGAGCTGTGGCATCATCGGTAGGAGCCCATTCCCCGGTAGAGTGCGCCATGGTTGGAGGCGAGATGCCGTTTCTTTGTCGTTCCCTCGAGCGCGCCGCATTCGCGGCGGCCGTGGTCGTATCGCTTTCTTTCGTGGCTGAATTAGGTGGTTCCAAGGGCGTCTCAGAAGCCTTTGCCCAATCCTACGGGCAAGGCATTGCGCAGGGCCAAGGCGGTGCCTCCGGTCGGCCCGGAACCAAGTCCAAGTCGCGCGGCTCCGGGGCCAACAACCCATCAGGAAGTGCGGGGGCCTCGGGCAGTTCAAGTGGCTCATCCGGCTCAAGCTCCTGGGGAGATCCCCTCGCAGGATCGGGAGACGCCAACGCCGACCCCGAGCTGTCCGACTTCTCCAAAGAAACAGACACCGCGCTCCACTCGCTCCTTCCCGGGAACGTCTCCCTCGACGTGGCGTTACCTGGCGGAGGCTCGCGCGCCCTCGACGGATCCGCGGGAGCGCGCATCGTCTTTTCCCAGCGTCTGGCGGCCTCGGTCGCGGCCCTGGTGGGTCTCGAAAAAGAGGCGAAGAAAAACGCTTTCGGAGGCGCGGTGAAGCTCCAGAGCTTCCTGCCCACATCCACAAGGGCGTTCCCTTATGTATGGACGGCCATAACAGCTGGAAAGAACGGTGGCGATGGCAACGAAGGCGACGACGAACTCAAGGCGGGCGGTGGGCTGGGCTTCGGCGTCGAGATCTTCCTCATGAAGGAACTCTCGGTGAGCGGTGAGGTCGGCATCTCGTCGCAAATCATGCCCGGCGCCGCCTTCCGTCTCGCCACGGGGACCTCGCAGCTCGCGCTCCACCTCTTCGTCGGCCAGTGACGTATGGTCCATTTTGGAAGGAGCCGATGTCATCGTTTTCGACGCTCGCTGGTTACGTTCGCGCTGATCTCTTTGAGCGCATGTGGACAAGACGTGTCGCAACCCGTCGACCGAGGTTCAGCGCGAGGCTCGGATCCGAGTGGAGCCTTGAAAGTGCCCTCCTTTGGAATCGAGTCAGGCGGTCGTGCCCTTCTCAAGCTCGACGCCTCGGGTCGCCTCAGCGTGGCGACTTCGGGGTTATTTTCTCCGGCCTCCTGGGTCACCGTCACCGTGGATTCCCATATCCTGGGTTTCCTGGGCAACGCTGACGGATCGTCGTCGATGGGCTGGCTGGAAGCCCCGCGTGTGGGCCCCCTTGTGCGTGTCCCCGGATACTCCGGTGACGTCGGGTTCACCTGCGATGTCGGCCCCGAACTCGAGGCGCTCTCGAGCGCTCTCTTGGCTCCCTCGGGCGCGCTCCCGGCGGGTGCGCCAACCTTGACTCCCGCGGGCAGCGGGGCGTGCGCCACCCGGGATTACCTCCGTTGCTACCTTGGTGTGTGGAACTCGCCCGTACCCTCGGGTGGTCGCACCTACGCCGAGGTGTGGCGCGAGGAAGGAGGACGTGGCGTGACCCTCGATGCCGAGTCCGCGTTTCTCGTCGCGCAGGCTGCGCAGAACGCCGCCACTTGTGCAGCAGGCCGAGCGGGCCCCAATGCGGGTCGAACGCCTACCCTCGCGAGCTTCGTCATTGGCAACGGCGGCCTGCTTTTTTCGCCTAGCCCGCTTTTCTCCATCGCCATCTACGCGGGCGACATCGCATCCTACGATGAGGCCTTGGTTCAGTCGGAGCCTGCCGCGCTTGTTCCGGCGGCAACCTCGTGCACGCGGCCCGACAAATCCTGTGTCGCTTCCCCCCTTCCTTTGGCCCGTTGCAAAGGGTGCGAAAAACTCGCGGTTGGCCGCACCTACACGGCGTTCCTGCTCGGGCCTCCAGGAGAACTGCGCCGCGACGTGAAGCGGGTCGTGTTCAAGAGATGAAAAGGAACACGAGATAGGAGAAGGGGACGCCAAAGAGAAGTGCGTCGATGCGATCGAGCATTCCCCCATGGCCGGGCAACAGGTTGCCGCTGTCCTTGCAATTGGCGGCGCGCTTGAGCGCGCTCTCGGCGAGATCGCCGATCTGTCCCGCCATCCCTGCCAGGGTGGCGAAGACGGCCGCCGCGCTCCAGTGAAAAGGGAGGTTGAAAAAGAGACAGACGGCTACGCCCGTGAGGCACGAAAACAGGAGGCCACCAAGGGCGCCCTCCACCGTCTTTTTGGGCGAGACTTTGGGAATGAGTGGCGTGCGTCCGAACAGGCGTCCGGCGAAGTAACCTCCCGTGTCGCCCATGAGCACGACCGCAAGGCAAAAGTAGAGGGCAATGCCCCGCGGGGCGCCTTCTATGGGCATCTGCGAGAGCTTGAACATCGTCAGTCCAGGGATGGCGACGTAGGCCACGCCCGCGAGGGCGTTGAAGAGCTTGTGTGTAGCGAACTCTAGGTCGATCTCACGGCGGTAGAAGAAGGCCGAGCCGAGGATCATGCAGAAAGCGAACCAAGCGAACACCAGCGAGAGCGGGCGCGCGTCGCTCGGGCCCCAGGCGAGTTCGCCGGCGCAGTAAACAGGCAGCGAGGCGGCATAAAGGAAACCGATGCCGAAATGCTCCTTGCGGAACGGCGGGCGTGGGAACTCCGTGTGCGCGAAGCCGTCGATGACATGCCAACGCAGGGCGACGAACTCTGTGCCGGCGAGGCCCATGCCAACCCCGAGGAATATCATGGCCATGTGGGGCGAAGCGGCGAACGTGACGGCGTAGAAGAGGAAAGCCACCAGCACGGCGGCCGTCAAGATGCGGGTAAAGAGCATAGGGCCTCGGAAATTCGCGAGCTTTGGTTGCACGGGCAAAACTCTAGCCGTGAAAGGAGGCTTTGGGAAGCGTCCAGGGCAGACGCGTGGGCACCGGGGGGTGATGGCAACCGCTTCCTGGCCGCGGGCCAGAAATGCAGGGCGTCAGGGAGGCGTCAGGGCGGCGGCACCGGGGTCATCCGCATGCCGCCCGACACGTTACAATTGCGTTACTTCAGGAAGGAGTCCTCCGCATATGGCGACCGGTGAAGGCAAGAAAAGGACGTCGAGGAAGGGCGCGGACGAGGCTTCCGCCAGCGCGGGCTCATCGCGCCGCAAGGTGTCGGAGCTCTCGCGCCATATCGACGAACTCGGCCGCGAGGTCGAACATCTCCGGAAGGCCGCCCGGCGCGAGATCGAGGAGCATTGGACAAGTCATCACACCGACCTGTTTCCACGCTTCCTGCGATGGCAGGAGGCTCTTGGCGTGGAGGCATTCTCGGTGTTCTCGCTATCAGGAGACACCTTGAGCCCCGAGCCCCTCCTGACGTCGCCAAATGCGCCCCACTTCCCGGAGGCACTCAGCGTGCGCAAGAACGTCTCGACCCTCGCCACGGCGTGGGGAGGATCGGTGGTCGACCTCGTCGCGTTCGCGCTCGCGAGTCGCGATTGCCAGGTGGATTTTCGCACGGGCGTGCTTTGCGTGCCCATCGTGTTCGACAACAATCCGCGAGGCCTCGTGCTCGCGCGCGTCAAGGGACTCACGGCGAAATCCTACGGAGCCATCATCGCCGAGACCACCATCCTTCTTGATCACGTGCGCGAGATCGCATCGGTCGGCATGAGCGGACCCCGTCGTCGCATCGCGCCGGCGTCGTGAGGAGGGGCGCGCCATGAGGAAGGACGTCGGAGCTCTTGCGCTTTACACGGGAGCGGGTGTGCGCGTTGCGGTGCTCGACAGTGGAGTGAATCCCTCATCGCCTGCCCTTTCCGGAAAGGAATTCGAAGTCCACGACTGCTCCGCCACGCTTGAGGGGCTCTCGGTGCGCAAGCTTCCGCCGGGGCTCGCCAGCGATCGAAACGGGCACGGAACCATCGTCCATGGCTGCGTGTTGGCTTGCGCGCCCGATGCCCGCGTGGATCACTTCCGGATCCTCGACGAGGATAACCAGTGCGATAGCTCGCTCTTGTGTTACGTTCTCGACCACGTCCTCGAGCAGGGTTACGACGTCGTGAACCTCTCGCTCGGGACGCGCAGCGAGGACGCCATACCCTGGCTCGTCTCCATCATGAAGCGCGCCTACGAACAGGGCACCGTTGTCGTTGCGTCGGCGAGCAACATCGGCAATTCGCTCTTCCCCGCGCGCTTCACCTACTGTGTTTCCGTGGAGGCGGCTCTCCTCGCGGGCCCCCTCGACCTTCGTTTCCTTCCGCGAAGCGTTGTTGAGTTCGCAGGATTTGGCGTCGACGTTCCGGTTGACGTGGGCTCGCGCCGAGCAGCCCCAGAGGATGAGAGCGCCGGCCGCAAGCGCGTCACGGGATCGAGCTATGCGGCGGCCCACGTGGCAGGGATGTGCGCGCGCATCCGGGAGCTCCATCCGCGCGCCTCGCCCCTCGATGTGAAGATCATCCTTCGCGATTACGCTCTCTCTTTGGCGCAAGATGCGGCGGGGTGAGGTGAGAAGTAAGGTGCGCCCAGGGATCGCTTTTTGCGTCAACGACCAAGCGCGTTCCGCACGAGCGCATCTGAATGGAACTGCAACGCGTGAGCGTGGAGCGCGACCGCCAGGGCCGCATCTTCTCCACCGGCACCCAGCGGAGAGATGGAAAGAATGAAACCGGTGGGCAGGTCGACTTCGAACGAAACGATTCCGTAGAGCGGGATGTCTCGACCGGCTTCGGAAGCGCCGGCCCTTTCGGCGCTTTGGTGGAGTGCGGCCGCAATTTTCGCCGGCGGTACGTCTTTGAGCCGAGGGCCGACGTAGAATCGTCCCGTGGGCAAAAGGATGCCGATGAAGTGCGTGGTCTTGCCACTCACACCCACTGTCGCCCGGGCCAAGAACGTGTTGTCGAACTTTGGCAGGACGATGGCGTTGAATGGGCCAGCCTCCCATCCCAAACTGAGAACCTCGTCGAGGAACGCGGCCCCGTCGACATTCGGATGTTGAACTTCCGGCGAGAGTTTCGCCCGCAATCGCTCAGGCGAGCGATTGCGGCCATGCGCCGAAAAGATCTCAAAGGCGAGGACAGGCGCCACCTTGGGCAGGGTGGAGCGGATGGTTGGACCCAACCTGAAATCGTCGAACTCGACGATGAGGTTGGAAACAAGTTGTTCAGCCTTCTCAGTGTTCATGTTTGTGGACACTGCGGGCATACCTTCCACTCTCATCCTGCGCTCGATGGCGAGAATCGGGTCGTGGAGGGCTTCTACCGAGTTCTGGACAAGTTGAGCAAGTTGTTCAGTCTCCCCTAGCCCCGCGTGGGACAAAAGTTTCTGGAAGTCGGATTTCTTGTCGGAAAAGAACTTCTCAGCTCCATCGACGCCCTGTGTGGTGCCTCCGAGCCAGTTCCTCCGGTTTCCCAAGCGCACAAAGAAGGCATCATCCAGCGCGCCGTTGCTTCGAACGTCCCAACACTCGCCGTCGGAGTAGCCTTTCTCCGTACGTTTCGACATGAGGAGCAGTCTCAATTTCTCCACTTCTTCGGCATCTGCGTCGTCGATGGAGTCTTTGTTGGCTTTCACATCGAAGCTCGTTTCGATGTCGCCGAACTTGCGTCCGTCTGGTCCGTCGAATTTCTCTGAGTTGCAGATCACGAGGAAGGATTTTTTCTCGGCTGACTTTGACTCGTCGAGGTCGGCGTTCTTCCCCCACGCGCGCCCTCCTCCCAGTCGCGGGAATTTTTGCGTGAGCCTTTGTGCATTGCCAGGTTGCATCGCCTCGATTTTTGGGATGTTGAGCCCCATAGGCGACCAGTAGTATTCTCGTAGTGGAGCAACGACGCCGGAATTTCGCGCGTCTTTCGTGATATTCGCCTTCACGATCACATCGTATGTGTCGTTTGCGAGGGTCCTCTGATTATGGAGGTATTGCGCGGGTTGGACAGCCCTGATTGACGCGTTCCCGCTCATTGCTTTAACTGCGTTGAATTCCCTCGACTTGCAGGCAAGAAGCGTGGAGAAGAGAGTGAGAGGAACGACCGCTGCGTTGATGCATCGGGGAAAACGCTGGCTGAGGGGAGGGGGAACGATCATGTGGACCTCCAGGTGGCTTTGCTGCAAGGTGGGTTTCGGACTCAATCCCAATGACCTGAACCCCCCGTCGTCAGATTGACGCTGGGGGGATTGGCTCGGGTGAGAATCCTTTCTGCGAAAACCAAGCCGCGCTCGTTCTCCTCAGGCTCTTGAGGCGACAGAGTCGGTCAGTGTCTTGGCTTCCGCGCCCCGAACAACGCGGTTCCGATGCGCACGCAGGTCGAGCCCGACTTGATGGCAACGCGCATGTCTCCACTCATGCCTAGCGACACGCGGGGCTGCGTAGCAAACGCGCGCGGGCAATGAACCGCCCAATGTGCTTCGGCGCGTCCGCGAAAATCGAGATAAAGGGCCTCGAGCCGGGCGGCATCGACGTCCGCCGGCCCGATTCCCATGAATCCAACCCAACGGAACGCCGAGGCGAACTCACCTCCGGCGCGCTCAAGTTCGCCTAGACGCGCGCAAAGCGCCTCGGCCTCTTGAGCGTCTGCGCCACCTTTGTTGGCGTCGGCGGGGTCGACCTCGAGCTGCACGTAGAGTTCCACCGGGCGGTGCTTGGCCAAGTGCGCGTTGCGAGCGAGGGAGTCGAGCAAGGAGAGACGGTCGAGCGAGTGGATGGCGGACACCGCAGGTAGGACGGTTTTCACCTTGTTGGTTTGAAGATTGCCGATGAAATGCCAACGGGGTTCAAGCGCAGCGCCCGGATTCGGGCCGGCTCCCATGGCTCCCATGGCTCCCATGGTACCTGTTGCCAATGCCGCCGCCTTTGCCACGAGTTCCTGCACGTAGTTCTCGCCGAAATCGCGCAGTCCGAGTTCCCAGAACCCCGTTACGCTCTCAATCGGGTGGCCCTTTGATACCGCGAGCAGTTCTACCGTGCCCGGATCGCGGCCGCAGACCAATGCTGCGTCCGCGAGGGCCGAGCGCACAGAGGCGAGCCGCCTAACGGAAATCTCCCGCGGGTCTTCGCTCACTCTCGTCGTTTCGCCGTCATCCATTTTTACTCCTGGGGCAGATGAGGCCGGAGCATCTCTACGACCTCGCACAAGGGTAAACCAACTACATTCGTGTAACTTCCCTGCAGAGCGCGCACGAATGCCGCCGCGCGGCCTTGGATTCCGTAGGAGCCCGCCTTGTCGAAAGGCTCACCCGAAGCCACATAGGCGTCCATTTCCGCACGAGGTATGTCTCGGAACAGAACCTGTGTGGCCACCACTATCTGGCCGAGCACGCGGGTGTCGTTGCCGCTCACGAGGCAAACGCCCGTGAGGACGCGGTGCGTGCGGCCTGCGAGCGCGGTGAGCATTGCCACGGCATGGGATTCGTCCTGGGGTTTTTCCAGGATGCTGCCTTCGGGAGAAACCACGATGGTGTCGGCCGCGAGAACGACCGCACCCGCCGCCTCCATCGGGCGGCTTTTGGCGACGTCGAGCGCTTTCTCGCGCGCGTTCCGCGCGCAGTAGGCTTCGGGCGACTCGCCGGGCGCAGGGACCTCGGCCACGTTCGAGACGACGACCTCGCACGTCAATCCTGCTTGGGCAAGAAGTGCCCGACGCCGGGGCGAAGCGCTCGCGAGGATGAGGCGACCATGATGGGCCATGCGGGTATCTCCAAAAAGGCAACGGCGAGAGGGGGGCCCTAGGCCCCTCCCTTGCGCCAAATTTCGGCCGGGGACTGACGCGTTTATCACATCGGCCCCAGGCCGCGCAAAGATATGATGGCGAGGCGGAGGAACCCATGCTCGGTCAGATGTCCCATGAAATGCTGGCGGAACTCAGGGGCGAGGCCATCGATTTGGTGGAGAACCTCGCGAGCCTGTGCGCGGGCTTGCACGTTACCATGCAGCACGGCTCGGAAGTCGCCGGCGAGAGCGTGGGTGAACTGTTTCGGCTCCTCCACACGCTCAAGGGGCTCTCGCAGATGGCGGGGCTCGGTCGCATCGTCGCGGCGCTCCACCAGGTGGAGGACTTCGTCGCCGCGGTCCGCGACGGAGCGCGCACCTTTGGGCGAGATGATCTCGACCTGCTCAACGATCTCCAAGACGCCCTCGAGAAGTTTTACCACGCGCTGCCCCTCAGCGCGGAGTCGTCGCTCGTGGTGGTCGTCGAGCAGGTGGGTGCCTGCTACTCCGTGCGCTCACGGGGCGAGCGGCTTCCCGACGAACCTTCCCCAGTGGAAGAGAGCGCTGCCGCCCAAGCGCCTGCTGAAAATGCGCCGCCTTCGGTCGACTCTGCGGAACCCACAGAGTCTCAAGTCGCCCTAGAGTCTGAGGACTCCGAGGACGCCTTCGAAGCGACCGCGGACGAACGCGCCGCGGTGGAGAAGTTCCGCGCGCGAGACGAAAACCTTTTCGCCTCGATGTATCCGCCCGGCACGCACTCCGACACCGACTCTCTTTGGGAGTCGGAGTCGGTGGAGAACATCCGTCGCGTGGCTGACGTGCTTTGCCTGCGCGTGTGCGAGGCGGGGAGCCTCGTCGTGTTCGCCGCTGAGCTCGAAGAGGATATGCTCGATTCCATCGCCGCGAATCCCGTAACTCGTCTACCCAAGGATGCTGAACCTTGCGGGGTTCTGCCCGAACCCTGGTGTGCCTTCTACTTTGGGGTCGATCTCGAAGGAAACGCGTCCAACCCAGCGGGTTCGGCCGTGGATGCTGTTTCGTCTGAGGACGAGCCCGCGAAGGGAACAAGACCCCCCGACGCACCCGAGACTTCACGCCTCGCGTCCGCCAGCGCCCATGGCGTCGCCCATGGCGTCGCGCATGACGTCGCCCATGACGCCGCCCATGACGCCGCCACAGCGGGTGACTCCGGCGCAGCAATGGAGTTCGAGGATTTCGACGGTCCCAACCTCGGTCCAAGCGCGGGCAAGGACGCCCTTCCCGATCTCGATCCCGAAATGCTCCAGGACTTCCTCTCGAACGTGGACGAACTTATCGAGCAGCTCGCCCAAGCGATGCTCGCCATCGAAGCCAACTCGGAAGACAAGGACGCCATCGACCTTATTTTCCGAGCCGCCCACACCATCAAGGGCACGTCGGGAATGTTCGGCTTCCGGGCTATCGAACGCCTGTGCCACGTCATGGAGAACCTCTTCGATCGCATCCGCAAGGGAAGCTTTTCCATAAATACTCCCATGGTCGATGCCCTTTTCCAGGGACTCGATCGCGTGAAAGCCATGTTCGAATCGGTAAAAAAAGGAGCCTCCTCGGAGCTCCCCATCAATGAGGCGCTCGCCGCGCTCAAGGCCGCGGAAGCCGGCGTGAGTCTCGGCGCGAAGGGGAGGGCGTCGCCTGCGTCCTCGGGAGCCGCGTCCGTTTCCAACGAAGCGCCGTCTCCCGTCGCAGCGCCGTTGGCGCCGACGGCAGGGCCGTCGACGAGCATGGCTCAGGCCCCACTGGTGGCCCCAACGCAGTCGGCCGCCGGAGCGGGGGGAGCCGCCGGCGGGGCGAACAAACCGAAAGACGGCAAAGCCGGGCCCACGGCGGGCGAGGGTGTCGGTACCATCCGCGTCGACCTCAAGCGGCTCGACTCGCTGGTGAACCTCGTGGGCGAGCTCGTCATCGACCGTTCCCGCTTCGCCCGAATCGAAGAAGAGCTGCGCGCCCACGATCCCGGCTCCGAGCTTTGCAACCTCATGAGCGAGAGCGTGCTCTTGTTCTCGCGCCACATGAATGAGGTGCAGAGCATCATCATGAAGGTGCGCATGGTGCCGGTGGGCAACGCGTTCTACAAGTTCACTCGCGTCGTGCGCGATCTCTCCAAGCAAGTGGAGAAGGAAATCGACCTGGTCATAGAAGGAGGCGAGACGGAACTCGACAAGACGTTGGTTGAGGAGATAGGCGACCCCCTGGTGCACCTCATACGCAATAGTGTCGACCATGGGGTGGAGGCGCCCGACGCGCGGGAGGCCGCAGGCAAGCCGAGAAAGGGGACGATCCTCCTCAAGGCTGCGCAAGACGGGAACATGATCGTCATCACCGTGCGCGACGACGGCAAAGGCCTCCAAACCGAGCGGATTCGCAACAAAGCCATCCAGGCCGGGCTCATCAAGGAGAGCGATCAGCTCTCCGACAAGGAGATCTTCAACCTGATCTTCGAGGCGGGATTCTCAACCGCCGACCAGGTGACCAACATCTCCGGACGCGGCGTGGGAATGGACGTCGTCAAAAAGAACATCATAAAGCTCAAGGGCATCATCGAACTCGATTCCCGCATCGGCAAGGGAACAACCACCACCATCAAGCTTCCGCTGACTCTGGCCATCATCCCGAGCCTCATGGTGGGTGTCGGGGGCGAGAGCTACGCAATCCCGCTTGTGAATGTGGTCGAGACCATCCGCATGGATCCCGATGAAGTCCAGCGCGTAGGGGCCAGCGAATTCGTCAAGCTGCGCGATCAGGTCATTCCTCTTATGCCATTGAAGGCCGCCTTAGAGATGCAGGATATCGAAGAGAGGTTCTGGTACCGGACCGAAACGAGTCGCGAGGGCTCCTCCTCGCGCGGTTCCTCTCGCGGGTACTCGCGCGGTCCGCGCTCGCGGAACACCCGTCCTCGGATGATTTTCGTCGTGGTGGGAGTTGGTGAGAAGCGCGTTGGGGTGGTCGTCGATGAGCTGCTTGGGCAGCAGGAAATAGTCATCAAGTCGCTTGGCCGCCTCATGGGGCGTTTACGCGGAGTTGCTGGAGGCTGCGTGCTTGGCAATGGTCGCGTCGCCCTCGTCCTCGACGCGGGCGAAATGATCGACGTCGCTTCGTTCAAAAAGTCGTCCCACGCTCCGGGCGTGGGAGCATCGGGAGGGCATGCCCGTGCTTCATGAACCTCGCGCGCGAGGCGCGCTGCTCTCGTCCGCCGAACCTAGCGCCTGGACCCTGGGTGAGGGATCGTTCTCAGTGCCTTCGCGCGACCTGCTAGCCATCGAGGGCGCCAAGGAGAAGGGAGTCCAGCACATAGGCCTGCGACTCGCCTCCGAGGAGTTCCTGCTCGCGGTCCGTCACGTGCGAGAAATCATCATGCTTCCCACGATCACCTTCGTCCCACGCGCACCGGAGGCCGTCGAGGGTATCCTCGCCCTTCGCGGGGAAATCATGCCCGTGCTCAATCTGCGCCGTCTGTGGCGACTCGAGCGCGGCTCGCCCACGTCGCAGACCCGCGTCATCATCCTGCAGCACGTGGAGAGTGGATTTGGCGTCATCGTCGACGAAATCACTGACTTCGTTTCGCTCGACGAACAGCAGATCGAGGCGGTCCCATTAAACTTCTTCGCCCAAGAATACGCTGTCCTCGAGGGCGTGGCTAAGGTCGGCGAGAGGGTAAGGGGGGTGCTGGGCTTCGAACGACTTCTCACGCTCCTTCCGCTTGACGCAGAGGCAGAGGAATCGTGATCCGAAACTGGCGCGCAGGCGCTCATCGCTGGCTCTCCCTCATTGTGGGCGTCCTCTCATGTTGCGGCGTGTCATCCTGCGCCAAAACCGAACGCGACTTCGTGAAAGCGAAGGTCTTCGCACTGAACGCCGACGACTATCTTGGGGTAAAGGTATCCGTGAAGGGGCGCGTGGTGCGAGAGGGGCCCGCGTCCGCATGGTTCGAGATGGAGGACGAGACGGGGAGGGTCCTTGTGAGTTCCGAGCGGCTCGCGCGCCGAATTCGCTGCTCAAAGGGGTCCGAGGCCGCGGCCGAGGGCACCCTTCGGCGTGTTCCGGGCGCCGAAGGCCTTTATTTTTCGATGGAAAGCTTGTTACACTGCCGTCCATAACAGGATGGCATGGTCATGAGATTCTCCCGATCCCGCTCGTTCTCAATGCTGTCCGTCGCGGCGGCCCTCGCTTCGTGTACGGGGAATGGGGAGGCAAAACGCCTGTCCACGCTCCGTGTGGAAGGCGTGCCTGGGGCTGTGGTGTCTATCTTCAGCGTCACGAAGTCGGACAAGGGCAAAACTCCAACCCGTTTGGTGCCGGTGGCGCAGGCGCGGGTAGGCGAAGACATCTATCTTCAGCCTGGTTCCTACTTTGCCGGCAACGAATGCTCGGGCTACGCCTTCGAGCAAACGTCATCGTCCACGGTGCTTTCGCTTTCTGCGGTCCATCTCATTCCGCGGCGCGAGGTCCTGCCTGAAGACCCCGCGCCCGTTGACGGCGAACGGCATGTTGTCCACACGACCTGCGTGGATCCCGTGGAAGGCGCGTTGAGTTCTTGGGAGGATCGTCTTGTCTTGCCTTTCCTGCCCGGAAAGCACCGCTTCCAACTCGCGGGCTCGCCTGTGGAGGTCGAATTTGGAGCCGAGTCGGGCAAGCGCGAACTCGAACTCTATCCCCTCACCGTGTTCCTCGATGGCGACGCCGGCGGCACGCGTTACTTCGTGCTCCAGGAAGATCAGGCCGCACGCCCCGATGCCTCCATCATCTCGGTGCCCGTGGGCGGAACGATTTGGGTGACTCCCGGCGTATACGCGCTGGAAATGAACGGGAGCCGACGCCGCGCCGCCGTGGAGAAGGGCATGCGCACCCGCGTCCCGTTGGGTATCTTGCGCGTGGCAAGCCCCACGAAGTTTCCCTCCGGCTTGCGTGCGCGAATGGGCGGTCAGCCGGCTTCGGCGTATCTCAATGGCGGCGTGCTGCTGAACCTGGACAAGGACTACGTCTTGTTCCCGGGCGAATACGCGCTCAACGTCGACGGCTCGGAGATCCAAGAGGTCTTCTCCGTGAAAACCGGGGAGAGCACGATCGTCAAAACGAAAGGGGCCGTCATCGAAGGCGCGCCGTGCCCTGACGGCCCAGCCGCACCTTGCAAACCCGTGCCTAAAATCACATTGCACCGGGAACAGCGTCCTTACGCGCTCATGACCGTGCCTCCTGGAATGCCTTTCCTAGTGCTCTACGGGAAGTATGAGTACGGTGTCGAGGGTATGCGGGGGATGCTGCGTTCCCTTACCACCTCTGACGACGCCATGGCTGTGGAGAAGCTAGGTCGTCTGCGCTTCCGGTGGGACGTTCGCCAGGCCTCGAGCCGCACGCGCACGGACCTCGTGCGTCTCGAAGCGCGCGGCGCGGAGAACTTCGGACGCTCTCTGGATCTCCTTTACAACAAGCCGGCCGAAGTCTACGTGCCCGCTGGCAGTTACTTCCTCACCTACTTCGTGGGCGACCCCCAGCAGGAACGCGTCAAAACCCGTGTCGAATTCACGCTGGACCAGGGGCAGACCCGCGAGCTCGTGGTGCCTATCTACACCGACAAACTCGGCCCCAAGCCCGAGGACAAGACGGCTCGGACGGGAGGGGCGGCCTCGCCCTCCGACGGAATCAGGGGCGAGGGGCTGCCCAGCGCGCTGGTTCCCTTGCGAAAGTAACAGCCGGGAATGCCGGGGTTTTGTTAGGCGCGTTCACGCGGGACTCAACCGGAGAGCCCAGGCTGCCGAAACCGGATCGATGATGGCGGGCAGTTTTCCCCACCGCCGATCATGACGTTTGGGTGCTCCGGAGGCGCGAGGCACATGGTGCTATGGTTCCCGAGGCGTGGCGAATGCGCCACCGTGCAGGGTTTTCTGGCTCTCAGCGCTGTGGCGGCGCTTCGCTTCGTTGCGTGCTCGGCCATCCCCGCATTGGTCTTGGGTGCCTGTTCCATGGATGAAAAGCCCGCTGCCAAGAAAGTCGCTCGCGCCGAGGGTGACCGCGAGGCGAAGAACGAAAAGGATGACGCACTCGCCACGGATCAAGGCGAGGAACTCCAGTCCATGCCCTCTGGCGATGCGGTGGTCCGGAACCCGCCCTCGGAAGCCCTCCCCGCAACGACCGGCTCGGCAAAGTCTGGCGCTCTCCTCGTGGACGGGGATGGCCGCCCTCCTGCGGTTATCGAACCCCCTCCGGTGCCAGTTCCCCCAACTTCGAACGAGCCACCGGCCGAGAGCGACACTTTGCCCGAGGCCGCCGTCACTGCGCTACCCGACCTCATCGCCGGTGTGGCCACGGTGGTGGCGACTGTTCCGGGCAAAGCGGGTATCGAAGGACCGGTTTGGCATCCTTCCGGCTACCTCCTGTTCAGTCTCGTCGACAATTCCGAGATTTGGAAATGGCAACCTGGGTCGAGTCCTACGGCTTGGCGCGCCATTGGACGCAGGAGCAATGGCCTCACCTTCGATGCCCAAGGGGATCTCGTGATTTGCGAGGATTCCCAAACCGTCGTCTCGCGCATCGCGTCGGCGCGATCGGGTGCCGTCGCCGGAACGCGCACGACCTTGGCCGGGCAATTCGATGGCAAAGCCTTCCACGGTCCTAACGATTGCGTCGTGGATTCGGCCGGGAACCTGTATTTCACCGACCCCTGGTATGGCGCGGGTCGCGGCGGAAGCTCCGCCCTCGGATCGTCGTACGGCGTTTATCGCGCCACGCCCACCGGAGCCTTGTCGCTCATCTCGAACTCCTTCACACCGAGCGTCCAAGAACCCGCCGCTTTCGGTTGGGAAACAGCACCGAAGGCCTCGCCGAACGGGTTGGCCCTCTCGCCCGATGAGAGTCTCCTGTATGTGGCCGTAACCGGCACGAACCGAGTCGTGAAGTTCTCGCGCCAAGAAGACGGAACTTACGGGGGCCGATCCGTCTTCACGACGGAGGTCTCAATGCCCGACGGACTCAAGGTCGATCGCGCGGGGCGCGTCTACGTCGCGACGGCACAAGGCATCGCGGTCTTCCGGCCCGATGGTTCGAAGCTCGGCGTGGTGAAACTCCCGAAGCAAGGAGGAGGCGACGCCGGAGCCACCAACGTCGCCTTCGGCGGCCCCGAAATGAAGAGCCTGTTCGCGACGGCGGACGGAAACAAGATTTACCGAGTTGAACTCAAGGTGAAAGGAGCGAATCCGTGGCCGTTCTCAAGCACGCTTCCCGATACCCTCTCGCAGTAACTGGTTTTGTCGCCCTCGCGACAGCCGTCGTCGGCCTCGGCGCGACGTCGTGCGGAAAACCCGAAGTTACGAAGTCCGCCGTGGCGGCGATCCCAGAGGAGCTCGCCTTCTCGCGGATCTCCGGTACGGCGCCAGGAGTGGAGCTCTTGTTCCTTAAAGGGAACAAGTCGCTGCGCGCGCTCGCAAAGGACGGCAAAGTCTACGGCTTGAACGGCAGTGCTTTGTCCGCCATTGCCGCCGAGGCCGTTGATGTTTTGAGCCTCTCCAAGGAACCCGGCGAGAAGGGCGAGGGATTCTCTCTCGGCGCTGAAAGCGCGTGGCTCCTGGGTTCGAAGCAGATCATCCGCTACCTTCCCATCTCCGGTAAGGGAACGGTGTTGAGCGCCGCCTCCAAGGGAGCGCACCCGGTCCTGTTCGTGTCCGAGGAGAAGCTCGTGGCGAACTTCGACGGCAAGCTCGAGGTCTACTCGGTGAAGGACAAAAAGCTCATGCGCGCGGAACTCGACTGGCCGCTGCGCGATGAACCGCCGCTCGCGGGAGGATTCAATCCTACGCAGAAGGCGTACTGGTTCGCCTCGGAGAAGTCGTTCGTGTACCTCGAGGAGGACGGCAGCGGGTACACGGCGCTACCGATTCAAGCCAAGGGTGTTTCGGGCAAGATTCTCGCGTGGACGTTCAAGGTGGCCCATGAGAATTTCGACGAGCGCACTGTTCCGAATTCTGCAGCCGCGCTGACTTCGGAAGGGCTTTTTGCCACCAAGGATCTCGTGGAGGGCGCCAAGGTCGCCGCCGGCAAAGGGGGGGGCGGCACACCCATCACCCCACCCGGCGCCGCGGGCGGCGAGAAATACGCTTTCGCAGACGTGAAAGCAGTTATCGATGAAAACTGTGTCGCGTGCCACGCCGCGACCATCGGATCCTTCGGCCCCGCCGCCACCGAGGCGAGCTGGACCGCGGAGGCCGGCAAATCCAAGCTCATCGATCGCCTCAGCGACGCGCCCAAAACCGGACAGGCCATGCCCCCCGCCGGGATGGACGCCGCCAAGAAGAAGCTTCTTTTGGCCTACCTCAATGGCGAGTCGAAACCCGCCCCAGTTGCGCCTCCGGTTGCGGCACCGCCCGCTGCGATGCAGCCTCCGGCGATGCAGCCTCCAATGATGCAGCCTCCTGCGATGCAGCCTCCAATGATGCAGCCTCCGGCGATGGTAGCCAACTTTGAAATCAATCCGCACTCCGCCGCTGGCATCGCACTGATGGGGCTCGAAAAGGCGGACTCGGACGGCGTTGGAAACATCCAAGGTCATGTGCGCCACGTTAGCGGTTCCGCCGTCGGGTCGGAAGGAAAGCTCACTTTCAGCTTCCCCGGCGAGTCGGGAAACTACAAGGTCGAAGTCCTCGCGGTTGACGAG
>JBIKVI010000224.1:0-7243 GCA_044356935.1 Silvanigrellaceae bacterium | reverse complement strand
TCGCTTTCGACTTATTCATGGTCTCTCCTCCTAAGGACACCTCAGCCTTCCGGCTCCATCGCCCTCGCTCAGCCGCGCCCCGAAGGCGGAGCAAACACCGCGGAGTCGGCGTCCGCTCAAGCGGCTTCGCGAGCGGCAGCGAACGCGCCCTCCGCCGCGTCGGCGCAAGCCTCAGCCAACGCGGCCGCGAGGACCGCGGCTAGCGCATCGGCGCAGGCGGCCGCCAATGCCGCCGCAATTTCAGCCGCCAATGCCGCGGCTGCGGCGGAATCGGCGGCCCGCCTGCGGCGTCTCGAAGACCTCATGCTCCGCAACCTCGCACGCCAAAGCGCCCTCGGAGCCCAGCTGCGAGCCCAAGGCAACTCCCTTGACGGCCGCGTCGAAGGAGAGGTCTCGTCACTTCGCGCCGAACTCGCCGCGCAGAGGGCTCTCAACGAAGAACTCCGCGAACGCGTGGCCTCCCTCGACGTTCAAGCACGCGCTAATCGGCAGTTGCTCGAGGATCGCGACGCCGGGTTGGCCGCTCTCGGAAGTCGCATGGAATCGCTCCAGTCGGCGTGGCGTTCGATTCTTCCGTTGGCAGCCATTTTGCTTAGCCTCGCTCTCCTCCTGCGAGCGCTTTTGCGCTTCGAGGGTCGCCAGATGGCGGTGCTCGAGGATATTCGCCGCGCCTCGGTGGAAGCACGGCGCACGGGAGGTCCAACCACAGACCTCTATGAAGAGGAAATGCAGACGATTTGGAACTGGCTCGTGCAAGAGCGCAAACGGCTAGATGAGGTCCTCGCGTCGTGGCTCTCCGACGAAGAAGGACGGCGACTCGCCGCTGCGGTGTTGGCAACCGCTCCAGCGTCGGTGCGATCGACCTGGGAAGGTCGGGTCCTCCCCGATGGCCCTGTGCCATTCTTCAAAGCCGAAGCTATGGCTGCGGTCGTGGCCTTACGAGACGCCGTTGCGAGGCGCTGGCGCGCGGACAACGATGTGAACGAACGGGTTCGCGATGTCGTCCGCAGAGCGGCTGAGAGCCTACCGGCGTCCGCTCGGGCGGGTGCCTCAGTTGGCGTTCAGGAGGACGCATCCGGGCCTTTGCCGAAGGCAGCCCCCGCGTCCGTATACCAAGTGGCCGATGCCCCCCCCGGCGAACCCTCCGCTTGGCTTGAGGCTTTCGCCATGCGCACACCAGCAGAAATAATTGCTCTGGCTTCGGCCCTCGGCCGCGAAGGCCTCGTTTCGCTGGCTGCTGCTTTGCCCCCTGAACAGGTTGAGCGCCTGCTGTCGTTCCTGGAAGCTCCCCTTCGGGCGGAGGTGGCATCCGACTATGCGGCGTTGGTGCAGAGTCCGTCTCGCATGCGCAGGGCGGCCCGCAAGGCTCGCGAGACCCTGTCGGGGCAACCTCCGGCACCTCGAGCGTAGGTAGAAAAGAACGGGGAGAATTCCGCACTTCCCCTATCCTGAAAGAAAATTGGCCGGCCGGCTTGCAGCGAGGAGCTCCTTGGGTTAAACCAGGGATGTCACCAGTACACATCAGATTCTGCTCGGCAGATGCTTTTCCATCACTTGTTTGCGCGAAATCCCAAAACCATTTCTGGGACTACGCAAAAGGGGCAAAAATGTTCAAGGCGGCTCGTCTCGGCTCCATGATCTTCGGTGGTTCGTTGGCCGCGACCCTCGTCGCTGGCTGCTCGGTCGAAGAGAGCCTCGCCCCCCGCAAGATGGAAGTGCGCAAACTGGTTACCGCCAACGGTGAAATCACCACGTTGGTGCCCGTTGGCAAACCAGAGCAAATCGAAAAAATCATCGGCGAGAACGAGCTGACCCCTGTGCTCAACGACGGTGCCAATATCCCCTCCAAGTACCGCTCCATCATCAACGCCTTCGGCCGCATGAGCATGGGTTGCTCGGCAACCCACATCGGCAATGGCATCGTGCTTTCCGCGGGTCACTGCTTCGATGCACCGTCCACCCGCCAAGACAATGCTTCATGCGCCGGCACCAAGGTGGAATGGGGCGTGCGCAAGGACAAGGCAGCGTACCTGACCTCCAACTGCGTTAAAATCCTGGCTTACGAAACCAACGACGATCGCGACTACGCAATCTACTTGGTGGACAACGCACCCGACGCCAAAGTGGACGTCGACCTTTCGGGTCGCGCTGCTGACGAGTCAACCATCACCATCTTCGGTCACCCTCAGCTCCGCCCGCTGGAATGGTCTAAGGTGTGCCAAATCAAGCCCGGCAAGGGTAACCCGAGCCAGTCGCAGGATTGGGGCGCCGACCACTTCTCGCACCAGTGCGACACGGAGCCCGGCAACAGCGGCTCGACGGTTCTCGACGACAACAGCCTCAAGGTGATCGGCATCCACGACGGTGGACTCAGCCCTTGGAACTACGGCACTTACATTGTGAACACACCCTTGGCGGAAATCCTCGGAGCACCCAAGCCCGATCCTACGGTGGTGCCCACGTCGACTCCCTGGCCTACGCCTACAGCTCAGCCAACAGCACAGCCAACAGCTCAGCCCACGCAAGGACAGTACTCCGACCTCACCTTTGATACGTTGGGGAACGATGAGAACCGCGTCCTCATTGAGTTCAAGCAGTCCGATGCGGCCCGCGTGTCTTTCACCGTGGAAACGAACACTGAAGAAGGGTACGACCGCGTGCTCGTTTCGAGCGGTTCCGGTTCTTCGCGCCGCACCATGAACGTGTCCGGCTCCCGAAGCCGTTCCTTCCGCGACCTTCGCACGCCCGTCACCGTTCGCTTTGTTTCTGACTCCGATGTGTCGAGCGATTCCGTCATCATCAAGGACATCTCGGTTCGTTAATCGGTTAAGCTCCTCCCGCAGGGGCCCAAGGGCCCACAGTCTTCAGCAAACTCAGCACGCGCGCGGATCCCACTTGCGGTTCCGCGCGCTTCTGCTTTTCACTGGGCTTGAAGTAAGCTTGCCGCGTATCGTCGGTCGCACGTCGCGCCCGTGCTCTACCACCAAGGGGGTCGGACAGCATGCTTTCCTACCAGTTCTACCTCGTCGTCGGCGTGGTGCTCATCGCGCTTGAGATCGTCGTACCGGGCTTCGTGCTCGCGCCGCTAGGCCTCGCCGCGCTCGTCACAGCAGGAGTGGCGGCCCTCACCGACAATCTTATTTGGCAGGCGTCGGCTTTCGCTGCCAGTGCGATCGCGCTCTTCGTCGGCTTTCGAAGTTGGGGAGCGTTACGATCCGACCGCACTGCGGCGGAAGGCACCTTCGGATTGGTGGGGCAGTTCGGGGTGCTCCTCGAAACACCCGAGTCGCTCGAGAAGCCGGGACGCGTGAAAGTCTTCTCCGACGAATTCGAGATCCACTGGGACGACTCGCCCGACCTCGCCGCGGCGAAGGAAATCGATCCTGGCAGCCGGGTGCGCGTGACGCGCGTCGTGGGCAATAAAGTCGTCGTTCACCGAGCACAAGGAGGTTCCTGAAGCCATGAATTTTTTCACCATTTTCTTCCTCGTCATCGTCGCCATCGTGGTGCTGTCCGTCATCAAGGGCATCTACGTCGTCCGGCAGCAGGAAACCGTGGTCGTGGAGCGGCTCGGTCGCTTCCACCGCCTTTTCGAATCGGGCCTGAGCGTCCTCATCCCCTTCATCGACCAGCCCCGGCACTTGCAGTGGGTGCGTAACGGCATCGTGGTGAACACCGACCGCATCGACATGCGTGAAAGCGTGCTCGACATCCCGGAACAACGCGTCATCACCAAAGACAACGTCGGCATTACCGTCGACGCCATCATCTTCATGCAGCTGCTCGATCCCAAACGCGCGGCCTACGAGATCCAGTCGCTCCCCCTGGCCGTGGCCCAGCTCACGCAAACCACCCTTCGCAACCTCATTGGCGAAATGGAACTTGACGCCACCCTCTCCTCGCGCGACGCCATCAATACCCGCCTGAAGTCGGTCCTCGACGAGGCCACCGACAAGTGGGGCCTCAAAGTGACGCGCGTGGAGCTTAAGAACATCAACCCGCCCATCGACGTCCAACAGGCCATGGAGAAGCAGATGCAGGCCGAGCGCGGACGCAGAGCGCACGTGCTTGAAGCCGAGGGTCTCAAACAGGCAAAGGTACTTGAGGCGGAAGGCGAAAAGCGCTCCCGCATCGAGCGTTCCGAGGGCGAGCAGCAGGAAAAAATCAACCAAGCCCTGGGCGATCGTGACGCGCTCATTTCCCGCGCCGAAGGCCAGGCGCGCTCCATCGAGGCCGTGGCCTCGGCTCAAGCCAAGGCTATCGACATGGTGAGGACGGCGTTTGGCGACCCGGCCGTGGCCGCCAACTACCTCGTGGCCATGGAGTACCTCAAGCGCTTCGCGGAGTTTGGCGCCAAGCCCACCGACAAGGTGTTTATTCCCTACGAGGCCTCCGCCTCGTTGGGTTCCCTCGGCGGTATCCGCGAGCTTTTCAACGACGCGTCGCACGGGGCGCACGGGGCCTCCTCCAACGCACGCGGAGGCGCGCCCCGCGCGTGAAACGTGGATCCAGCGGCTCCGCGCCCGGCGCTCGGTTACTTATATCAAACCGGAAGCCGTCAAATTCCCGACGACGGGAATGCCATTTACCGCCCTAGTCGCCGCGCGTCTGTTCCGTTGCCTGGCCCGCCGCCCCTAAAATGACTGGTACGATGCCACGTACACCCACAGTCAATGAAGGCGGCCCCATGAAAACGTCGTTTCGTTTCCTCGCACTCTTTTGCGCGATGTTCCTCGCTTGCATTGGCGCCCACAAGGCCTACGCTGCCTCCGTCCAGGGGGCCGTCTCGCGCACATACCCAACTCGCCCCAATGTCACCGCATTGCCCACCGGATGCGTCATAGGCGAAGCACCCCAGTACCAAGCATTCACTCCCAGCCTCGGGCGCGCCATCGTGCAAAACGGCAAGGTCCTGCGCACCGATTTCAATCCCGTGGCCGTCTGCCGCCGCGCCGCCGCTCTCTGCTCGACTTTCGTGTCGGGACAGTCTTGCTGCACCAACGCGTGCCGCCAGCAGCACTCCGACGTGAGAAAGAATCTCGACGAGAGCGCCTTCGTAAAGTGCACCGTTCGTTGCGCGCGCGTTCCAACGTTCTCGAAAGTCAAAATAGGGCAACTCGAGAAGAGCGTAAAGTTCGTTCCCGGCCTCGCCCCTTGACGCTCGACTCCGCCCCTCTGAAGGCATCGATAAACCACAGTGCCACTTTAATATAGCCCGAGTTCGAGGCCTGAGAAGCGAGACGAGCCGCAATGTATATGGAAGTACATGAGGCGAGTGAGCGACGAAAACCCTGAGCGGCCCCCACGAAATCGGCAATTTTTAAAGTGGCACCACACTAAGGAAGTGGACATTCCATGAAGTTGAGCACCACTAGGGTCCTCGTCGCCACCGGCCTACTTGCCGTCGTTGGCGGACACCATTCCTGCACGAAAAAGAGAACGCAGACGGCTGCGATTAAATCCCAATCCGTGTCGTTGCCGGAGCAAATTCTCAACTATTCAACGGGAGCATCTGTCGACGGAAAGGTCGGGAAGGATCCATCTTTGTTAGCTTCCTTCCGCGTCGACGACAAAGATTATACGATCGATAAAGGCATGATAAACTTCAATATCAACATTTCCGACGCGTCCGACTTCTTCGAGAAAAATCAGGTCGAGCTCCTGCTCACGCTCACGAGGACCGATTCGGCCGGGTCGTCGAGTGTGGTCACGAGTGGACCTGTCAAGAGCGGGCAGTGGAACTTTTCCGCTCAGGCAAACACTTTGGGCAGTCAAGGCGACGTCTTTACTCTCAAAGTCGACGGACTCTCGCCCTCCATGGAAAACATGGACGTCTACATTTACGCAAGCGTGCAACTAAACACGCCACCCACGGTGAACGACAACCTCTCGCAGAGCGACTGGCCCAGCTGGAGCTACGGTGGTTCCACGATGGCCACCGCGAGTGACTTCGTCATCGGAGATGAGTCGAAGTCGCCTCCCGCCCCCTTCGCACTGGCCCTTCCGAACGAATCTCTGTGGAGTGTCGAGCTCAGCTTGAGCCCATCGCGCGCTTCTCCCCAATGGAGCACCGGGAACGATTCAACGGACCCCTGCGAGGGCACCACCCTTTCTGGCGAGGCAACCGTGGGCTACAAGCTCAAAGGCACGGCAAGCCAACAGAAGATCCTCTTGTCGGATGCGTTCTCGAACCGCTCCTCCAAAGCGGGAGCGGGACTCGGTTGCTCGATCGGCGCGAACGAATCCTTTGAGTCCGATAAGGATACCCTCACACTTGTCGCGAACCTCAAGGGCTTCCTGCCAAACGAGCACTTCGTGAGTTCGTACGTCAACGTGTCCACAAGCGTGCGCGCCGGCGCTCCCCCACTTGGTATGGTCGATGCGAAGGTTTCGGCGCCGAACACTTGGGAAACCACTGAACTCTCGGGCAAGTACCTAGGCCAACCCATTGGCGCGAAAGTCAAGGCCACAAGCTTGGAGGGTCTGCGAGTCGTCGCCAACGCGAGCATCTTTTACCCTTCCAACGTGAAGGAGGTCCGCGACGCAAACTTCCAAGACGCCGACGCGCAGAAACTCAAAGCTTGGCTCGTCGGCCCCGACGGGGTTAAAACCGAACTCCCGTTTTCGTGGGGCGACCGCACCAGCGTCTCGTTCGAAGAAGTTCAAGTGACTCAGGTTCCTCCAGGCGGCGAGCAGGAGTACCGGCTCGAGTTCGACTTCTCCGCACTGCCGAAGGGCGTCTACTTGAACGTATCGATGACGACGGAAAAGCTCTTCGAAGTCCTGCCGAATTTAGAGCAGGGTTTGCTCACGACTTACGCCGATGCGCAGCGCACCGATGGCAGCCAAGACGAGTTCATGTCGCGTATCAGCTCATATTCAAGCACGGGCCTCATGTTCGACCCTCCCGTGAAAGAAACCTATGAGAACGCTGACCCGTCCAAAGGAAAGCCGCTGCCGCGCACGACAATGATCGCGTACATGGAAGAGGTGCGGAACGATTTCCATATGGCGACCCGTTCTCGCATCAAGAAGACCGAGCTCAACTCCGTCGACCGCAGCACCATCGAGGCGTGCTTGGGCAATACCGCGCCCCACTGGAGCGACATTACCCTCCACTACTACTGCCTCCACGGCTACTTGCGCTCGTGCTACACGGAGGGCATCCGGAGTACCGCGGGTTTGATGCAACAGGCAAAGGCCGATGTCGATGCCATGGGGATCACGGATTCGAAAACTTACC
>JBIKVI010000047.1:0-19654 GCA_044356935.1 Silvanigrellaceae bacterium | reverse complement strand
CCCTGTCCTTCTCCACAATATTCGAGACTACGTCTTCGAGAAGTGCTTCGTGGCGCCATCTGTCGACCTGACCGCAACGACACCGTCCCTGCCTGGCTGCGACAAGTTGGGCATAACGGAGGCTCCCGCTTACGCGCCTATCAACTCAGACCGCGAGGCTTTCTCGTGGCTCAGGAATGGGAAGGGCAAGATCCCGCGCGACGCTATGTTCCGTTACATGATGGACGCTCCGACCTTCGCCTTCGACTCTAGGTCGCAGCAAGACGTCATCAACGCGACTTGGCGCGTCACAGGACTCTCCGAGGCTTGCCGCCAGGACGGGTCTAAGTGCAGTGCTGCCGAGAAAGCCGAGTGCAATTCCAAACGCCCGGTTCGCGCCATCGACCCAACCGATGGGACACATTGCTCCGCCAACAAACAGCATAACCCGCCGCTCGAACCCGCGGGACGCTGACCCGTCGCCTCCGGATCAATCGGCGATGGCGATCATCGTGCTCCGCTTGAGCCGGAAGGCCTTGCACTTGTCCTGCTTGTGGCGATAGCCGTACCAGGCCCAGTAGCCGCTCTCGCGGAACACCCTGCGCGCGCACGCCACGTTGACGCGCGGGTTGAGGAGTTGCTTGCGCGTCACGCCGCACTCCTTGAGCCAGATGTCGTTTATTTGGAAGAGGCCCGTGTCGTGCGAGCCGTTGGAGTTCACGTTTTTGGCGCGCGTGTCGTAGAGCGACTCGTATTTGGCGGTGCACACCATGCGCGGGATGGTCTCACGCGGGAAGCCCGCGTCCTTGAGGAGGAACGCGACGTGCTTGGGTTCGAGCACGCGGCGATTGGGTACGTCGGATCCCACACCGCGCTTGCGCACCTTGGTCGTGCGGCGTAACGGCCGGGGCGGCTTAGGGGCTTTGGAGACCCGCGCGCGAGGGTCCCTGTCGGGCTGCGACACGAGCTCGCGACGCGTGTCGAGCGCCTCCATGGCTCTGCGAATTTCCGCGTCCACGACGGGGTCCGCCGGGCCCTCTTCGCCGGCGTCGAAGCCTGCGTCGGCGTCGAGGTCGTGGGCCGCGGCGAGACGAACGGATTGGACCTGGTTCGGTCTCGATGCCGAGGTGGTGCTCGAGGGAACGAGTCGCGTTCTGTGCGCGGGCCCGTCGGATGGAGCCGTCAGGACGATGGCCACGGGAAGGGCGAACAGGGTGAGTCCGACGATGACGGCGACGGCCTTGCTCATGTCCATGGGGCACCTCGGGTTGCAACTCTAGAGAAAGGGGACTGACCTCTCCCATGCAGACTGCGTGCCCAACGTCAATAGTTACTTTATTGTTCCTTTATTGAGTGGTTACCGGAACCAGCCACCGGACTCCGCCGTCCAAGCAATGGACGTTCGTGCGTTCTTTGGCCGGCGCCCGCCCCGACGATGCCTTTTAAGGGTATCGCGGCGGGGCTAACGTTCCCTTGGGATTGGGGCCCGCGCAGCCCGCGGAGTGAGTCTAAAGGCCCAGCTTGGCGAGCTCAGCCTCGGGGATGTCGAAGTTGTGCGAAACGCGCTGAACGTCGTCGAGCTCTTCGAGCTTCTCCACGAGATCGAGGGCTTGTTTGGCGTTGTCGCCCGAGAGCGCAGCGAGGGTGTCAGGGATGAATTCAAGGCCCGCGCGCTCGAACGTGATGCCCGCGGCCATGAGCGCGTCGCGCACCGAGGAGAAGTCGGCGACTTCAGTGGTGATGCTCGCGATGCCCTCTTCTACCGTTACGTCTTCGGCGCCGGCCTCTAGGGCGATTTCCATGATTTTGTCTTCGGTCGCCTTTTCCAGGCTTACGTCGATGACGCCTTTTTTCTTGAACATCCACGCCACCGAGCCCATCTCGCCCATGTTGCCGCCACCCTTTTGAAAGGCGCGGCGCACTTCGGGATTGGTTCTATTCCGGTTGTCCGTGAGGCATTCCACCAAGATGGCAGATCCCGCTGGCCCATAACCCTCGTAGGTGATTTCCTCGTACGACTGCCCGCCGAGTTCGCCCGCGCCCTTCTTGATGGAGCGCTCGATGTTGTCTTTGGGCATGTTGTTGTCCCTGGCGCGCTCGATGGCCAAGCGCAACCGGGAATTGGTGCTGGGGTCCGACCCCGACCGCGCCGAGACCATGATTTCGCGCGCGAGTTTGGTGAACAGTCGGCCGCGAGCGGCTGCGCTGCTGGCTTGACGTCCTGCGACGGTGGCGTGTCGACCCATGTGACTCCCTATTCTTGGTATGAGGGGCCGGCCCGTCTCGTGAGGCCGAAGGGCCCTTGTCATAAACGAGCGCACACGTGCGTGGCAAGGAGGCCCTGGACTCTAGCCCTTAGGCGCTTCGATTGGCCAATCGACCGTAGGGCTCGCGCCCGGTGCACGCCTCAAGCCATCGCGTGACCTTGGGCTCCGTGACGTTCGGTCCATCGACACGCGCGAGTTGGGTGAGCAGATGCGCCATCCCCACGTCCGCGTAAGAAAACTCGCTTCCCGCAAGGTGAGCGCTCCGCGCGAGGCTGTCGGCTAAGCGCGCCTCGAGTTTGGTGAAGTTCTCGCGCGCCTTGTCGAACACCTGAGGATCGGGCGCATCGCCGGGCTTCAGGAAAAGGGTGTTGCGTAACCACGGAGAGAGGATATTGGCTCCCAGGTTGATATCGCAAACGCGGTCCCACTGGTGGATGAGTGCGCGCGAAGCCGCCGCGCGCGGCAGAAACGGGGCGTCGTAGTTCTTGGCGTCAGCGAGATAGAAGACGATGGCCGAACTTTCGGTGATGCCCACCGCTCCGTCCACGAGGGCGGGCACCGTGGCGTGCACGCCCAAACGCGCTTTGGCGGCACCGACACCTTCCTTTTCGTCGACGGTCAAGCCGGCGACGACGACTTCGAGAGAGTCGGAGAGACCCATTTCGGCGAGCGACCATTCAACTTTGCGGCACCAGGGGGAGCGGACGTGCGAGTAGAGAATCATGAAGCCTCCGGAGGGTCCCACGGCGGGGCCCGTCTATGGGTTGGGGTTCCGACGACTCTGCGCGTTCCCAGCCCGGTTTCCACCATCCCGGGGGCGCGCGCGACTAAGGCATCGCCAGCGTCCATGCAATGCGGTAGGCCGCCGCGGAGAAGCCTATGCCCACGACGCCCAGGCAGAGCATGAGGGTGAGGAACGCCTTCTTGCCGCTCGGCTCGCGCAAAATGATGCCGATGGCGCCGAGCACCAGCGAGAGCTGGAGGAAGAGGGTGGCAAGATCGAAGCGATCGCCCGCGCGCCCGAGGACTTCCATGGCGCCGGCGTACTCCTCCGCGCCCACGACCTTGCCCATTTCCCCGTCTATGTCTTGAGCATACCCCTTGGGTCCCACGGCGCGGGAGCCCAGCAGGATCTCCTTCTTCTCGCGGCCGTAGCGCGCGACGTCGGAACGCAACACCGATTCGCGTTCCTCGAGGCGCCCGAGCGCCTCGGGCGTCACCGCACCAGAGGCCATGAGAGACACGAGAAGATCGGCCTGCCCCTCGGCGAGCGACTCCTTGATGCCTTTGCTCTGGTACCACATGTACGCGCTCGTCTTCTCGTTGGCGAACTGCAGCTCGTCGCCCCCGAACTTGCCCGCGCCGAGGTCGTTGCACGCGAGGGCGGCCGCGAGGACGGCAAGCGAGCAACCGTAACGAATCTCCCACCGGGCCATGAGGCGTTCACGCGCGGTGGCCGGGTCCGTGTCGTTGGCGGCTTCCGTTTTTTCTGCATACCTTCCCAGGATCGATTCTTCGGCCGTGGTATTCATTCAACGACTCCATACGTTCTCATGAATCATGCATGCTTGCGGAATGAAAATAAACAAGGGAACGAGTCGATGCAAGGCCACTGACGGCGGAGCAAGGCGGGAGAAGGCGAATCGAATTATGATCCCCCGTTCGGCTTTCTCGCCCGGGAGGATTTTCTCGCGCAGACGCACCGAACCTCATATTCGAAAGGGACTCACGCATGCCCATCCAATGCCTTGCAGGGACCATTGAGTCCTCGCATGAGGAACTCAAGGCGCACACAGACGAATACGCGGCCTCCACCGGGACCTGAGACAGGTGTCGCTCGTATGGCAACGACCACGCAGCCCGCCTCGCTTCGCGGCCTTTTGTACTCCTAGCGCCTGTCTGATAGTCTCCCACGTCCACCGAACACCGCGATGGAAAGGGGATTTTCCTTATGGGATCACGTAAACCGAAGGCGCAGAGCGAACAGGGCGGGCTTGCGCGCGTGGCCGTTTGCGGCGCCCTCCGCACGCCGTTCGTCAAGTCGTTCGGCGTCTTCGATTCGGAAACGGCGCTGTCGCTGAGCTTGCGCGTGGCCACGGAACTCCTCGCACGCTCGGGCATCGATCCCGCGCGTGTCGACGAGGTCATCTGGGGCGCCGTCATACCTCAGACCAAGAATCCAAACGTCGCACGCGATCTCGTGCTCTTTTCGGGCCTTCCTCGCACCGTGCCCGGCGTTACGTTGAACAAGGCTTGCGCCTCGTCGCTCGAGGCGACCTTGCGCGGTGCCGACTCCATCCGCCTCGGGCGAGCGCAAGTCGCGCTCGTAGGAGGGGTCGAGGTTCTATCCGACGTGCCCATCACGTACTCCGACGAGGCGCGCCGTTTCCTCACGCGCATGTCGCGCGCTCGCACCATCAAAGAGAAAATGATCATCCTCAAAGATCTCAACCCCAAGGCGTTCGTCCCCAAGCCGCCCGCACTCGCCGAGCCCTTCACTGGGCTCACCATGGGCGAGCACGGCGAGGTCATGGCGGTGAAGAACGACATCTCCCGCGAGCGCCAAGACGAGTTCGCGCTCATGAGCCACAAACGGGCTGCTGAGGCCATCGCGCGCGGAGAGCTCAAGCCCGAAATCGTCCCCGTGTGGACGGGCCGCGACAAGAGCGTTTTCGTTGACGCCGACAACATCGTGCGCGGCGACACCACCCTCGATCAACTCGCCAAGCTCAAACCAGCCTTCGACAAGCGCAACGGCACCATCACGGCGGGCAACGCGAGCTCCCTGACCGACGGGGCCTCCGCCGTGTTGCTCGCCTCGGAACAGTTCGCCAAGGAGGCAGGCCTGCCCATCCTGGGCTACGTCGTCGACGCCCTCACCATCGCCGTCGACCCTAGAGACCAGCTCCTCATCGGCCCGGCCATCGCCCTTCCCCGCCTCCTCCAGCGGCACGGCCTGAGTGAGGCCGACGTGGGCGTCTACGAAATCCACGAAGCCTTCGCCGCGCAGGTGCTCAGCTGCCTCGACGCCATGGCCTCGGAACAGTTCTGCCGCGAACGCGTGGGCCTCGAAGCGGCCTTCGGCCGGATACCTTTCGAGAAGCTCAACCTCGATGGCGGCTCGCTCGCCTACGGCCACCCGTTCGGCGCCACCGGCGCGCGCATCGTGGGACGCGCCCTGCGCGTCGCTCAGCGTAAAAAGAGCCGCTACGCGGCCATCGGTATCTGCGCGGCGGGCGGCATCGCCCAAGCCATGCTCCTCGAAACGACGTAACAGGGGGACACCCGACCATGATGGACACCGCGAACTCCGCTGGCACCGCGCTGGTCTCCAAGTCCGGCGCCCTGCGCTTCTTCTGGGAAGAGGGCGTCTGCGTTATCGACTTCCACGACGAAACGCGCTCGCAGAACACCTTCACGCGCGAGATCCTCGAGGATCTCGACGCCGCCGTCGACGCCATCCTCGCTCGGCCGGGCTTGGCCGGCATCGTCTTCACCTCGTCCAAACCCGGGTCGTTCACGGCGGGCGTTGACATCGGCATCTTCGACACGCTGCGTACCAAGGAAGACGGCATGGCCGCATCCCGGACGCTCCACAGGCTCTTCGACAAGTTCGCGCACGCTCCTGTCCCCACGGTGGCCGCCATCAACGGCACCTGCATGGGGGGAGGCCTCGAGCTCGCGCTGGCCATGAGCCGCCGCATATGCTCGACCCACGCTTCCACCTCCCTGGGCCTGCCCGAGGTGCAAATTGGCATCCTGCCTGGCGGCGGCGGCACGCAACGCCTCCCGCGCCTCATCGGCATCGCACCGGCGCTCGATCTCATCCTCACCGGCAAGAAGATGGACGCGCGCAAGGCCCTCAAGCTCGGTGTCGTCGACGAGGCGGTGCCCGAGAACCAGCTGCTCGCCCGCGCCGTGAAGCTCGCCAAAGAAACGAAGATCGCTCCGCCGAAGAAGGGAGGAGGGCCCATGGGCATCCTGTCGAATTTCGAAAAGAGCCTCGCCGACGTCGACGTCACGAAATTCGCCCTCGAGGGCAACCTCTTCGGCCGTTCGCTCATCGAGAAGAAGGCGCTCGAGCAAGTCGAAAAGAATACCAAGGGCTTCTACCCGGCTCCCAAGAAGGCGCTTGAAGCGGTCATGAAGGGCATCTCGCGCTCGCTCGAGGAGGGCCTCGAAATCGAGGCCAAGCTCTTCGGCGAGCTCGTGGCGAGCCCCGAGAGCCGCTCCCTCGTCCACATCTTCCGCATCATGACGGCCGCCAAGAAGAACCCCTACGGCAAGGAAGCGCAGGAGCAGGCGCGGACCCACGTCATGGAGCCCCTCCTTTCGGGCCGCTCGCCCGTGGGCATACTCGGCGCGGGACTCATGGGAAGCGGCATCGCCACGGTGCTCGCCGAAAAAGGCATCCGCAGCGTCCTGCTCGACCGCGAGCCCACAGGCGTGCAGCGCGGCCTGCGCGGGGTGTCGGGTTACTTCGACGAACGCGTGCGCAAGCGCCGCATCAAGAGATTCGAAGCCCTCGCGGCCACCTCGCGCGTGCAGCCGGCTCTCGAGTACAAGAGCCTACGCGGCGCGCCGGTAGTGGTGGAGGCCGTGTTCGAGGACATTAAAATCAAGCACGACGTGCTGAGGCAATGCGAGGAATCCGTTGGCCGCGAGCATTTCGTTTTCGCGACCAACACCTCGTCGCTGCCCATCGCCGACATCGCCTCGGCCGCCAAGGCGCCTTGGAACGTTGTGGGCATGCACTTCTTCTCTCCCGTTCCCAAAATGCCGTTGGTGGAAATCATCACCACCGAAAAGACCGCCGATATGGCCGCGTCGGCCGTGTTCGACCTCGCGTCGAAGATGGGGAAGAACATCATCGTCGTGAAAGACGGGCCTGGCTTCTACACCACGCGCATCCTCGCGTTCCTCATCGCGGAGGCGCTCAACGTCCTCACCGAGGGTGCGGACATCGAGGAGATCGACGCCGCTCTCGAGAAATTCGGCTTCCCCGTGGGCCCGATTACCCTCCTCGACGAAGTGGGGATCGATGTGGGCAACCATATCATCACGGTGCTCTCCAAGGCTTTCGGCGACCGCCTCGTCATACCCAAGGAGCTCGAACCCATCATGGCGGAGGATCGCCGCGGTCGGAAAAACGCCTTCGGGTTCTACACCTACCCCGAGGGCAAGAAGGACAAGGCCGACAAGACCATCTACAAGCACCTCAAGTACGGTTCCGATCGCAAGCAGTTCGACCAGCGTGAAATGGCCGACCGTTGCGTGTTCGTGTTCATGAACGAGGCCGCTCGCTGCCTCGACGAGGGCATCATTAAATCACCCGACGACGGCGACCTCGGCGCCATCTTCGGCCTCGGGTTCCCGCCCTTCCTTGGCGGTCCGTTCTTCTACGGCGACTCGCAGGGCAAGGCGCTCGTTCGGGAGCGCCTCGCTTCGCTCGCCGAGAAGTTCGGTCCGCGCTTCGAGCCCGCGGCATGGTGGTCGAAGTGACGGGCCCGCGGACGGGCGAGGCAGGCACCTTCGTCCTTTGCGACATCGACGGAACGCTCGTTCCGCACCCCTATTTTTCGGGCCTCACCGCCGAGGCGCGCGCGGCCTACGTGGTACGCATGGCTCGGCTTTTCGCCCATCCGCGCTTTGGCGTCATGACCGGCCGCACGCTCGAGAGTTTCGAGCGGATGCTGTCGGATGCGGGCGTGGCACCCACCGCGCGCCCACGATTCCTCGGCCTCGAGTTCGGGGCACAGCTCTTCAGTCCACGGGGCCCGTTGGCGGAGTCCACCCCCTTCCGGCCACTCTCTCGCATCCTCGACGCCATCGGAGCGGCCGTGGGCGAACGTCCCGAGTACGCATCGCGCGACGACCTGCTCACGCGCATGGCGCGGGGGAGCATGGAGGGCTTCGTCCTAGAGCCCAAGGCTCTCATAGGGCAGGTGGAGTGGTATTTCGCAGATTCTCACCTCCAGCATTCCTTCGCGGAGCTCCTTCACGGATTGGTCAATCCGCTCCTTCTCGACGAGCCTCAGGTGAGCGTCCAGCTGTTCCCGCAGCGGGTCGACTTCCTCATGCGGGGATTCACGCCCAAAGCGGGATTCCTCGAGCGAATGGGGGAAGCGCGCGCACATGAGGCCCTCGGCGGCGCGCGACGCGTCATCGCGCTCGGCGACGAGCCCTACGACGGCTACATGTTCCGTTACCTCAAGGAGCTGACGGCCGCGGGCCGGCTCGACTCGGTGGAATGCTATTCTGTCGGCAAGGAACTGCCTTACGCCGACGCCCGCCTCGCGGATCCGGCCGAGGCCCTCGACAGGGTGGAACGATGGCTCGCGCGAATCGAAAAGGAAGGGGATTCCCCAACGGCCGACCCCGCCCCCTGACGCCGACGTGCGTCGGGATGGCGAGTGTCGCGATGGCGAATGTGGCCTTGGCCGGATTCGCGATTTCGTGCGCGTCACGGGAGCCCGTAGCTTTGCAGCCCCTGAGGGAGCCCGCCGAACTTGTTTCCCGCGCAGAAGGACGCGCCTTTTCGGGAGTGGGGTTGTCGGTAACCCGTCGAACGGTGGCCAGCGTGGCCTCCCCTTGGGCCCTCGAGGTCGCCTTCGCCGCCGACGATGGCAGGTCGCGCCTTTTCGCACACCGTTCCGAAACGCCTGCGCTCGGCGAGGAGTCGCTGCCACTCGTGTTCCCGTTGGAGCCCGGACGTTGGCGCGTGGCGTCGACGACGTTGGAGGTGGGACGCGCCCGCGTTCCTTTCTCGCTTTTGCCCGAAGCAAGCCCTCCCCCTGCCGTCGAAGTGAAGGAGGGGGAGTTCCTCCATCTCGGCGAGCTCGAGGTCAGCATCCATGAATCCACGAACGCGGCGGGTCGACCCGACGTGCGTGTCAAAACTCTCTACCTCCCCGTCACGCCGCCGCGCGAAAACCTCTGGCGCGCCTTCGTTCCTGCGCTTGAACGTATCGATCTTCAAATGCTCGTGACACGCGGAGGAGACGCGTTCGCGTTCGGACAGGTCCCCGCGCGTTTCGTCTACGAACGGGATTCAGGACCCGTGAGCGCCACTGCCTCCGTCGAGGGCTTCGTGGCTCTCCTTTCCAACGCCGCGGGACATGCGTTCTTCGAAGACAAGGAAGGCCGCCTCCTGCGCGTCCGTTCCCATCCGCTCGGCGCGCATCACGTGTACGGCGTGCGCACCAATGCGGAAGGGGTTTCGTTCCGCGGCCTATGCCTGGCTAGCGATTCGACAGCGTCTGTTTTTTCACCTGAATGCCCGCTAGCGACGCTCCAAGCGCCAGGTGACGCGCCTCGCAACGCCGTTCCCGTGTCCGCAGGCACCGTCCGTTACCTTGGCTTCCTCGACGTGGACACGGTGGCGCGCACGCGCACGCTCGCGGCGCGTTTGCCCGACGATGCCCGCCAGCCCCTAGCATCCCACTTCGGGGGCGCCCAGCCTCTCACATTCGTCCTTGGCGAAACCATCCGCACGCGGGATCCCGACACCTGGGACTACGTCGACTCCAAGCAGCGTCCGGTCGTCGGATTTCCGCCCCCAGCCGCGGGCCACGTCGAGGCGTTCCGCGAGGGAATGCAAGCCTGCGCGCAGGAATTTTGGGGCGTCGACCCGCTTGCGACGACGGAATTCCTGCTCTGGATCGAAGCGGCCGGGAACGATAGGCTTTCGGTCGTGCCCACGCGCAGCGAGGGATTCGCCGGCCCCGGACTCAACATCCTGAAAGCGTGCGTCGACGGCAAACTAGCCGGGCTCTCGGGAGCGGCGACCACTGTACTCGGGCTGGGGTTCGGCATCCGGTTCCGATGACGCGAGCGCGGGTCGCAGTCCACCAATGAGGTCACCATGTCACGTTACAAGGATCGCATCGCCTCGCGCGGTGCGTTCCACTCCATCGGCATTGGGGTGGCATGCGGATCCCTCGCGTGCGCCACCGCATGCGAAGCTATCAAAGACGCGCAAGCACGATGGAGCGCCACCATCGGTCGTATAGGTTCCAGCGCGGATTTCGCGCGCACGCCCAAAGACGATCACGGCGCGAACCTCGCGGATGGCAAAAACGCGTCTTGGACCGCGAGCAGGGGCATGGGCCCGGAACGCGCCTCGGGGCCGAACCGCTCACATGGGGGTGCTGACGCCCTCCTCGTGGGTCGGCCCATTGCGGGACGCGTTTCGTTCAAGGAGGGCAACCGCACCGACTGGCATCGCCTCGTGCTCGACGAGGCTGGGCTATACTCCCTCGAGTTCCGCCCGGGAGTGGGCGGTAATGGCATCGATGCTGAAATCTACGAGGACGGCGTGGCTCGCCCCCTCAAGGCGCGCGAGGATGTCGAAGTCCTGAATCCGCGCAATATCTACGTGCGCGTGGTCGCTCCCGAGCCTCTCTCACACGGAAACTACGAACTGGCCTTGACGCCCGCGCGGTCCCAACCGGCCGCAGCGCGATGGAACGGCCTCATCCTGCGATTCAACGGAACGCACGCTACGCTGGACCTCGGTGCCGAGGACGGCGTTCGCCCTGGGCTTCGCGGCGAGGTCGTGCGCAACGACTCTTCGGTGGTGGGGTTCGTCATAAAGCGCGTCTTGAAACGCTCCTCAAGCGCGGAGCTGGAGGCGAGTCTAGGGCCCGAAGACATTGGCGCGAGGGCGAGGATTCTAGAGCCCCAAGCGTCGCTCACGCCCCGCCCACAGTGATTCAGAAACGGGACACACTCATTGCTGCGGCCTAGATGTTCCTTCGCACCGAGCGAACGCGTGCACGGCCTCGTTGAGCACGCGGGCGCGCACCGCGCGGCCAACGGCGGGCGCGCCGTCGGAAAGGAGCCCACGCAGGCGGGCCCCTGGCACACGGGCTAAAAGCGGCACGCCCATGGCGGGTGCGCGCAGCGAGACGAGCACTTCGTGCCCCAACCAACGGATGGCGACGATGGTGGCATGGAAAGCATCGGTGGCCTCACCTCTCCCTTCGCTTTCCTCGCCGAGTTCGATGCCTTCGGGGCGCAAAACGATATCAAGAGGCGTGCCCGCCCCGGGCAACGGGCGGTTCGCTGAATCGAACGCACCCGGGACGCGCCAAGGAAACACGAGTTCCCCGACGTTGAAGCCTCCCGCTCCGCGCGACTCGCCCTCGAGGACGTTCTGGCCACCGAGGAAACGAGCCGTGAACGCGGTGGCGGGCTCGAAGTAAACAGACTCCGGAGTGCCGTCGTGCTCGACGCGCCCGTCGCGCAGAACGATGACGCGATCCGCGATGGCCATGGCCTCCTCGGGTTCGTGCGTCACAACGATGGCCGCGCAGCGATTATCGCGCAGGACCTCGATGGTTTCGGCGCGCACGCTTTCGCGCAGCGAACTGTCGAGACCCGAGAACGGCTCATCGAGCAGGAGGAGGTGGGGCCGAGGAGCGAGGGCCCGCGCGAGGGCCACACGCTGCTGTTGCCCGCCCGAGAGTTCGGAAGGCACGTCGGAAGCGCGGTGGGCGAGCCCCACGCGCGCGAGGAGATCGCGAGCGCGATCGCACGACTTGTCTTTCATGCCGAAGAGCACGTTGTCGAGCACGTCGAGGTGGGGAAAGAGGGCGTAATCTTGGAAAACGAGACCGACACCTCGACGCTCCGGCGCGCGCGTCATCCCAGGGCGCGACACCATCTCGCCATCTAGGGTGATGGTTCCACCGCTCACGGGTTCGAGTCCCGCGACGAGGCGCAGGAGCGTGCTCTTGCCGCACCCCGATGGCCCGAGGACGGCCACGATTTGGCTCTCACGCAGCGAAAAACTCACACCATGCAATGTGGGTATCCCACCGTAAGCGTGGCTGACCGCGTCGACGCGCAGAAGCATTGGGGGGGGCGAAACACCGGTCGCGGAAGTCATCGACTCAATTTTCCTGGGCTTGGCGGAATGCGTGGGGATGTGAGGAACGGAGGGAAGCGGCGAACATAGGAAATGACGCAGAGCGAGGCAAGGCGAGTTCAGCGTCCCCTCCACCTCGAAAGCCCGTGCAGGAGCGTCACCGGAATCACTCCTACCAGCACGATGAGCAGTGCGGCAGGAGATGCTTCCACTAGGCGCTCGTCGGAGGCCAGCGTGTAGGTGCGCACGGCCAGCGTGTCGAAGTCGAAGGGCCGCAGGATGAGCGTGGCGGGCAGCTCCTTGACCACGTCGACGAACACGATGACCAGCGCCGCCAAGGCGCTGGGGCTTACGAGCGGTAAAGTTACGCGCCGGAACGTGTCCCAGTGGCCCGCGCCCAATGTGCGGGCCGAGGCCTCCAACGAGGGCGTCACGCGACCCAAGGCTGCCTGGAGGCCCTGAAGGGGGATTGCCCCGAAACGCACGCAGTAGGCATAGATCAGGGCTACGAGGGTTCCGCTGAGAATCAGCCCTGTTTCGCGCCCGGTGAGCCCCGTCCACGCCTCGCCCAGCCAGGCGTCGGCTGCGCCCAAAGGAAACAACACGCCCACGGCGAGCACGCTGCCGGGCATGGCGTAGCCCACTGAGGCGAGGTTAGCGGCCGCTCTGCCGAGCCGAGCGCGCGCATCGCGCACCCCCCAGGCCACGACGGCGCCCAGCACGCAACACACCAAAGCGGCGGCCAAGGCAACCCCGAAGCTGCGCGCGGCCATGGCGGCGAATTCGGCGTCCGCGTGCCGCCATCCCTCCCGCACGACACTGCGCGCGAGGAGCCCCACCGGCACGAGGAAACCCAGGCACACGGGCAGGGCACAAAACGCCACGGCGGCGAATGCGCGCGCACCCGAGAGGCGCGCGCGACGGGGAGCGGTGCGCACGGGGCCACCAGCCACGCCGTTCCCTCCCGCGGAGGGTCCTCCCGCGAAGTAACGCGCGCGGCGGCGCCCCCATTTTTCGAGGGTCAGGAGGAGGAACGCGACCACGAGAAGGACCAACGCCAACCTAGCTGCTCCGGCCTTGCTGCCCAGCGCGAACCACGTGCGGTAGACGCCCGTGCTGAGCGTATCGATGGCGAAGTACTCTACCGTCCCGAAATCTGCGGCAACCTCCATGAGAGCCATGGCTGCCCCCGCCACCAGCGACGGCCGAGCGAGGGGGAGTCCCACGCGGAGGAACGCGCCCCATCCCGTGCAACCGAGCATACGCGCCGCTTCCGACAGGCGCGTGGATTGCTCCTCGAACGAGGCGCGGGCCAGCAAATAAACATACGGATAAAGCACGCACGAGAAGAGCAGGGCCGCCACGGGGAGGCTGCGCACGTCGGGAAACGCGTCCTGCAGAGCGTCGGTGTACACGTAAGCCAGGATGTAAGGCGGCGCGGCGAAGGGCAACAAGAGCGCCCATCCCAGGAATCGCCGAAAGGGGAACGTGCAACGCGCGACGAGCCAGGCCGCGCCGGCGCCAATCGTCAGCACGCCGGGCAGCACGAGGGCCATGAGGGCGAAAGTGCCACCAAGGTAACGACCCAAGACCGTCTCACGCAGGTGCGCGAGGGTTTCGTCGGGCACGGAGAATCCTTGCCACACAAGCGACGCCGTGGGCACGAGCAAGAGCAGGACGGCGAAGGCGCTCGCCAGTGGCAGGATCCTCACGGAAGCGGGCATTTCAGCGCCAACCAGCCTTGTCGAGCAGGCGGATGGACACGGGGGTCGCGCTGGCTATTTTGCTCAGCGGGGATGTGTCGAACTTCCATGCGCCCAGCGACTTCACCGCGACCGATGGCTCAACCCCAGTGACGGCAGGATACTCGTGCATGGACGCTGCCATTTTGGCCTGCGACTCTGGAGAGAGCCAGAACTCCAAGTACTTGCGGGCGGCGGCAGCGTTGGGCGCATTCTTGGCGAGCCCGATGCCGCTCACGTTGACGTGCGTCCCTCGGCCGCCCTGCTCGGGGAAGGCGAGTCCGATATTCTCCATGACTTTTTTGTCTTCGGGCTTGTCGGAGGCGATCAAGCGCGCGGCGTAGTAGCTGTTCACGATGGCGACCTGGCCGCGGCCCGCGGCGATGGCCTTGAGCTGATCGGTATCGCCGCCTTCGGGCTTGCGCGCGAGGTTAGCGGTTACCCCGCGCATCCACGCTTCAGCCTTGGGCTCGCCATCGGCCACGACGAGGGAAGCCGCGAGGCTCTGGTTGTAAACGTGGTTGGAACTGCGCACGAGCAGCTTGCCCTTGAACTTAGGATTTGCGAGGTCGGCGTACGACTTCACATCTTCGGGCTTCACCTTCGTCTTGTCGAAGGCGATGACGCGGGCGCGGAAAGAAACGGCCGTCCACTCGTCGCCGGTGTCGCGCAGGTTGGCGGGTACGGTTTTCTCAACAACCGGCAACCCGAGCTTCTGGAAGAGGCCCGCGGACTGAGCGGCATAGAGGTTTCCGACATCGACGGTCATGAGGACATCGGCGGGGCTCTTCTTTCCTTCGGCCTTCATGCGCTCAACGAGACACGAGGTTCACCTTGATGCCCGTGGCCTTGGTGAAGGCGTCGTTGATGTCCTTGTCCACTTCGTAGTGGCGGGAACTGTAGACGTTGACTTCGCCCTGTGCCAGCGCGGCTGAGGGGGCGACAGCGAAAACGCCGAGAGCGGCGACGGACAGGGTGACAACGCAGCCAAAGCTACGACGGGTGTGCGTCATGAGAACGTTCCTTTGTGCGGGCGCGGGGCTCCTGGCCCCGACGTGCCGGCACCCTAACGAAATTGAGAATCATTTTCAACTAGGGATTTTGTCTTTCAGGCTGCCCTCCGCCCACTCGTGGGATACCCTTGTCCTTGCTGATGGTGTGATATGTTGCCAACTTGCAGGGCAAGGAGGCTGTATGGGCATCGCTAAGCAACTTAGAGTCAAATCTATCGAAGACTTCGAGGCGGAGGATTGGGACGCTCGAAGCCAATTCCACGAAGGTGAAGTTTGGGAAGCCCAAGCCACGACGCCTACACATAACAACTTCCAAGGCGCGCTCTCCGAAGTGCTCCGTTCGCATTTCCACAAGAAGCCTGGAGGCCCGCGTCCTGGAGGATGGTGGATTCTGCCGGAGGCCGCGGTGCGTTATGGTTCAAAAAGCCTTTTTTGCCACGACCTGGCGGGATGGAAACGAGATCGCGTGGCGGCAATTCCCAAGAATTATCCTATTCGTGAACGCCCCGATTGGGTGTGCGAAATCCTTTCCACCAATCAGGCGAACGATAGGCACAAGAAGCGCGTCGTGCTCCATGAGTTTGAAGTCCCGTTTTACTGGATCGTCGACCCCGAGGAGCGCCTACTTGAGGTCTACGAATGGGCGGAGAAGGGCTACATTCTGAGCCAGAGCGTCGACGAAAGCTTCACCGGGCGCATTCCGCCGTTCGACGCCACGGTGCTAAAGGCTTCATTGCTCTTCGGAGAAGAGGATGAATAAGGGGCCACTGCGTGCTACTCCGCCAGCCCCCCGAACCCTGCACCCTCAACCCATTCGAACCAGGACCTCGTCGACTTCACCCCGACCTGCGCCCTTGGAGTTGATAGCCCTTCTCGCACGAATCATGTTGACGTCATCCGCCGCGTACAGCGCTGTGATGAAAGGCGCCGACGAGTTCGAGAGAGCCACCTTTGCTCCGCGTTTCACGGCCCCGAGGCACGCCTCACGGAGGCGCCGCTGATCGACTTGGGTGAATCCACCGGCCTTGTACGCGTTGAACGAAGACGTTGACGAAAGCGGCTCGTAGGGCGGATCGCAGTAAACGAAGTCCCCGGCCCCGCAGTCCGCAAGGACGTCCTCGAAGTCACGGTTTGTCACGAGGGAACCTCCCAGGTGCCGCGATACGCCGAGAAGGTTCTCGCGCTCGTAGAGGGCAGGGCATGTCAGGCGCTTCCCGAAGGGGACGTTGAACCCGCCTTTGGTGTTCTGCCGGTAGAGTCCGTTGAATCCGGTCTTGTTGAGGAACACCGTGCGCGCGGCTTTGGCGACCTTAGCGTCCTCGCTCCTCGCACGCAGCTCGTAGTAAAATGCCTCCGAGTAGCGCTGGGCGAGCGCGTCAAGTGAAGCCATGAGCCCGTGCGGGTCGTCTCTCAGCACTTCGTAGAGAGTCACGAGCTCAGGATTGAAATCGTTGATGACGGCGGGAATGCCATCACGCAACGCGAGGAAAACCGCACCGCCGCCCACGAAGGGCTCGACGTACCTTTCGAAGCGAATCGGAAAAAGCGGAATCAGCTGCGGCAGCAAAGCCCGTTTGCCGCCCGCCCACTTCAGCACGGGGCGCAACCGGGGCTCCAGGTCAAACATTTCCATCGTCGCCCTTGGGATGCCAAGCCGCGCGGCGTCGGCTCATCCGCTCACGCGCGCAAACACTTACCTTCTCACCCTCACTTGTCGAAGGAGAAGGCCTCAATAATGACCGGCGTGGCAGGCACGTCGGCGTGGATACCGAAGTTCCCCGTTTTGACCTTGGCTATTTTGTCGACCGTCTCCATTCCGCCAACAACCTTGCCAACCACCGTGTAGCCTGGGTTGCCAGGCGATGCGTCGAGGAAGGAGTTGTCTCTCAGGTTGATGAAGAACTGCGTGGTGGCGGAGTTGGGATCGCTCGTGCGCGCCATTGCCACTGTGCCCCGGAGGTTCTTGAGCCCGTTTTGAGCTTCGAGGCGCGCGGGCTTTACGCTGGCGTCCTTGTCGTCGGCAAGCTTCTGCGTGAGGCCCAGTTGGATCATGAAGCCGTCGATAACGCGGTGGAAAATACGGCCGTTGTAGTGCCCCTTGCCCGCGGCCTGCTCGATGCCCTTGACGTTGGCGTTGAACGAGCTCTCGAACTCATCCTTCGACTTCTTCTCGAGGTCGGCCTCGCCCGGCAGGTAATTGCCGGCTTGACGATAGTAGAACTCCATCTTGATTTCACCCTGGGAGGTCTTCATCGTCGCCGTCTTCACATCGAATTCGAAGTTGCCCGCTTTCATCGTCTTGGCTCCCTTGGCAGACTTCTTGCCGCCCTTGTCTTCCGTAGACGCCTTTTTGGCCTTGGCGTCAGCGGTCGCGTTCTTGGTGTCCTTGGCAGGCGCCTTCCCTTCCGCTGCCTTGCCGGCCTCGGTCGCCTTCACGCCGTCCTGCGCGAGGACCACTGGCGCAAAGAGAGCGATGACACCCAGGGAGACAATGCAAGGAATAAGACGACGCGTAGCGATAGTCCTGTGGCTCATTCGGGTCCCCTCGTCAATACGGGCGCCGTGGGCACGCCCTGCATTCGTTATGCCCCACGTGCCCACCCGGCGCGTGGAACCCTCAGTTCTGATTCACGTCGAGGCCCCAAAAGACGCCCGACTCCTCGCGGACCATGGCGACGAAGGCTTCTGGCGTGAGGGGAGCCTTGTTCGTCCCGTCGCGCGTGCGGGGGGTCAAAGTTCCCTGCTCCACTTCCTTGTCGCCCACAATCAGCATGTAGGGGATCTTCTTCAGCTGGGCCTCGCGAATCTTGTACGAGAGTTTATCGTTTCCGAAGTCCGATTCAACCCGCACGCCGCGGGCACGGAGGAAATCCTCCACCTTGCGCACGTACTCGATCTGCGCCTCGGTGACGTTGATGAGGCGCGCCTGGACGGGAGCCAAGCCGAGCGGGAAATGCCCGGCGCAATGCTCGATAAACACACCCATGAAACGATCGACGCTCCCAAGGACCGCACGGTGGATCATGACAGGAGTCTCGTGCGCGTTGTCGCTCGACACGTAGCTCGCACCCAAGCGCGCCGCCGTCTGGAAGTCGAGCTGGATGGTGGCGCACTGGTGCCAGCGCCCGATGGCGTCACGCACCTTGATATCGATTTTAGGGCCGTAGAACGCGCCGTCGCCAGGATTAACCTGGTAGTCGATGCCCACTGTTTTCAGGGAGGCCTCGAGGGCGCCCTCGGCCTTGTCCCACAGGTCGGCCGTACCGAGCATCTTTTCAGGCCGCGTCGAAAGGTAAAACTTTACCTGGTCGAAGCCCAAGTCGGAGTATGCCTCTTTCACGAAGGTGAGCGCGGAAACCATTTCGGCTTGCACTTGGTCGAGGGAGCAGAAAATGTGCCCATCGTCCTGTGTGAAGCGCCGCACGCGGGTGAGGCCATGCACCGTACCGCTGAGCTCGTGGCGATGCACGACGCCGAATTCGGCGATGCGCAGGGGAAGCTCACGGTAGCTGCGAAGCGACGATTGGAACACCTTAACGTGTGCCGGACAGTTCATGGGCTTGAGGGCGTAGTTCTGCTCGTCGATGTCCACGAAATACATGTTTTCGCGATAGTTGTCGTAGTGGCCAGACTTCTTCCATAGCTCCACGTTCATCACATTGGGAGTGATGACCTCCTTGAACCCGTACTGGAGCTGCTTCTTGCGGATGTAGTTTTGCAGGAGCGTGAAGAGCTTCGCGCCATTAGGAAGGAAAAACGGCGCGCCCACAGCCGTTTCGGGCAGGAGCGTGAACAGCTCGAGCTGCTTGCCCAAGAGGATGTGGTCGCGTTTCTTGGCCTCCTCGAGCATGTGGAGGTAGGCGTCCAGCTCCTTTTTCGAGGGAAAGGCCGTGCCGTAAACGCGCACGAGTTGCGCATTGTCCTTGTTGGCGCGCCAGTAGGCTCCCGCCACGCTCATCAGCTTAAAGGCAGGCATCTTGCCCGTGCTCGGCACATGCGGCCCGCGGCAAAGATCACCCCAGTCGCCCATGCTGTAGATTTTAATGTCATCGCCCTCGGGGATGCCCTCGATGAGCTCCACCTTGAACGTCTCGCCGAGCTTGGAGAAGTGAGCGATGGCTTCCTCTCTCGAAACGACCTTGCGGACCACGGGGAGATCTTTGGCCACGATCTCGGCCATTCGCTTCTCGATAGCCTCGAACTCCGCGGGGCTAATCTTCACGCCCTCGGGAGGCTTGACGTCGTAGTAGAAGCCATTGTCCACAACGGGCCCAATAGTGACCTGCGTGCCGGGGAAGATGTCTTGCATGGCCATGGCCATGAGGTGAGCGCACGAGTGACGCAAGACCTCTAAGCCATCGGGCGAAGTGGCCGTCACGATTTCCACCTTGGCGCCCTCGGACAGGGCGGTGTCCACGTCGACCAGGGTACCGTTGATTTTCCCGGCGATGGCGCTCTTGGCGAGGCCAGGGCCGATACTCTTGGCCACGTCGTGCACCGTGGGGGTGCCGCCGCTCGACGAGGTGACGGCGCGCTGCGAACCATCGGGCAGGAAGACGTTCACGGGACTGCTCAAGGCGGAAACCCTCCAAATAGGGGGGGACTAGGACCATGCGGCGGCGCCCGCCGCGCGGGACCGATCCGACACCGTTACAACGTCGCCGCAGGGGGAGGCAAGGTAGGACAACGCCGGAGATGGAACACTGCGCCAGAGGCACCGTAAAATCTAGAACTCATTTCAAAACATCTCGTAGGATGAGAAGTGCGCAAGCTAGATGAACG
>JBIKVI010000193.1:0-8290 GCA_044356935.1 Silvanigrellaceae bacterium | reverse complement strand
ACCTCTCTGGGGCTTGACTACCCCGAATTGTATGTCCACTCAACCGGTACCACTCCAGTCTCGACATTTACGGAGCTGAATATCCGCTTCCTTCCTCATCTTTGAAGCAAACTCAACGGCATCAGGGGTAAAATCCCAAGCTACGAAAATCCCGGTTTTTGATTTCGTTTCCTGCAAAGAGCCCAGAAAGTATCGAAGGTCTTTTTCCCCTGTCTTAGCCTTCTGGTTCTTGATTTGAATGGGGTTCTTATTGCCGTCCCAACCATCGATTCCCTTGTCGTTAGACTTCTTAGGATTGCAAGTCCAACCCATCAGTTCACAGATGGATTCCGCGAACACATGACCATTCATTTCTCTGAATTCAGCTACGGTCTGAGGCATATTCTTGTGAATGTAGTCAAAGTGTCCCGCTTCATTGAGTCGTTTCATTCCTAGTTTACAAGCTACAGGGCTAACATCTCCGCAAATGAATCTTCGTTTGGTCTCAATGCACACTTCAGCGGTTGTAAAGCCGCCAGCGAAGCAGTCCAAAACGACTTCTCCTGGGTTTGATGCTGATAGAATTAGCCGTTGTAGAAGGTCTTTGGGTTTTTGTGTCCTGTACCCAATTCGTTCTTCTGCTTGTGAATTTATAAAAGGAATCTCAAAGACTGGCCCTTGGTTCTTGGTATCCCCAACTATTTGATGGACTAATGCCCCGCTATCATGCCTTTTCATTACTTTAACACTTTGTCCATCGACTCGTGACCGTTTTGTCGTGCTTGTTGTTCTGCCCGCATGGATAGCGGGAATTCTGACATTATTGAATGTGTACTTATTCGTTTTTGAGTATCGGAAAATCAAATCATGTTGTTTCACATAGCCGTTTTCTTTGTTTCCGGTGTACTTGTTTGAATAATACCAAACAACTTCATCTCGAAAGTTATCCATTCCGAAAACTTCGTCGAGAACCAGCCTTAGACGATGGCTTGCATGCCAATCGCAATGGAGGAAGATAGTGCCAGTATCTTTTAGTTTCTGATGAAGTAATTCAATCCTGAGAGTCATCCATTCAATATATTTATGGATATCTCCAGAAAACCTGTCTTCAAACGAAGCAACTTCCCATCCGTTTCCCCATACTTTTTCGGCCTGTGTCACGAGGCCGACCAGTCGAGGCGACCGAGGCGAGAGCCGACGCAGTGGACATGCGGGTCCATGAGGAGGCCGAGCCCGATGGGCAACGACGACTGGTCGGCCTCGTGACACAGGCCCTTCTTGGAGACCTCCACCACCGCCAAAATCAGATGGACTCCTGGAACGCCTGTCCGCAGAGGTATTGTCGGCACGCTTCCCGAGTGCAGGATGACGCATGCGTGCTCACGCGCACGGACCATCGTGAGCGCTTCGCGACCTGCCAGGTGCGCCCGCCCGTCCGCGCGAGCGATCTCGTCTTTTCCCTTATGGAAAGCTTCCGCCCCACCTGAGTTATGTTGGCCGAAATCCTCCTCGTCTGTTACCTTTTTTTATCGAGCGTATCGTGTCGGCCTGTGGCCGACTTACCGGACGCATGCTCGAAAGACGCAAGGAGTGCGCCATGAAAACCCGACTTCTCTCTCCCGCATTTGCACCACGCCGCGTTGTCGGCCTCTGTGTCGCGGCCCTCGCCTTTTTGGGGTCCTCGCAAGCGCTGGCAAAGGCCGCCAGCGGACAAACCCTCTCCACCGATCCTCACTCCGCGGACTCGCCAAAAGGCGAAATCGTCTACTGCCAATCCACGTCCAACCCCGACGCTATAGTGGGCGTCCGCACCGAGCCGAGCGGTTTCCCTGCGCAATGCCCGAGTGGATACCAGCCTTTCGAGGCCTCCGATGTCGACCTCGATCGCCTGGGCGCGGAGTCTCCCACTGCCGACGACTTCGCCACCCTTCCCGACCGGCACACTTCCCTTTGAGGCCGCCCACGCGGCTCAAGGACTGGTGCAACCTTCCTGCCGAGTGTCCTTGAGGGCCCGGGCGTCAAAGCCCTCGCGCGAGAGCCCTTCCTTGATGAACTTCAACGTCGCGTCGGCCAGGCGCGGCTCGCGCGCAAGGATCCACACAGGCCGCCGGAAACGCGTCGAAACCACAGCCCATAGGTAGTCTGCTTCGCGTGCGACAACCAGGCATCCACCGTTCGTCAGGGCCCGAGGTCAGCCGTCGGAGAGCCTTCACCCTAGGTGAGTCAGCAAGAATGGTCATGAGCGCCTCACGGCCTGCATTTTCTGCGGGTCGATTCATGCGGAAACGCCGAGAAGGACCGAATCAGGGAGGAAGATGCAAATGGCCTCTAACGACGACAAAGACGGGCTTGACAGGCGCGAAGGGATCGCTTTGGGAATCCGTCTGTGAGCCGTGCTCGCCGTTGGGGGGCTCGGCGCGCAAGCATGTCTAAAGAAGACCTCCGATGCCGGATCGGCAAGCCGGATGGTTGGAGAAGGGCCCACACGCTGGCGCTCCCATTGCGAATCTCTCTTCTCCAAGACCTGTTTGGACGCCATCGCGGAGCGTCTGGCCAAGATGGGCTCGAGCAACACACGTGTCACAGACCTTTCCGACGTCCGAAAACAGGTCGCTGACCGTCGCGCGATCGTTCCTGATGGGTCCCTCACCCGACGCTACTGGAGGGCGTTCTGGGGCAAAGATGACGAGCCTCAGTGGGTCGAGTCAGATGAAGTCGCAGCCAAGGTCAACTTAGCGAGTGACGAACTCAAGCCCATGATTCGGTTCATGGCCAAGCGCATTTGGGAATTCGACAAAGTCCTGGCCTCCCTGCGCGCCCTCGAGGATGGCGCCTTGGCCATCGCCCAAGACTTCGGCATGCCTCTGGAAAAGGCCATCGAATTGATAGTCTCCACATACGAAAGACTAAATGGCTTTCGTGGAACCCAGGAACTCGAAGCCGTATCCCAGCGCCGTTTCGTTGAAATCCTCCGTGGAAGAATCATCCCAGTGGACATCGATTTTTCATCGTCTTTGTTCCTAAACGATAGGGAGTTTGAGGCACTCTTCTCCGGAGGAGAGGACATCGATGCGCGCAGCGCGAGCTGGACCAAACTGATGTTTGAAGGAAAGGTCTCGGATTTCAAGTACCGCCTTCTGCACGGTGCGCAAACCCACAGGCTGACGCTTTTCGCCTTGCACCATGGTCGTGATCGGCTGCCGGCGGAGCATCCCGCGATCGTATCCGGCAAGACGCTCGGCGATGTCTGGGAGTTCATCTTCTCGCACGACGCCTCGAGTTTCGACGAAGACGATGAACTCAACGGGCCTTTGGCCAAGCGCTTTGTGCAACTCTGGCGCCTCATCTTCGATTCGACCGCGGTTTATCCGCAATTATCCAATCCCGATTTTTACCGGGCCGTCATGACCTACGCGGCTCCGGCTCTGAAAAGCTTCTGGCGCTGATGGACAGGAGCAGTCGGCTTTCGGGATCGACGTTGCAGACGCGAAGGGACGTCCTGGTTGGGATGCGACAAGACAACACCACAGCTCAATTCCAGTCGAGGCCCATGCCCGTCTGGTATTCGGTAACGCGGGTCTCGAAGAAATTCTTCTCCTTCGGGATGTCCATGATCTCGTTCATCCAAGGGAACGGCGTTTCCTCCACGCCGTAGAGCGGATCGAGCCCGATGCTCTCGAGGCGCCGATCGGCGATGTAACGGATGTACGTTTGGAACTGTGGCACCGAGAGGCCCACCACTTCGCCGTGCGGGAGACAGTCGGATACGAACGCGTCCTCGAGCTCCACCACGTGGGCGATGTTCTCGCGCACTTGTTCCTTCACGCGGCCCGTCCAGCACTCTGGATTCTCGCTGATGTACTGGCAAATGAGCTTGGTGCCGAATCGGCAGTGGAGCGATTCATCGCGCACAATGTACTCGAGCTGCTCGGCGGTGCCGCTCATGAGGTTGCGGCGTTTGAAGTTCAGAAGGAGCACGAAGGCCGAGTAGAACTGCATCCCTTCCATGCCGAGGTAATAGGCGCACAGGTTGCGCAGGAACAGTTCGCGCCCCTCATGGGTGGTGGTGGAGAAGCCTTTGCCAAGGATTCCCTGCATGAACTGCGCCTGGTAGTCGTGCTTCTCCTTGATGACGCCCACGCGCTTGAATTCGCCGAAGACCTCGTTTTGGTCCATGGACAGCGACTCGACGATGTGGCTGTAGCTCCAGGAGTGGATGGACTCCTGGAACGCCTGTCCGCAGAGGTATTGTCGGCACTCTGGATTGGTGACGTGGGCGTAGATGGCCATGACGATGTTGTCGCCCACGAGCACGTCGGTGTTGGCGAAGAAGCTCAGGATTTTTCGGATGAGATGCTTCTCGTCGTCGGTGAGCTGGCCTGGAGTCTTCCATTGTCCGATGTCGGCGGCCATGGAGATTTCTTGGGGCAGCCAATGGTTCTTGCAGAGGTTCTTGAACTCCTCCCATGCCCACGGATACTTGAAGGGCATGAGCTGGGTTTCGGTGCTATTGATGAGCATGCGCGACTCCTGGTGCGTCTCTTCCGTGAGGTCGACGGTCCTCGGTTCAGGACCGTCATTGGCTGGATTCAGTTACTCTTCCCGAGTGCAGGACGACGCATGTCGGACGAGGTCGTAGGCGAGGAGACGGCGGCCGCCGTGTACGCAAGCGAAGGTACACAAGGTCGCCGTCGACGACGCATACGGACTCGTCCGCCGCGTCATTGGCAGGCTTCGCAGTCTGGGTTTTCTATCGAGCACGCCTTGGGGTCTTGAAGTTGCGTGTCGGCGATGGCCGCCGCAAAGGCGCTCGCCGTGGCCGCGTTGGCTGAAGTGGACGTGGCCGACGCCGTGGGCGCAGTCGCAGCGCTCGTCGTTCCCGCGGCCGTAGCCTTGAGACTCGACTTCTCCACACCTGTGGCAGCCTTGGTCCGCAGGTAATAGGTCGTCTTGAGTCCTGCGTGCCAGGCGTAACGGTACATCTCGTCGAGCTTACGGCCCGAGGGTGCGCCTAGGTACAAATTCAGACTCTGCGATTGATCGATGTAGGCTTGGCGAGCGGCGGCGCAGCGGATGAGCTGCTCTGGCTCGATGTCAAAGGCGGTTTGGTAAAGTTCCTTCATGTCCTGCGGCAGATCGAAGTTGGCCACGGAACCGTCGGAGCGCTTGAGCTCGCGTGCGAAAGAGGCGTCCCATTGGCGGCGCGCCTTCAGGTCGTCGACGAGGTATTCGTTGATGATCGTGTAGTCGCCGCCGAGGTTACTCTTCACATACAGGTTCTTGTACGAGGGTTCGATGCTCTGGCAGCAGCCAGCGATATTGGAAATGGTGGCCGTGGGCGCGATGGCCAGGCAAAGCGAGTTTCGCATGCCGGCCTTCACCTGGGAACGGAGCCCTTCCCAGTCGAGCTTCACGTCGAAACCTTCGCTCGCGAGCAGCGTGGAAGCCGGAACCACTTCGCCCGAGGCGGTGGCCACGTGCTCAGGGATTTCCAAGGGGCGAACGTGCGCTCCCATTTGGCCCCAGGTGTCCTGCACGACCTTTCCTTCGTTCCAGCTCGAGCCCTCGAAGGTCCCGTAGCTGCCGCGATCGCGAGCCAACTCGGCCGACGCCTTCACGGCGTGGTAGCTGATGTGCTCCATGATCTTGGCCGACAGGTACACGGCTTCGGGCTTCGAGTACGGGATGCGCTTCATGTAAAGCACGTCTTGGAAGCCCATCAGGCCTAGACCCACAGGGCGGTGCTTCTCGTTGGCGCGGCGCGCGGTGTCGATGGGGTAGAAGTTCTCGGAGATGACGTTGTCGAGCATGCGCATGGCCGTCTTCACCGTCGTGGCGAGCTCGTCAGCGGGATTGGGCTGCTGGAAGAGGGCTTTGAGGTTCACCGAGCCGATATTGCATACCGCCGTTTCATCGGCGCTCGTGTTGAGCGTGATCTCGGTGCACAGGTTGCTCGAGTGCACGACGCCCGCGTGGCGCTGCGGGCTGCGCAGGTTGCAGGGATCCTTGAACGTGATCCATGGGTGGCCCGTTTCGAAGAGCATAGTGAGCATCTTGCGCCAAATGGAAACGGCGCTCACGCGGCGGAAGTTTTTGACCTCGCCGCGATCGCAGGCGGCCTCGTATTCTTCATAGCGCGCGCGGAACGCCTCACCATAAAGCTCGTGCAGATCGCCGCACTCCGAAGGGCAAAGGAGCGTCCAGGGTGCGTCAGCCTCAACGCGCGAAAGGAACAGGTCTGGTACCCAGTTGGCGGTGTTCATGTCGGGGGTGCGGCGCCGCTCGTCGCCCGTGTTCTTGCGCAGTTCGAGGAAATCCTCGACGTCGAGGTGCCAGGTCTCGAGGTAGGCGCACACCGCACCCTTGCGCTTGCCTCCCTGGTTGACCGCGATGGTGGAGGAGTCCTGCACCTTGATGAAAGGAATCACGCCCTGTGAACGACCGTTGGTGCCCCGGATCCACGAGCCTTGCGCGCGGATGTTCGTCCAGTCGTTGCCCAGGCCGCCGGCATACTTCGAGAGCATGGCGTTATCGGCGTACTGCCTGTAGATGTCCGACAGGTCGTCTTGCGTTGTGGTCAGGAAGCAGCTGCTCATCTGCGAGCGCGTTGTGCCAGCATTGAACAGTGTAGGCGTCGAAGGCACATAAAGTAGGCGCGAGAGCGTGTTGTAGAAGTCTGCGGCAGCGGCAGTGGCCGTGGCGGCGTCTTTCTCGGCGAGCGAAACGCCCATGGCGACGCGCATCCAGAAATGCTGCAGGGTCTCGTAGCGGCTCCCCTCCCTGTGAAGGAGGTAACGGTCGTAAAGCGTGTGCGCGCCGAGATAGTCGAGGAGGTAACTGCGATTATGATCGAGTTTCCCTTCGAGAAAGTCGAGATCGAGATCGCGCAAGCGAGGTGTGAGGTGCCCGCAGGCCACACCGAACTCCACGAACTGGCGCAGCGTTGCGTAGGGTTTGTCGGACTCGGGCCCCGAGCGGGTTTCGCCAGCGCCAGCCAAATCCATCGTCGCGAGCGATTCCTGGCGCACCTGCTCGAAAAGCACGCTCGCGGCAAGGTACGAGTATTCGCGCCCAAGCTCGATTTTGGGCCGCAAGTCGAGGGTGATGTTCTGGAGGTTGCCGCCGAGCGCGACGCCGCCGAGGTCCAGGTCCGCGAGATTCACCTTGGGGTGATAGGGCGCATAGGACGCGAGGGGCTGTGTCATGGGGCTTCTCCTTTGTACTTTCCCCGAGCCGCCGCGATGCGCCACGGACGGGGGAGCGGGCTATCCTTGCCTACGGTGTCTCTCTCCAAGCGCCATCAAACAGGATGTGAGCGCGTGCGACGACTCCTCGAAACCGATTGCCTCTGCAAAAGGCAATCGAACTCGAGTGCGAGCCCGCGCGGGCAAAGAAACGCAAATCGAAGGGGGAAGGGAAGCGCCCTAGCGACCTCGCGGTGGCTCATGCAAAATGCACCCGAGAGGAGGGCGACAACACTTCACTTCGACCGACGCCCTACATCTGTTCAGTGTGTCGGAAAGTTGTCTTGTCATATATAGTGTTACCGTAGGCCAAAAAACGCTGTCAATGGTGTGGCCTCGATTTTCCGGCCGATGACATCATCCCCTTGAGGGCACGGGAAATTTTTCGCGCTTGAGGAAAAAAGTGAAACGAGTGACTTCCGAGCAAAACCATTAACCGCGTTACGTTGTGGCAAAAGTTGTTCCAAACGCGAGCACACGACTTCTGTATGCCTTTAATTCACTCAAATCCCGGGGCCCAAGCATGAAGCAAGTTTTGGTATGGGACTTCTTCGGTCCCGATGCACGCCGCACTGCCGAGCATTTTCATCGGCATCTTCTTGAGCGTCTCGAGAAAGAACGGCTCACAGTGGAAACCGCGCTGCTCGAAGAACGCGTTGGACAGTGCGGCGTCCTGTGTCGCTGCGAGCCAGATGCGGCCGACGCGATTCAACGCCTGCTCCGTCCCCAAGGGCGCGCGGACGCGGCGGCGTTGGAAGAGGCCTATCCAAACGTGTTCGTTCCCACAGGAAACGGCGTGTAGTCAGGAAGGGAAGAAAAAGTGAACCCACGCGACAGAGAATTCCGTGCGCGTGGACTCCTCATTCTGCGCGCGCGGGAATCACGGCTTGGTCATCGCGAGGAATGCCTTCTTGTCCATGCCCTCGACCACCGCGCTCATGATGGCGAAGGGGATGTACTTCGTTCCGTCCACGAAAGTGGCCTTGGTCTCCGAGGGGATAGGTGAGCGCGACGCGTAGGTGCGCGCGATGACGCCTCCTACATTCTCGGTGGAGTTGCGGATGCGG
>JBIKVI010000013.1:0-26975 GCA_044356935.1 Silvanigrellaceae bacterium | reverse complement strand
ACTCCACTTGCTACTCGCATCGCCGAATCTCAATTCCTGGAGAACGTCGATGCCTCTTCATCGTTTTGTCACAACGGCTCTACCGGTGGCTTCCGGACTTCTCGCACTCACTCTTTCCGGATGCGGTCGAAGTGACCAAGGGGCAACGACATCAACCACATGGGGAGGCCTGTTCGAGAGGATCTCGGGCTTCTTGTTCCCTTCCGCCAATCCACCCATCGAGGTTCCGAAGGTCGGTAGCCTCGTAACGGAGAACCTCCAGCCCGAAGTCATGGCGGCCCTGGAATCCAAGGGCTATCGTTTCACCGATCTCATGGCCAAGGCCCGTTGGGGTAAGTTCCCCGCTCAACCGTATGCTGGTCTTGGAGAGCTCATCCAGAAAAACGACTGGTACGTCAGCATGGTCTCGACGCTCGAGAGCGAAATCGACGCCCATGCCAAAACGGACAACTTCAATATCCGCGCGGACGACGGCCGCAACCGTCTGTTCGATAAACGTTGGCTACGATCGGCCGATGCCAACTTTGAGCTCGTGGCGGTCGTGAACCGCATCGATAGGCGACGGTTCGCCGACAACTGCGGCGAAGTGCGTTTCATTTACCGGCTCGCTTACGACAAAAACAACCGCGGAGCGGGATTCTCCCGTCTTCCCATGACTCTCAACTGGGTATTTGAGGTTCCCAAATCCCTCAACAGCGCGGGCAAAGCCTGCGTCGACGACGCACACGCGTGGAAGGTTCCCGTGGGTGTGGATGACGGCGAGAAATTCGTTGACTGGATGGCGAAGACCCCGCTTCGAGCCGGTACCCTTCGATTCCAGCAACTGGAAGTCAACCTCCAGGTGTCGCGCATCGTGGCGAGCAACAAGCCCGACCTTGGAGGATCCGCGACCTATTTCCTGATGATTTTCGCACCAGGCTCGGCGAACGGCTTCATGCCCATAAAGCTTCGCAATACCATCGATGCTGGACGCGTTGGGGCCGATGCGGCCCTGCGGTCGGAGCTTGTGACCTTCATTAAGCAGAACGCAAAGACCATCGACGATGGCGGCCATGTGATCCCCGAGAAGTTCCTCGCCACTAAATCGGTTTCGCGAACCACGCATGGCCTCAACAGACTCGCGAACATGCCCTTCGGCTCCTTGTTGGGCGCGTCGGAGTTCAAGGACGTCGACTTCACCGGCTTCAAACTCCTCAACTCGCCTCAATCGCTTCTGCGGCGCCTCGACGATGGAACCTGCGCGGGCTGCCATCAAGGCGACAGCGTAGCAGGATTCCACGTGCTCGGATTCGAGTCCGGAGACAAAGTGCACCCGCTCAATTCGGTTCGCGTCGGCTATTCTCCACACTTTCATAGCGAAAGGATCCGTCGCAAGAAGGATATCGACAAACTGGCATCGGGGCTCCTCGACGTACCCCGACTTCCATTGTCCTTCGAAGCCGATGGGGCGCTGACTCCCAAAGCCGGTAGCCGCTGCATCACCTCCGCCAACGAGAGGCATTTCCAGCCAGGAGTCGCCTTCGGGTGTGGACAGGGAACAGGCTTACGTTGCGAAATCCTCGAGGACAACGATCAGCTCTCGCTTGAGGTGGGAACTTGCGTGCGCGACGTTCCCACCGCTGGCGACCCCTGCGTGAAGGGTAAGCTCACGAACGACTACGCGAACCCAAACAATGACTCCATAGACAACACCACGTTCGCCTGCGGCGGAAAAGACTCGAACAGTGGTTACGTTTGCCTCCAGCCCGTCCAAGGTGTCCCCGGTGGACTCTGTTACCGCAAGTGCGCTCCTGGATTGAAAGCATTCTCGCCCGGCACCGAGCTCTGCGCTTACAACGGCGGCTCGGCATTCGACTCCTGCGCCGCGAGCGGTGACTTCAGCAAATGCCTGCTCGGTGGAACTTCACGGGGACTGCGCCAGGCATGCGACGAGAACACCGCCTGCCGGGAAGACTACATTTGCCAAGCCTTCTACGACATCGACACAACGGCGAAGAAGGTCACTGCAGGTAAAGACTCGCGGGGATACTGCGTGCCCACGTACTTTATCTTCCAACTGCGGCTTGACGGCCACCCCGTGCCCTGACGACGGGAGCGGTTCTGTCACTCAACGCCGACGGCAGCGGACAACCGGTCATGCAAGATCCCGCGTTACTTTTTCCAAATGGACGGCTCTGATGGTGCCTGCTGCTGCTGTTGCTGTTGCTGTTGCTGTTGCTGTTGCTGTTGCTGTTGCTGTTGCTGCTGCTGCTGCTGCTGCTGCTGCTTTGGCGGTTGCTGTTGTGGCGGAGGCGGAGGGGGCGGCACAGGCTGCTTCTCTGGCGCCTGAGGCACGACCTTTGGTGGAGGCGGTTTGGGCAATTGCCCCTGCTGCTGCTGCTGCTGCTGCTGCTGCTGCACCGGAGCGCCGCCTTGCACGCATTGTGGCGCCGAGCGTTGGACGCAGCCTGCGGGATCCGACATTCCTGAGCAGACGCTCATCACGTGTTCGCAATTGGATTTCGCCTGGGCGCCGATGGGCTTGAACTGCGGATACCAAATGTAGCCAGCACCTGCGGACACCTTGCTTCCCTTGCCGTCGCCATACTGAACGACGCACGCTTGGGTGAAGTTGAGCTTGTAGAGCCCGCGCCCCTTGGCACCGGCGCACGGCTGTGCGGTCCCCACGTGCATGCGAGAAGCGCCCCTTTGGAGGTAAACGTTGAGGACGTTTCCTTCAGAATAAACGCGTAGAGCCGTACCTCGACCGTAAGTACGCCCCTCATAGTTGCCGTTGTGGAAGTAGTTCATGCCGGCCGCGCCAGTTTCGCCCTGCTGCTGTTGCGGCGCGAGGCCCATCATGCCTGGGTTCTGCTGCTGCGCCTGCTTCGGTTGTTGTTGCTGCTCTTGCTGCTGCTGTTGTTGCTGTTGTTGCTGCTGCTGCTGTTGCTGTTGCTGTTGCTGTTGCTGTTGCTGTTGCTGTTGCTGTTGCTGTTGCTGTTGCGGAGCCATGCCGGGTTGAGGCAATGTTCCCACCGCACACGCGAGGTTAGGATCCCCAAAGTTCGTATGGGGAACAAACAATGAAACAGGGTTCACCCCCGGCCTCGGATCGAGCTGGGCAATGATGTGACCCTTGCTGGCCAAGCCCGAGTTGGCGGGTGGCAGCGACTCAGGCAAAGGAATGAAGCCCTCCTCCGTCACAGGCGGCGCGCAAACGAAGGGCGCCTTGGCATGGGGCGGCAGGGGACGACCCTCGGTTTGCGCTCCTCCTTCCTTCTTCGGAACGCAGGCCGCAGCCGCGGCGAGCCCTACGAGCACGAGGAGCGAGGGAGCCGAGAGGGCAGAAGGCGCTTTGCGCGTGGTCATCGTCAATCCTCCGAAAGGTCCACGCGGTATCGGCATCCCGATGGGAGACTTGAGAGGACGCCGTCAAGGTCCGCGCCAAAGGCGCTAATATGGAAAGGACTCACCCTCGGGATGGACCCAAAAAGTCTCGAAGGCCTCGAGCCCCCCCCCATCGGTGTCATGAGTCAGGTCGACGGTGGACCAACGAATTTTGTTCTCGTAGGGAAGATCCATGGCCGCGGCCCGAAAAGCGCTCCAGAGTTGTCCATTCGTGACTTCAGCCAAGCGTTCCTTGCACCGGTTCTTCATGAAACCAAGCGCGGTAGCTGCATCGGGCACGTTCGAAGCGGCGTTCACCTCGACCTGACGCTGTTTTTCTATCTGCCCAACTCGCGCTTGAACGTCTCGGCCGGATTGCCTTCACCGGTACTCGACGCCTAGCTCTCCCATGCGGGCGAAAAAGTCGGGCGCGGTTTTCTCGACGCATCCCGGAGAGAGGATTTCGACGTCCCCATGGCGGGCGGCTAACAGGAAGCCCGTCATGCCGAAACGATGGTCGTGGTGGGTGTCCCACGAGCCGGAGAGCGACGTTCCGGGAGCGGGCGGCGTTACGCGAAAGCCGTCGGGGAACTCGTCACAGGATACGCCGAGCGCGCGAATGTTGGCCACGAGGCTCGCCACCCGGTCGGACTCGTGCTTGCGGATATGCTCGACCCCATGGATGTGCACGGGACCGTCGGCGAAGAGGGCCAAAACGGCTGCCGTGAGCGCTTGATCGGAACAGGCAGAGAAGTCGGCATGGACCCCTCCCTTGAAGGCCGAGTTGGCGTCGCGTCCGGCGGGTCCCGTCCCGCGGGACGACACGACCACGCGCCCGGGCTCCACAGAAACGCGGGCCCCGAGCCGACCCAGGAATTGGGCGAACCCGAGGTCGGGCTGGAGCGACGACGAGCCGATATTCTCGAGGACGAGTTCGATGTCGAAAATCGCCGCGAAAGCCATGAAGTAACACGCGGTGGACGCATCGGCCTCGATAGCGAAGCGCTCGGCCGCGAGGCCCGAAGGACACTCGACATGGAACTCTCGGAGCTCATCGTCGTGCTCGACGTGGCCACCGAAGGCATTGAGGGCCTGCACCGTCATGCGGACATAGTCGGGCTGGACGAGATCGTCGACGCGGTCGATGAAGATGGGGGCGCGGGCTCCCGCGGCGGCGAGGAGAAGGCCACTCAGGAACTGCCCCGAGGTCTTGCCGCTGATGAAGCACTGCCCTGCGAGGGAGCCACTTTCGATGATGCAGGGCAATTTGTCGGAGGAAATCCTCCCGCCTAGGGAGCGCAACGCAGCGACGAGTTCGGAGAGCGGACGGTCGCACAGGCGAGGGGCTCCGCCGGCATTGACCGCCAAAGGCCCCAAAGCTGGAAAGGTCGTCTCGAAGTTCAGAACGACCGCGGGGAAAAATCGAGCGAGTGTCCCTGCCATGCCAAAATAAAGGGGTATGGGTCCGACGTCGCCCATGCGGCGTGACGGCGGTTCCACGTGCACGTTCCCCGACGACGGACACAGATCGATACGAAACCCAAGACGCTCCAGGGAGGCCAACGCCCACCAGGAATCATCGGAGAGCAGGACTCCCTCAAGGGTCACTGGGCGTGGGCACATGCCCGCCAGCACAGCCGCGCGATTGGTGAAACTCTTGGAACCAGGAACGCGCACGGTGGCTTTGGGCGGCGGGTTTACCGACTTAACGCGCAACCCTCGCCCTGCGAACGCTGGGATGGAGGCCTCGAAGTGCTCCTTGTGCTCTTCGAGGTTTCCTTTGTCGGGAGCGGTACCGGCTTGGAGCCCGCCGGCGCTCACGCGCGCAGCTCCCGAATTCCTTCGGGCGACGGTCGCAGGGTGGCCTCGGTGCAGGCTTGGAGATCGGCAAGCGAAAGGCCGGCGATGATTTCGAGCACGAAAAGACCCTCGGGCCTCACCTCGAGAACGGCGCGATCGGTGATGACGGTCTTCACCACGCGCTGTCCTGTGAGTGGGAGCTTACATTGCTTGAGCACCTTGGGGCTGCCGTCGGGCGCGCAGTGCTGCATAACGACCACCACGCAGGGTGAACCCGCCACGAGGTCCATGGCTCCACCCATGCCCTTAACCATCTTGCCGGGAATCATCCAGTTGGCGAGATCCCCGTGCTCACTGACCTCCATGGCGCCGAGGATGGTCAGATCCACGTGGCCACCGCGGATCATGGCGAACGACGCGTCGGAGGAGAAGATGGAGGCGCCGGGAGCGAGGGTCACGGTCTGCTTGCCCGCGTTGATGAGATCGGCGCGCTCCTCACCGGCATAAGGGAACGGACCCATCCCAAGGATGCCGTTCTCACTCTGCAGGACCACGGGCATCCCTTCCGGGATCTCGTTGGCCACGAGCGTCGGGATGCCGATACCGAGGTTCACGTACATGCCGGCGCGCACCTCGCGGGAGGCGCGTCGCGCGAGCTGCTCGCGGGAGAGGAGGGAGAGAGGGACGACAGATGAGCTCACAAGGCACCTCCCGCGCGCCCCGAGGAGGGGGCCGCCTCCGGACGCGCTCGCGTCGTTCGCTGTTCGATGCGTTTCTCGTAAGCTCCTCCGTGCACAAGCCGCTGCACGTAGATGCCGGGAGTATGGACTGTCATGGGATTCAGTTCGCCAACGGATACGACCTCTTCGACTTCGGCGATGGTCACCTTGGCCGCGGTGGCCATGGCCGGATTGAAGTTCATCGCCGTGAAGTCGTACTGCAGGTTTCCGAGGGGATCGCCTCGGCGCGCCTTGACGAGCGCGAAGTCCGCTTTGAGCGCCCGCTCGAGGACGTACTCACGGCCGTCGAAGACTTTCGTTTCCTTGCCAGCCGCCACCGGGGTGCCCACTCCGGTGGGCGTGTAGAATGCGGGTATGCCCGCGCCACCGGCGCGGATGCGTTCGGCGAGCGTGCCTTGTGGAACGAGCTCGACCTCCAGCGCGCCTTCGAGGAAGAGTCGCTCGAAGGTCTTGTTCTCGCCAACGTAACTGCTCACCATCTTGCGCACCTGTCCGGCCTTGAGGAGCCGGCCGAGGCCGAAGTCATCGACACCGGCGTTGTTGGAGATGCAGACGAGATTCTTAACGCCTTTCACCCGCAGCGCTTCAATGAGGTGCTCGGGGATTCCGCACAAGCCGAATCCTCCCACCATGAGCGTGGCGCCGTCGCGGATGTCGTCGATGGCGGCCATGGCCGAATCCACGAGCTTGTTCATTTCCATTGTCAGTTCCCTTCCCGAGTCAGTTCCCTGAACTTCGCACCGTTCCTCGCAAGGAACTCCCGCAAGGCGCCGATGAAGCCGCCGGCAAGGAGCCCCGCCAGAGCGGCAACGGCGATGATGGCGATGCGACGTCGCGCGGGCACTTCGAACGAGCGCGCCGCCGGGTTCTCCCTGTAGAGCTGTTCATTGAGTTTGAAGAGCGGAAGGAAAGCCTCCGCGCGCGCGAGCGGCACGACGGCCTTCGACATGGAGTCGTAAAGTGTGCGCATGACCGCGCCGTTGGCTGAAATGACGCTCGAGTACAACGACTCGTTGCGATGGAAGCCCAACTGGAGTTTGACGAGATCGGCGCGCACATCATCGGCTTCCTTCTCCGAGAGGCGCTTCTCCTCTTCGAGTGCGCTCGCGAGGCGGAGGACCCGGTCGAGCTCCAACGTCGCTACGGGTTTCTCGAGAGGGCCCGATTGCTCGACACCCGTAATCAGCCGGAGCGTTTGAGGCTCGCGAGGGGAGTCGATGAATCGCAGGAGGTCGGAGGAATTGCCCGCCTTGCGGATGAGACGATACTCGAGGCGCGCGAGATCGCTGCGGATACGGGTGAGCTCCGCTTCATGCTGGCTCTGCACGTTTGCCGCCGAGGCTTCGGCCTCCTCCACAGCGCGCGTGGCTTGCCGCACGAGATTCTTGGCCGCCTCTTGATTGAGCGAAACCGCGCGCGCGTTGTGCTCGTTGGCGGCATCGTTCAATCCTTGCACGAGCAAGCGCGCAGCCTCGTCGCCGAGTCCCGCCACGGGAAAGGAGGTCTCAAGAACAAAGTCCTGCGACGAGTTCTGGTGGGCAACGCGAAGGGGGCGCGGGGCCCTCTCCTCGCCCTGCGTTTGGGAGTTGACGAGATCCCCGAGAGCAAGGCCGCGGGCAGCCATGGCGTCGGCAAAGGGTTTCGAGGATTCGACGATGCGACGGAACGCCACCGCGGCCAAGTCGGGCGAACCGAGCGCGTCTTGATAAGCTTCCACAATGCGTTTGGGATCGTTGATGGCGGGCAACGACGTCGGATCGATGGTAACGGACACGCTCGACTCGTAGAGGGGACGCTGGAACCCGAACACCCACGCCGCGCCAAGGACGCTTCCGGCCACCATGCCAAGCAGCAAAGGCTTTCGGATGCGCATCACGAAACCTAGCAACTCGACGAGGTCGATTTCGTCGTCGCGATCTTTCGCGCGTGGCGCGGGTGATTCGGATTCCTGCATTCCGGAGTGCTCCCTACCCTCGAAGTTCCGTTCCACGATTTTCATACTAGTAGCCCCATCTCCATGCAAAAATCGAGGACGCAAGCACGCTTCCAGAGGACGTAGGCGTCCACCAATTCTCGCGGCGAAAGGGTCCGCAGGGAACAGAACTCCCCTTGGGAACGGGACAGATCGGCCACCTCGGTTGAAGCGATGCGCGCGAGGAACCACATCTGTTCCTGCCCCGCATGGCCATGGGTTGGCCTCTTCCAACGCGCGACGACTTCCGGCGGAAAACGGTAGCGGCGCCAATAGCGCGAGCGCCCCTCGATTGTGACGTCGGAGGGAGCCACACCGATCTCCTCGCCGATTTCACGCACGATGGCGGCCTCGAGATCGGAATCATTTGGCTCCACGCCGCCTTGCACCGACTGCCACCCGCCTCCTTCCGCACGCTCGCATGCAAGGACGCGGGGAGGGTTCTCCTCGCCCACGAGGATCAAGGCGGCGACGTTGTTGCGGAAGGCCAAGGAACGCGCCGGTGGCACGAGCTGCGTTGACGTCATGGACCTACCTTGCGACGAGACGTTGGACATCGAACGCGATTTCGAACACATCTTCGACGTGAATTGTGACACACAGGACCCAGGCGTGTCCATCGCGCCTGAGCCGCGAGAATCGGGGGTCGTCTCGCAAACGTGAGGCGTCCTTGGCGGTGGTCACGACGCGCTCGCAGCGCGCTAGTGCGTCAGCGGCCATCCCCGTAGGCAATGCATGATCGGCCATAATGAACAGGGGCGCCAAGCCGACGGACGCCTGCGCTTCCTCCCGCCCCGCGAGAAGGCCACGGAGCATGCCGCGCGCGTCGCGCTCGAACGCGTCGGGATTCGCAACACCACAAAGGAGGATGACGGTTCCGCGCCGCAGGGCTTGGGCGAGATCATCCGTCTGCGCATGGGTCGGCACAGGCTGGGGAGCGAGCCACGCGGAATGCGCGCGCGCCAAGGCATGGGCGGGTGCTTCAGACTCCGCGGCTCGAGCCCTGGCGCGAACACGCGCCAAGAACGATGCGCGCACCGCCGGATCCGCATCCACCGGAAGACGAGACCAAACATGGAGATCGAAACGGCGAAGGAAACGAGGAACGCTTCCTGGCCATCCCTCGCGATACGGCCCTAGCGGCAATGCGGCCCGCGGTGCGGTATCGAACAGCCCCTCGTTCCACACGCACACGCGAGTCCTCGGCCGCACTTGGAAATGCTGCAGCCCATCGTCCATCACCGGCACCACGCGCGCGATTCCCGCCGCATCGAGCCCCTCGTGGCGCTCCAGCATATGGGCGAGACGCGCGAGCCCCTCTGCACGATCGGCTCCTTGGACAACGTGACAACGCTTCCATGCGCCAGCCCCCAAGGCGGCTTCCAAAAGGCACAGGTGTTCGTGCACCTCGTCGGCCAGGAGCGCGCGGATGCGGGGGTCTTCCATGGCGGTGTCGGCTCGCGCCACCAGGGGACTCCCATTCCCCGGAGGCACGCCCCTGCCCGCTCCGTAGCCTCGCGCAACCAACGCCACGCGTTCGCCGCGCACGAGGAGCTCCCGCAAGAGCCACTGTGCGACCGGTGACTTTCCGGCACCACCCACGATCACGTTTCCCACGCACGTGAGGCGTGGAAACAGCTCGGAGGACGCGTCGGGTTTACCGCGCGCCCGAGCAGCGTCGTCGGAGGCGCGCCTGAGCGCAGCAACCAACGCCACGAGCAGCGCGCCGAGCGCCAACACGGGTGTGGCGAGGAGCGCCCAGGCAGGACGCCGCGCGAGGGGGGTGTCGAGCACGGCGCGCAGGCGCGCGGAAGCCGCCCTTCCACTCACGTTCCGCCTCGCGGCACTTCCGTCAAGACCTCGGCAGGCAGAACCTCGGCCGGTGTGCCCTCCTTAACGAGGCATCCTTCGTGAAACACGTAGATGCGATCGAAGTCACGAACCTCGTGGAGGGCATGCGACACCGCCACGACCGTGTGGCGGCCGGGATCACGAGCCTTCCATTGCGCGACGGCCTCCCAGAACGCCTCAGCGCTTGCGGGATCGAGGTTGGCCGTGGGCTCGTCGAGCAGCAAGACGCGGGGTTGGCGCAGGAGCAGGCGCGCCAACGCGACACGCGCCTTTTCGCCACCCGATAGCCCCTCTCCAAGAAAGCCGACGTTTTTCTCGGCGAGCACCTGTGCACCCGTGGAGGAATGCGCCAAGCGCAAACGCAGGAGAAGCGACCGCAGAGCGTCGAGTTCCACGGGGCTGGGAGCGGAAGCCTCCGAGTCGACGTCCTCACGGTAAAGGACGTTGTCCTGCAGAGAACCCTTGAAAACATAAGGATGCTGGGTCGCGAGCACAGTGTGATCGTCCACCGCGATGCGGCCGGAGGTGGGCACGAGCAACCCCGCCGCGGCGCGCAGGAAGGTCGTTTTGCCCGCTCCGCTCTCCCCCACCAATGCCACACGCGCTCCATAGGGAACGACCAAGGAACAGCCGGAGAGGAGCGTGCGGCCGCCGTCGGTGACGAGTGTGAGGTTGCTCGCGCACAGCGCCTCACGCGTGGATCGTTCGCGCGAGTCGATGGCGCCCGTTCCCTTCGCGTGCAGCGTGTCCCACAACTTCGCCAACCGGCCATAGACGGCAGCCACGTCGGAGGCCAGGGCGATGACGCCTGAAACCTGCTTGAGCGGACGGAACGCGAGCGCGCCCAGCACGAACAGGCTTGTCACCGTGGCGGCGTTGAAGCTCTCTGGAGCCCGGAATTTGAGCCACAGCAATGCCGCCAAAAGACCGATGGCCAAGAGTTCGGTGGAAGGGCGGAACGCCGTTCGCACCAGGAAACTCTTCCGCATGAAGGCGTAAATACCCTTGGCGTGGGAAGCGGTTTCTTCGTACTCGCGCTCTTGGGCACGCAGCGCATGCACAGTGAGCCGCCCATGCCACCCCTGAAGCACGCGCGTGGCGAGGGCCACTTGCCGCGCCGCGCCTCCCTGCGCGTAGTGCGTGAGAGATCTCGATACACCTCGCAGCACGAGGGCCAAGGGAACGATAATTACGAGCGCCACGAGCATGGTCTTGAACGCCATGATGAACATGCCAACCAGGAGGAATACGATCACGCATCCATCGCGCAGGACGCTCACGGTGCCCTTGCTGATGGCGCTCTGAAGAAGAGTGGTGTCCATGATCATTTGATTGGCGAGCTCGTCCACCGGCAGAGCGTCGACGACGTTGCCGCGCGAGCCTAGGAAACCCCGCAAGAGGTTTTCGCGGAGCGCGTGCGCCGCGCGGTGCCCCGCGCGCTCGATGAGGTAAGTGGACAGGAATCCCGACACGAGCTTGAGGAAGCTCGCCAAGACGATGACGAGGGGAACGGTGAAGGCGAGGTCCTTGCGATCGAGGGTCTGCCCGAATCGCACGACTCCGCGCAGGCCCTCGGGCAAGAGTTCCGCCACGGGAACCCTAGGCGTGTCCACGAAGATGAGCTGCAGGAGGCTTCCGACCGCAAAGCCGATGAACACCTCGGCGGCCGAGTACAGAGGCACGAACGGCACGCCGAGAAACAGGTCACGGCGCATCGCCTGCCAAATGCAGCGCCCGAGCGATCCCACCGACGGCTTGGTCACGCCACCCCTCCCCGGCGCCGCGCACTCCAGCGCAAGCGCGATGTTTCCTCGCGGGGCGCCTCCTCGAAGAGTCCCCAAACAAGTCGCGCCGCGTTGGCGGCGGCGTCGGGCGGAAAGCGCGCACGCAAGGCGGAGTAAGCGGCGGCTTGAGCGTCGCGCTCGGTGGCGTCGTCCGGATCGAGCATCCGCTGGGCATGTCCTGCCAGGGCGCCGGGCGTGGCGAGGTGCTGGAGAAACTCGGGAGCCACCATCTCGTCGGCGCAAAGGTTCACGAGGCTCACCCACCGGAGTTTCACGATGCGTTTGGCAATCTGGAAGGTCGTAGCACTCATGCGGAACACCACGCCCTGGGGCGCGCCGAGGAGCGCGGCCTCCAAGGTGGCTGTCCCGGAGCACACCCACGCGTAAGAACAACGTGCCAGCAATTCGTACGCTTCACCCCTGGCCACCCTTATGAGCGTGTCACACTCCTCGGGGGACGCTCCCGCCGCGCGCGCGGCTGCACGCGCGATCTCGCGCACGAAGGCGGTGGGCAACGTGGGCGCCACAGGAATGGCCGCGCGAACGTCGAGATCGGGCGCGCGCCGCCTCAACTCGAAAAGAGCCTGCACCATGACCGGCAGGACACGGGAGATCTCCGAACGACGACTGCCGGGGAGCAGCGCAACAAGACCGGGCTCGCGTGCGATGGGTCCCGCGCGTTGGAGGAACTCTTGTGTGGCGTCGAACAGCGGGTTTCCTACGAAATGAGCCCGTACCCCACGCGATCGGAACCATTCCTCCTCGAAGGGCAGGATGCAGGTGAGGAGGTCGACGCTCGCGGCCAGCCTCTCGGCACGACCTGCGCCATGAGCCCAAGCCTTGGGCGCGATATGGTAACAAACGAGCGCGCCGACGTCGCGGGCCTCCCGCGCGAAGTCGAGGTTGAAGCCCGGGTAGTCGATGAGGATGACGACGTTGGGGCGGCGGCGGTGCAGGGCCTCACGTAACGCCCGAAAGCGGCGTGAGAGCACTCCGTAGTGGGCCGCGACCTCGGCGAATCCCATGACCGCCAAATCGTCGGTGGACACGATGGCCTCCACTCCTTCGGCCACGAGGTTCTCGCCCGCGGCGCCCCAGAGGTTCATCCCACGCTCCTGCAAGCCAGGCGGCGCGAGCGCCTTCAGTGCGCGCACCAGGAGCGCTCCTTGGAGATCACCGCTGGCCTCGCCGGCGACGATGCAAACTTCAAGGGGCCTAGACTCACTGGTCAAAGCTCCGCGCGCCTCAGTCGGCCGCACCAGGGCCACCCAGCTCGGGGCGAATGAGTCCCCGCTTGCCCGAATCGCGCACGAACCCCAGGAACGGTTGGACCGCGGGATCTTCGGAAAGGCCCGCCGCCGCGCACTCGGCCAAAGCCGCCTCCAAGGTCGGATGCCCAGAAGCGAAAACGATCCGGTAGGCTTCCTTGAGCCGCCCGACCTGTTCCGACGTGAAGCCGCGCCGGCGCAGACCCACGAGGTTCAGGCCCCGCAGCACGGCGCGGTCGCCTTGCGCAACGCAAAATGGGGGGAGATCCGCGGCCACCATGGCGTTGGCGCCCGACATGGAGAGTTCGCCCACACGGCAGAACTGGTGGACGGCCGACATGGATCCGAGCACCGCCCGATTCTCGACGATGACATGGCCGGCAAGCTGAGTTGCGTTGGCGAAGATGCACTCGTCGCCGATGACGCAGTCGTGCGCCACGTGGACGTATGCCATGAACAGGTTGCGCGAACCGACCAGCGTCGTTCCTTTATCCTGCACGGTGCCAGGCTGTAGAGTCGCGCCTTCGCGGATGCGGTTCTCGTCGCCGATGACGAGCGTCGTGGGCTCGCCCTTGTACTTGAGGTCTTGCGGGGCGTGCCCCACGCTTGCGAAGGGGAAAATTTCGTTGCGCGCGCCCAGCGTGGTGTGGCCCTCAAGGACCACATGGCTGTGAAGGCGAGTGCCGTCGCCCACGCGGACGTGCGGGCCGACCACGCAAAAAGGCCCGACGTTCACGCCCACTCCGAGCTGCGCCCCAGGCGAGACGATGGCGGTGGCGTGGATGACGACGTCCGTATTTCCATCCTTCATGGCTGTTTCCTTCGTTGTGACGCGGTCAAGGTTTGAGCGCGGTGGGCAACAGCGCCGAGAACTTGGCTTCGGCGACGACTTCGCCGTCGACCTTGGCCACGCCATGGAACCACGCGAAATGACCCCGAGAGCGCTCGTACTTCACATGGTAGTGCAGCACGTCGCCAGGAACCACGGGCTTGCGGAAGCGCGCCTCGTCGATGCTCGTCAGGAGGCACTTGGCTTCGAACGCCATGCCCTTTCGGCGGAAGTACGTGAAGCACATGAGTGCGCTCGCCTGCGCGAGCCCCTCCACGATGTAGACACCCGGGAAAACCGGATTGCCTGGAAAATGGCCCGCGAACACGGGGTCGAGGGAACTCACGCATTTGGTGGCCTCGATGGCCATGGCCGCCACGTCCTCCACGTCGAACGTCAGGACACGATCGACGAGGAGGAGGGGCGGGCGGTGAGGGAGGAGATCGATGATGCCATCGTACGTGAGCGCGGGGCCGCGCGTGTTTGATTCGTTAGGAGCCATTGCGGAAGTCTCTCCTGGATGCGGAGTGTTCAGTCAATCGTTGCCGGGCCGCCAAGTGCCCTTGCGGGTTCCGACGAGGCGGTTCAATGCAGCCGTCTGCCTCAAAAGTTCACGACTCGGACGCGCCGGAGTCCCGTTGTACACCCCGGGCGTCGGAAGATCCTTCGCGACGCCAGCTTGCGCGAGCACCGTAACGTGGGCACCGACCTTCACGTGACCCGCAACGCCTACTTGGCCCGCGAGCGTCACGCGATCGCCGAGCGCAGCGCTGCCTGCGATGCCCGTCTGCGCGGCGATGAAACACGCCTGCCCGATGCGCACGTTGTGCGCAACGATGACGAGGGAGTCGATTTTGGTTTGCCGCCCCACGAAAGTGTCCGCCATGGCACCGCGGTCGACGCACGCGTTCGCCCCGAGCTCCACGTCGTCTTCGATGCGGACTCCACCCACCTGCGGGATCTTCACGTTCTCCATGCCCGACGGCGCGAAACCGAACCCGTCGCCGCCCACGACCGCGCCAGGGTTGAGGATGCACCGGTCGCCGAGCCTACAGCCCTCTCTCACAACGGCGTTCGGGTAGAGGATGCAATCGTCTCCCACGACGCTCCCGGCACCCACGAACACGCCGGTGTAAACCACAGAGCGCGCTCCCACCCGGGCACCAGGCCCCACGAAACAAAAAGGGAACAGGACCGCGGACGGATCCACGGTGGCGGAAGCGTCGACATGAGCTTGTGGACTGTGGCCTTCCCAAGGATGGACGGGCTTGAAGAACAACTGTGCCAAGCGAGCGAACACGACGTAGGGCTCAGCGGTCACGAACAGCTGGGGAGCGGGAGCAGCAAGGGTGCCGAGCTTTTCGGCTCGTTCACCCGCTCGGGCAGCCAAGGCGTCGGCATGGGCAGCCGTGCACAGGAGAGCACCCGCGCGCGTGACGACCGCCTCGTCGAGGTACTTGTCATTGGAGAGGAAAGCGATGGTCTCCGCCGTCGCGTGCGACAGCGGTGCGAGCCCGACGAAGTCGCGCACGTCGTCGAAAGGCCCACCACGGAGGACGCAACCGTAGCGCTCCACGAGATCGTTCGAACGCAGGACCATTTGTCCCGAAGAGGACTGGGAACTCGTCACTTGCTCGCGACCTTGTGCTTGGAGTTGTAAGCGGTCACGACATCGCCCGTGAGGTCGTCGATACGGGCCGCGTAAAGGACTGCTCCCGCCCCGCGCTCGAACACCATGTCGTATCCCTTGCGCTTCGCCACATCGTCGATGACGGCGGAGAGGTTCTGGAAGATCTTCTGGGTTTCCTGCATTTCTTTTTGACGGACGTCCTGCTCGAACTGCATGCGCGCCGCCTGCAGCTTTTGGAACTTGCCCTGGAACTCGGACTGCTTCGACTTCTTGGCGTCGTCCGAAAGAACCGCCTGCTGGGCTTGGAACTCGTCGTCGAGCTTCTTGAGATCCTTCTCCTGGTCGAGGATATCCCTACGCTTGGCCTCAGCCTCTTTTTCTATTTTCGCCTTGGCCACTTTGCCTTGTTCGGTTTGGAGAATGGCAGCTTGCATGTCGACGAAGGCGAACCTCATGCCGGCGGACTTCGAGGTGGTGGAAGACGCTGCGGGGGCTGCGGGGGCAGCGGGGGCAGCAGGGGACGCACCCTGCGCTAGGGCCAGCGACGGCGCGAGGGTCAAGGAAAGCGCAATGAGCCCTTTCGGGAATCGAATGCTCGCGAACATTGCCATGGGAGCCAAGGTTTTGGATGGGGTGCAGATCATGGGGTCTCTCTCCTTGAGGGGCGCCTACGCGCACTGTGAATCGCCCGCCCGGGAGCCACTCCGAACGGGCTCCGGGGGGCGCGTGGCATCAGCGTCCGAGTGAGGACGCGTTGTCGTTTCCGATGAAGAAGATGAACTGGCTTTCGCCAAGGCGCCCCTTCTCGACGGGCCAAGCCCATTCGAAGCGGAAGGGAGCGATGGGCGTGAGCCATCGGAATCCGAATCCGACGTCGTACTTGAGCTTCTCCATCTCGAAGTGCTCGCGATCGTCGAGCACGGTTCCGGCCTCGCCGAAGGTCACCAAACGGAGGTTGGCCTCGGGAATGAGGGGGAAGAAATACTCTCCCGACCAATAGAGTCGACGGTTACCACCTTTGTCGATCTTGCGGACAGTTCCCGAGTCGGGGGAGATCATGACGTCCACCAGGGGGCTGATGACGTTTTCTTCCTGGAAGTAGGCCTTCATGTTGAGGAGCGACCCCAAGCGCAGCCGCTCCCAATAGGGAATGGGCTGACCCCCGAGGGGGTAAACGTAGGCCGGCTCGAAGGCGAAGCGGAAATTCGTAAGGTAATCGTCGTTCAGGGGGACGGGGATGTAATACGCCGCGCTCCCTTCCACGAGCCCGAAACGGTGCTGTCCCCCAAGGATCTTCATGCCGAGCGTGTTCGACGCCGACAGGTAGTATCCGCTCGTGGGCTGCAGGTTGTTGTTGGTCTTGTTGTAGCTCAGCGTTTGCGACACCCGCTCGGTGTCGCCCACCTTGGTGAAGGGCTTGAGCACGGGGTTGATGTCGTTGGTGGTGACCCGCTCGTAGGAGTACCCAAGGTTGAAGCGAAGGTCTTCGACGAAAATCTCACGTCCGATGCTCGTCCCCGCGCGCCGGATGGTCGTGTACCGATTGCGCTCGAAGTCGAACGGCTTGCTCACCTCGTAGTCGTAGCTCGCGAAGAGCGACGCGCTCCAGGGGCCATCGTTGATGGATGGCTCCGTGAAGTTGGTGGACAGGCCATAGCTGCCGGCCGGGGTGAGGTTCGCCGTGAGTCCGAGGCTCCACCCCTTTCCGATGAGGTTCGCCTCGGAATATTGGCCCTGCGCGAAGAAGTTGAACTCGCGGCCGCTGGAGCTCGGGCTCGCGCCGATGCTCGCCGACAGCTGCCCTGTGGACTTCTCCTTGACCTTCACGCGCAAGTCAACGCGGCGGTTCTTCTGGTCGGGCTCGCGATTGACCTGCACTTCGGTGAAGTAACCGAGGCGGTCGATGGCTTCCTTGCTCTTGTCGAGCCGGGTGGCGTGGAAGCGCTCGCCCTCGGTGACCTTCACGTTACGGCGCACGACGTTGTCGCGTGTTTTCGTGTTGCCTTCGACGATGATGTTGCGAAAGTATGCCTTTTCACCCTTGGTGACGACGTACTCGATGTCGATGATGCGCGTTTCGCGGTTGGCCGTTGTTTTAGGAACGACGTCTACGAAGGCGTAGCCCTCGTCGCCATACATGTCGGAGAGCGTCCGGAGGTCGGCCTGGAAACGTGAAATGCGGAACAGAGCGCCCTCTTTCAGAGCAAGCTTTTCCTTCACGTCGGTTTCCGGGAAAATGATGTCGCCGGAGACCTTGATGCGGCCCACGTCGAAGCGTTCACCCTCTTCGACGTAGTAGCTCACCTCGACGTTCTGCCGGCCGGTGTCGAGGCGCGCCTGCGGCGAGGCGACGTTGGCTTCGGCGAATCCGTTGTCGCGATGGAAGTAGGCGAGCCACTCCTTATCTCGATTCACGAACTCGTCTTTGAAGGTGCCTGCGTTGTTGAGGAAAGACGTCCACCGCTTTTCGCGCGTGGCCATTCCTCCTTTGAGATCGCCGTCGGAAAACCAGTGGTTGCCGATGACGTTGACGCGGGACACCGCCACGGGGTCGTTCTCTATCACCCGGTAGGTGAGCGTGACCTCGCCCGACTCCGTGGTGTCGAGCGTGAACGTCGCGCGCGCGAGGTAATAGCCCTTCTCAATGTACTGCTGCTCGATGACCCGCAGGTCGCCGGTAATTTTTCGTTCGTCGACGATGGTGTAGCGCTTCACCTGGAGCTTGTCGTTGAGTGAGCTCTCGCTCACCGCCTCGAAGCCGACGAAACGAATCTCGCGAATGGATGGCTTCTCTACGACGCGCACCAACAGCGTTAGACCGCCGGTGCCTCGCACGGTGTCGACTTGGACGTCTTGGAAGAATCCGCTCCCGAAGATGGCCTTGATGTCGTTGCGCAAGACGGTGGCATCGAAGAGCGACCCGTTTTTGAGGTTCATGAGCCCTTTGACGGCATCCGCCTGCACGGCACGGTTGCCTTCGACACGCACTTCGACGATACGATCGCCCTTTTGTTGGGCGTGCGCGGGGACGGCGAGAAGCCCACCCCCAATGCTCAAGACTGGGCTCAGAAGAGGGGTCACTGCGTGGGCCAACGCCAAACCATTACAAAGGACTCGTCGGCCCCGGGGAAGAGGAGAGGTCACGAATTGCCGCCTTCGGTGTCAGTGGGCTCCAAAACCTCAACAAGAAACCACAGATCGCGGGCGCGGGCAAACGGACGGGCTTTGGACGCCTTCCTCTCTCGCTCTCACTCCCTGATCGTGCATGCGCCCTCCGCTCCTCGCAGGTCATTTCGTGTTGCCCCGGGTGGGCTGCGGCCGGTACACCAGGGAAACCCGCTGACCTCCCTCCTTTGCGCCTTCCAGGAGACTTTGCATGACCTACGTTTCAGCGCTCACCACGAAACACCGCTCTTTGGTCATGGCAGGCCTTTGCGCTTCGCTTGCCCTGTCGTCACTGGCCTCGGCCGCATCTGCCTCCCTTAAGCTCTCCCCACCCTCCCCACCCTCCCAGCCCTCCCCACCCTCCCTTGAAGCGTCCGTTGCCTCACTCGTGGCGGATCGCGTCCCCCTCGAAGGCGTCGAGGTTTCCCTTCCCGATGAAAGTCCTTCGGGGCAAGCGCGCGCGCTCCTGTGGGCGGCGGACACTCGGCCCGTGCCAAACATTGTGCACATCGTGAGCCCGGGAGCCCTGATTCCCGCCTCCTCCATGGCCACCTTCGCCCGCACCCTCGCCGACACGCGCGGCTCGCTGGTGCTCGTGGTCGACTACGACTGGCCGGTGTTTCGCGAGAGTCCGGCCGAGCAGGCAAAGGCGTTCACGTTTGCGCGCGCCTTTTCTCCCAAAGCCGACGTGGAAATCTTCGGCCACAGCGCGGGAGGCGCCATCCTGGCTCCCGTCACCGACGCCCCTCCCGCCAACGTGCGCCGCATTGTGCTTTTCGGCGTGTCGCGTCTCTTCGTTTCGCCCACCGCACCCCGCGTTCCCGTGCGACTCATTTCGGGCGCGCGCGATGGTCTCGTGAGCGATGAGGGCCTTGTCGAACTTGGCCGCCTGTTCGACGCAGCGCCCGAGCGTCTGCCCGAGGTCAACCACTTTTGCATCGTCGACGGCGAGGCGGGCTCGCCGGAAAGCCGCGCGCAAGATGGCGCAACGACGCTCGACGCCAAGGCGTGCGCCGACAAGGTGGTGGAGGCCTGGTTCGGTCGCTAAAAAAACGCTTTAAGTTTTCCGCACGATCTTCCGATAAACCCTATCACTACTGATTTATCTGGTGTGTGTGGGGTGGGGGAAATCGCCTTGACCAAACGCTTGGGAATTGGACTCGTCGTTTTGAGTTGCATCGCGTGCGCGCCCGGCGAGGGCGAAAGGGGCTCGGAGACGTCGGGCATGTCGCTCGCACCTTATCTTGCCGACCTTCGTGCGTCGCACGTGATTCATGCGGACTACTCAGTGGACCGGCTCCAACGCTACATCGCGGCATCCAACCCCGGCAGAGCCCAGAGTGACCCGCACTTGACGAACGCCGACCTCGCGCGGCGCATCATCGGCACCGCGGCCTGCTTTGGACTCGATCCGGTCTACTTCGCCGCGATGATCCACAAGGAATCCACCTTCAAGCGAGATGCCGAAAGCGAAACTGGCGCTCGAGGATTCACGCAGCTCGTGCGGATCGGCGCGGCCGAGGTGAACCACCAACTTGGCTTTCAAGGAGGCAAGGCCACTCCCACAAGCGCGCTCGATTGGAATCGCCCTAACTCCGCGAGTAGAGCTCATGCCAATGGTGAGGTCATCGATCATTTCCGGAGAGTGATTCTGGCCTGCGACGGAGGAGCTCCGGCAGCAGCTCGCCGCACGACCGAGGCCGACCTCAACACGTTCCTCTCGAGAAGCATCAATTCTCAACTCGCCGCCCTCCCCTCGTACACCGAATACTCGCTAGAGTTCGGCGCGATGATGTTGAAAATCCACGTCGCCCGTTCGCGAGCGGAAAACCTTGCGGCCAGGTACGATCGCGCGATGTTCCATTACAACGGCGACGTGAATCACCAGCGGACGTATGTGATTAGGGTGAAAGAACTCGTAAATGCGATACTCCGCCACCCGTAGGCACGGGTTCGTCGAGTTTTTTGTGATGGAATGCGCTCGCTTTTTGCAACAGCCCTGAAAGAGTCGTTGCGTACTGCCATCGTCATTGCAGCGAAACTGCAGCGAAACTGCAGCGAAACTGCAGCGATTAAAGTTCGAAGTGAGGCCGGCCGATACGCCCCGTCGGGCTGTGTCACTCAAAGGCCCAATCGCAATCTCGCCCGGGGGGGGGGTAAACCATGCGCCCGACTTCAAGAACGTTCTCGCTCACTTCGCTTTCCTTGGCGCTCGGAGCTGTCGGAGGATGCCGCACCGAGCAGCTCGGTGCCAAAACGGAGTATTCCTCCAATCAGGCCAAGGAATGCGCCCTGGACGCCACCCCTTTCGCCAATTCGGGGAACGCGGACGGAACCCGGTTCGGGGTCGAGTACAGCCCGACGTTTTTCGGCGCGACTCAACCAACTCGTCTTGCAATGTGGTTGGCAGCACACAGGAGCGTCGGAGCGGGCCCGCGGCTTCGATTCGATCCTTATTTCGACGGGCAGCAAACGCACAACCACTGTTACGTCCCCGTTGAATCTCGATGGGAGAACCCAAGCACGCACGAAACGTGCAGACGGCTCGGAAATGCCTCATCCCCAACAGGGGTGTATTTCCTTGAGAGCAACGCGATTAATGCCTTGTCCAGTGTCGCAAGGAGGGTGAACGGAACGTTAGCGGGAAGCGGTTCGGTAAGTACGGTAGAGCTCTGGCTGAATTACCTGCATGAAGGTGGCTATTTGGCTTTCCAGCAGTCCAAAGCTGAAATTAGGGCAAAGACGGGACACGAGGCGATCAGCACGGGTCACTTCCTCGGCATGGACAATTTCATTGAGAAAAGCGCCTGTCCTGCAGGAGTTCTGTCATTCCCAGATCCCACTGGCGGTACCTATTGCGTCATTCCCCAAGCGCGTCCTTTCCTCCAGGATTTGCCGGTTGAACTTCAGGCTGACGCCCTTCAAAGCTCCACAGCTCAGTCGGTGCAGGCCTACAATGGTGCACCCCAGACCAGAACAGTGTTTCTGCGCGGCGCGCACGCCGAGGTTCAATCCGTTTATCTCTTTGGCGCCGTTTATGGCTACCACCTTAAGGCATTCCTTGACGCCCTTGGAAGCTCAAAGCAAAAATACAACTCCCTTCCTTTCGAGGCGAAGTATTACTATCACTCGCTGGCCTACAACCGTGGAGCTGAGGTCGCCGCTCAAGCGCTGAGATCGAACGGACACTCCAAGCCATGGACAGGAAAGGACAATCCAGGCTGCGCCGCCTCGCTCGGTGGCCCTGAGTACAATGCCAAGGTTCGTTTGGGCGCACTGCGGTATATGAAAATGCTTTGCACCGACCCTTCGACGAGAAATTCTGTCCATGGGGGTTTCTGCAGTGAACTGAGCGGTATGAACGTCGCTATGCCATCGTCCGATGACTTTGCGAGGGCTAGCGCGGAAGGCGGCAGTGGCAGTGGCAGTGCCGCACCCTCCGGGAATCCAGCAGCCGCGGGAGGCCCGTTACCACCTTGGGAAGGCCCCGGGCAGGCCGCGGGAGCTCCGGCGCAACCCGCACTACCCGCGAGTTCGAGTGGACCCACGGGCCCACTGGGGGCCACTGCGGCCAACGGAGGGTGGCGTTTCACGCTCACGTGCGCACAGCAACGTGATGGTTTTGTAGAGGGGCTCGAACGGTTTGGGAGCACGACCTGCGGGAATTCAGGCGCGGGGATGGTGACTTCCAACAATGCGGGAGGCATCTGGTGCGGCGAAGGTGGGCGCTCCAACTGGGAGATCTTCCTCAACTGCTCTAAAGGCAACGTCGTGTCCGTGGAGGTCAGCCCAGGCTGGCGGGGTCAATGGCGTGTCGTCGGAGCGGACTGGATAAACGGGAGTTACAACGAGCGCCGAGTCAGTGCGCTCTCCAACCCACGCCCGAGCGTGCAGGTCGAAGTCAAATAGTCCCGTTCCGACTCACACCCGCACATCCCCGATGATGCACCCGTCGCGCATTTCCAAGCGCCTCGGAAGCGCATGCGCGAACTCCACGTTGTGGGTTACCACGAGGATGGTTGTTCCCATGCGCGCGTTGAGCTCGCCGAAAAGAGCATGGACGCGCGCGGCGTTTTGGGAGTCGAGGTTGCCCGAAGGCTCGTCGGCCAGCAGGAGCACGGGGTCGTTGATGAGCGCGCGCGCGATGGCCGTTCGTTGCTGTTCGCCACCCGACATCATGCCCGGGTAGTGATCCGCGCGGTGCGAGAGCCCGACGTTCTCGAGGAGCGAAGCGGCCTTGACGCGCAGCGCCTTCTCCGCACCGCCGGCGATGAGGCCGGGCATCATGACGTTCTCGAGGGCGGTGAACTCCGGCAGCAGGTTGTTGTGCTGGAAAACGAACCCGATGTGCCGGTTTCGGAAATGGCTCACGGCCGCATCGGACCCCCGGAACGGATTGAGCCCTCCCACCACCACTTCGCCCTTGGTGGGCGTATCGAGAGCGCCGAGGAGATGGAGCAGCGTGCTCTTTCCGCTCCCCGATTCTCCCACGACGGCCACGAGCTCGCCCACGCGGACGTCGAACGACACGCCGCGGAGCACGGGCAGCATGCCGCCTCCCATGGGATATTCCTTGTGGAGATCGCGCACGTGCACAGCGACGCCGCTGGAAGAATTCGTGGCGTTGGTCAAGGGAATCATGGGTGGGCTCCGAGGTGAGGCGCACCTCGCAGGGGTCGCGAGGGCGCGAGGGCGCGCGCTCAATGGCCGCGGCAATGGGCGTTGGCCCCGCCATGGTACGGCCTAGCCTGGCGCTGCGTCCAGGGGACACGCTTGGAGCCACGGGTGAGCTAAAGAAGGGCTCCCGCCGATCGCGCCGACTCCACGAGGAGACGTAACACGGCCCGGTTCCAGCCAAGCTCACCGTGGTCGTCGTTGTCCCTCTTTCCTGGCTCGCTTTCTGGCGCCTTCACCACGGTGGCGCGTTCGATGCGGCGTGTCGCGAAGAACCCCTGCATTTTTACGGGCTGGTTGATCACGTGGATGTTGGGAAGCACGTGGCCGCCGGGCCGCGGGATTTCCTTCGACCACCGGGAACCGAAGATCCACGCCCGAGGCAGCATGTTCGCGTCAACAGCGTCGATAAGCCCCACCCAGGCGATGCGCACGGGCGCCCCCTGGTGGCACAGGCGCGGGTTCCGGGCGAGGTCGGTAGCGAGTGTGAGCGCCACGATTGCCCCTCGGCTGTTGCCGGCGAAATAGGCCAGGTTCATGCCATGGCGAATGGCGTCGTCGCACAACTCACGCTTGAGCTCGTCGTAGACGCTCCAGGCGTCGATAGCCAGGACGTTGGTTCCCCCCGCGCACCACTTGAGGGGGTTCTTCCATGTGTGGTGCATTTCGGACGTGTTGCTTTTCCAATCCGCAGCGCCCTTGAGGCAATCGTTGGATTTGCCGTCCATGTTGCTGCCTTCGACAACGTACAAACCCTTGCGCGTGATGGGAGAGACTGACTCAGATCCCGCGCCTGCTTCGCTTTGTCGCGCCTCAAGGCATGCGGCAGTGCAAAGTCCCGACGCCATAGCGAGCCCCACAGAGGCGAGCCTCATTGCCGAAGTTGAATTCGCAACCATAGCCCCGCCACACTCCTCTGGACTTGCCCGCGCGATTCATGCGCCTCTCCTGCTTCACGAAGGATCTCGGATCGTGAGAGTTGAAGATTGAACCTCGACCTCCCGGCCAGTCGACATCGGTTTGACGCAGGAGGTGCAATGGTTTCCCAAGGGGCGTAAACCGACGAGAAGGGACGCTCTCCGCAACGTCGCGGACCGTCGCCCCGGGGAACTTCGCGCCCTGCCCTCCCGAAAGGAACCCGTCATGAAGAACGTGACGCCTGCTCTCCCTATTGCCTTCGCTTCCCTCCGCGACATCGACAAGACCTCCCGTAACGAGAATCGTCGTTCCCGCGCCGGCGCGCTCGCCGACGGTGAGACCCGCCGCCGCGTTCGCTGGACGCGCTTCGAAGACTTCATCGTGGACACTGTCCTAGGTATCCACACGTCGTCGGTCCTCGCCCTCGACGCGGCGTCGAAAAAACTGCTCGAGATTCCCGCCGAACAGCTGGTCATCCTACCGGGTGAGGACAGGCGCGCCCGGCTCGAACAGGTCAAGGATTATTGCGACCGCATCCTGCTCGGCGGAGAACGGGTGGGCGGGTTCGAAGTCGCCTACCTCATGGAGCTACTCGAACTGCGACGAGACGATGTGGCCTGCTGCATCGGCATGGACGCGACGACGTTCGATGCCCTCGTCGACGAAGATGACGCCTTCGACGCCGAGGATTCGCCCCGCCTCGGGCTCTATTTCCTCGATGCGTGGAGCGCGAAACGAGGCATCGCGCGCGTCATCTGCTGAAGATAGGGTGAGATAAGAGGACCTTTCCCTCGGCTTCGGATATCCTTGGCTCGCGCTCGAGCACGAGCCCGCGAGGAGTCTTGAGCATGGAGAGCCCGCAACCCGCCCCCGTCCGGTTGAAGGTCCTGTCGTACAATATCCACAAGGGCTTCTCGACCTTCAATCGCCGATTTGTTCTCGAGCGCATGCGCGAGGTGCTCGAGATCGTCGATGCCGACGTGGTGTTCCTCCAGGAGGTCCTCGGCGAACACAGAGGCCACGCCTCCCGCGTCGAGACCTGGCCCACCGTGAGCCAATTCGAACATCTCGCCGACAAGCTTTGGCCCCACCACTGTTACGGCAAGAACGCCGTTTACTCCTCTGGCCATCACGGCAACGCCATCCTCAGCAAGCATGGGTTCGTCTCGTGGGAGAACATCGACATATCCACCCACCGGCTCGAGAGGCGGGGCCTCCTACACGCGTCCATCCGGGTCCCGGGCAACCCCTGCGATCTCCACCTCATTTGCCTGCACCTTGATTTGCATGAATACGGACGGCGCAAACAGATTTACGACCTCGCCGACCGCATGGCCTCCCATGTGCCGCCCGACGCGCCCTTGGTGGTGGCGGGCGACTTCAACGACTGGCGCCACCGTGCCGGACGCCTCGTTGAAGAACGCTTGGGCCTTGTGGAGGCCTACAAAGCGCTCCACGGGAACTACGCACGTTCCTTCCCGAGTTGGATGCCCCTGCTGCGACTCGACCGCATCTACCTTCGTGGCGTGGAACCGGTGGTGAGCGATGCCCTCACGGGAAAACCTTGGAGCGAGCTTTCCGATCACACTCCGCTGTTCGCGGAGCTGACGCTGGGTGCTTCCAACGGTCGCTCTTCAACATCCTGAGGTAGATGATCCCGAGTATGACCACGACTCCCACCGCCATCCACATCCACGGGTTGGCGAGGAATTCCTTTGGATGCAGCGCCCATTCGCGCAGGGAGGAGGCGAAAAACAAGACCGCGACCTTGCCTGGGATGAGCGCGATGGCCGTACCCAACGCGTAATTGACGAAAGGGATTCGGAACGCGCCGCAGGCGATGTTCATGATGGTGAAGGGGGCGAGTGGCAGCACGCGTACGAGGACGATGGCGAAGAGTCCCGTGTTCGCGAGCCTTCGCGGCAGATCAAGCACGGCGAACCGTTTCCCGAGCATGCGCTCGGTGGACGCGGCGCCGAGGCGTCGCCCAAGGGCGTACGTGGCGACGGCCGATAGAATTGAGCCGGTGAACGTGGTGACGACAGCGGGCCACGGCGGCAAAGTCACAGCGAAGGCGATGGTCAGCAGGTTGACCGGAACCAAGAACGTGGTGGCAATAAAGACGGCGCCTATGGTGGCGAGCGGGCCATAAGGCGCGCTCCAGAGTGCCTCTCCAAGAGCGGCGACCCGCGAGGGTTCGAGCCATGCTCCCAACGACGTCGTGCGCCATGCCAAAACGAGCCCGACCAGCCCCACGAGGAGGGTGATAAGGCCGATGGGCGCGCGTGCGGCGGGAGGACCCGAGCGGCTGGCCTCCATAAGCGAATCGGCGAGATCGTCGTAGGGCAAGGGTCGTTCCGGGTCGACCAGCGCCACGAAGCGGGCCAATAAACGGCCCACGAGAGAAATGCTCGTTGTGGCCGGCACCAGGGTGCGGTCGCGTCCTTGCGAGCACTCGATGCCTGCCACGAGCGATCCCCCCGCGGAGGCGAGCGAAGCCCGCCAGGCGTCGAGGCTCACGTCGAGATGTTCCGCGAGAAGATCGTCGCGCGCCCACGCGATGGCAGCCCGAAGGTCAGCGCGAGTGGAGTCGACCCGCGTGTCGATGACGAGGTTCACCTCGGTGTCGTAACCAAACGAACGAGAGTTGAGGTTGGCGGACCCGACTGAAAAACAGGTGTCGTCGGCGACGAGGACCTTGGCGTGCACGTGTGTATGCTGGCCCAGCCGCCGCGAGGCCATGGGGCTCAATGCGCGGAAGCGGCCGTAGGAATCGCGTTCCTTAAGCCAGGCGATGAGAAGGGCTTGGCGCGCACCAACAGCATTGCGTTCAATGAATCCTCCGTAGCTTTTTGGCACCACGAGCAACACTTCGGGCCCCTGTGGTTCAGCCAAGCGTCGGGCAAGGAGTTGGGCGAACCAAGCGCTGGTGAAGTATTGGGTTTCCATGTAAAGCGCTTGCCGCGCAGAGAGCACGA
>JBIKVI010000192.1:0-8351 GCA_044356935.1 Silvanigrellaceae bacterium | reverse complement strand
AGGCCGGCGATCACTCCATGGACGTCGACGTGTCACTCGACGAGCTCGCAGACATCCTCGCCGAGGAGCTGCAACTCCCGCGCATCGAGGACAAGGGCAAGAAAAACGTCCACAGCAAGAAGTACCGCTACCACGGCGTGCTGCGCACGGGCCCGGAATCGCTCCGCAACTTCAAGCGCACCTACAAGGAGGCCCTGCGCCGTCAGATTTCGGTGGGCGACTATGACCCCTTGGATCCGCGCATCATCCCCATCAAGGAGGACAAGCGGTTCCGCAGCTTCAAGATAGAGGAGAAGCCCGAAGCCTCTGCAGCCATCATCTACATGATGGACGTGTCGGGTTCCATGGGCGACGAACAGAAGGAGATTGTCCGCCTGACTTCTTTCTGGCTCGACACCTGGCTCAAGCGCAACTACGAGAACCTCGAGACGCGTTACATTATCCACGACGCGGTAGCGCGGGAGGTCGATGAGAAGACCTTCTACCACACCAAGGAATCCGGCGGCACGCTCATCTCCAGTGCCTACAAGCTGTGCGAGAAGATCATCAAGGACGACTATCCCGTCGACGAATGGAACATCTATCTGTTCCACTTCTCCGACGGCGACAACTGGAGCGGCAACGACACCAACGAGTGCATGCTACTGCTCGATCAGACCCTCATCCCCGCAGCTAACCTGTTCTCGTATGGCCAGGTGGAGAGCCGTTACGGGAGCGGCCAGTTCCTTAAAGACCTCGAGAAGCACTATCCCGAGGGAAATGAGCGGGTGGTTATGCACCAAATCAAGGACCGCGACGGCATCATGGGCGCCCTCAAGGCGTTCCTCGGCAAAGGAAACTGACCATGGTCATGGACCCGCGTCTCACGAGCGAACTCACGCCCGAACTGCGCGACATCGTCGGCGAGATCGAGGGCCACGCCAAGCGCCTAGGTCTCGATTTCTTCCCCACCATCTTCGAGATGGTGAATTACCAGCAGATGAGCGAGATAGCGGCCTACGGCGGCTTCCCGACGCGCTACCCGCACTGGCGTTTCGGCATGGAGTACGAACACCTCTCCAAGAGCTACGAGTACGGCCTCTCGCTCATCTACGAGATGGTCATCAACAATGATCCCTGCTACGCCTACTTGCTCAAGAGTAACAGCCTCGTCGACCAGAAAACAGTTATCGCGCACGTTTACGGCCACTGTGATTTCTTCAAGAACAATTACTGCTTCTCGCACACCAACCGCAAGATGCTCGACGAGATGGCCAACCACGGTTCGCGCATCCGCCGCTACATCGAGGAAGTGGGGCACGATGAGGTCGAGAACTTCATCGACGTCTGCTTGTCGCTTGAGAACCTCATCGATCAGCATGCGCCGCACATTAGGCGCGAACCTCGCGTGGTGCGCGGAGGCTCTTCCTCCGACTACGACAGTTCGCTCCTTGCTCCCGATAAGCGACCGGTGCCCAAGCTGCCTTCGCACCGTGGATACATGGAAGGGTACATTAACCCCGAGGAGTACCTGAAGGAGCAGCAAAAGCGCATTCTCGAGGAGGCAGAACGCGAGAAGCGCTTCCCGGAGAGCCCGAGACGAGACGTGCTCAAATTCCTCGTCGATCATGCCCATCTTTCAGCGTGGCAGCGCGACGTGCTGTCCATCGTGCGCGAGGAGGCCTACTACTACGCGCCCCAGGGCCAAACGAAAATCATGAACGAGGGATGGGCGGTCTATTGGCACTCGAAGATCATGACTGAGCACATGCTCTCCGATAGCGAATGCATCGACTACGCCGACCATTACGCCGGCGTGACCGCCACGAGTGGTCAGCGCATAAACCCCTACAAGGTCGGCGTAGAGCTCATGCGCCACATTGAGAACCGCTGGAACCGGGGGCAGTTCGGCCTCGATTACCTCCTTTGCGACGATCCAGCCGTACGCCGCGCATGGGACAAGAAGACCGATATTGGCCGCGCCAAGATGTTCGAGGTGCGCAAGTTCCACAACGACATCACCTTTATCGACGAGTTCCTCGACGAGGACTTCTGCGAGGAGGCCAAGCTCTTCACGTGGGGCGTCGACCGTCGCACCGGACAGGCCATCATCACCGATCGCGATTTTTCTGCGGTGAAACGCGAGATGCTCGATGCGCTCACCAATTTTGGCCAGCCGCTCATCGACGTGGTCGACGGCAATTTCCGCAATCGCGGCGAACTCCTTTTGCAGCATCTGCACCAGGGCAAGGATCTCAAGATGGACTGGGCCATCGAGACTCTCATCAGCCTTCACAAGGTCTGGGGACGTCCGGTGAACCTTGCGACCCAACTCGAGGGCGAGGAGCGGCTCGTGAGTTACGATGGCGTCGAGCCGCGCTTGGAGAAGGGTGCAGGCGTGGCCGCCGCGCTCGGCGGCTAAGACTCCCTGAGGAACACAGGGAATGTTCGACAAGGCGCGCGCCCTTCAACGGCCCAGAATGCTTGCCGCGGGGTGTTTTTCAGGACAGTTCGAGTCATGCATGTTCCCGAGACGGACCGTGTATGAAACGTGGTCGAAAACGTTGGGCAACATTTTATTGGGTATCAACTTCTGAACGAAATTGCGGGCACCGCCTGGTTCCTCATACTCCTCGGGTCGATAGGTGATTGTGTTATTGGAATTCAGAAAAACACGCTCGCCAACGTGGGCGTAGAATTCCTTCGTAGGCATCGTGGGGAAAATGTCGTTGTTGTTCACAACACGCCAGTGCTTGGTTCCTAGGATTTTGTTATGGCACTGCGCAAAGATTTTATCGCCTACACGGGTGCTCCCGTACGTAATGACACCTGCCACGTGCGATGACCGGTCCGACAAGTCTGCGCAGGCGAGATTGTCATGCGGTTTGTCGCCGAACTGATCTATAATCGTAAGGTCGGCCGCGAGCAGAGTGGCCAGGGCCCCTCCAAGGCTGTGGCCTGTGACATAGACTTTCTTTTGGGGATAATTGTGTTTGGCAAGGGCTTCCAAGAGTAGTTTACGCACTCCGTGATGCGCCTGACCCGTCAAGCGATTGGATTCGCCTTTGTAGGAGCGAAGGAACCCTTTGTGCACCCTTGCTCCGAAGAGCGCCGGAGCGAAGACGAGGTCGAGGTCGGTGCCCCAGTCCCAAATCGAAGCGGTGCCCGCGAAAGAAACAGCAACGTAATCTTTGTGCTCAAAAACGTGGGCGGACGTGTCGGTCGATTTGTCGAAGACGTAGGAGTGCCCAATGAAACCCAAGCTCGTCGACCACTGCGAAGCTTCAGTTTCCTCCATGTAGGCCAGACTTGAAAGCAAAGAGAAAAAGGCAAGGGTGGGTGTATCGGGATTTTGTGGGAGCTGGCCGCTGAACCGCAGGTTTTTGAGTGACGGACAGATATCGGACTTCGCAGTACTCGACATGATGTCGTCGCTTTGCTGGAGGGCTGTTTGGAGTGCATTCGAAACATCGGGATCGCGAACGGGGATCGAGCTGTTGTTCGCTCCCACGCCGCCTGCCGCCGGGGCTGTCTTCATGTTTCCTTCGTTGTAGGCCCGCGACGCGCACCCTCCGCTTACGCCGAGCGCAACAAGCACGATGGGCAGGACACTCCAGACACCGAACACACGGAGGGCACTTGATGCGGTGGGCTTGAGTGGACTCACTTGGGGGTCTCCGTTTGCGGACTTGCTGGGAGGGCCCTTCCATTGAATCAGGTGTGTGGGTGCAACGACAAGGCGGGCCCCTTGGAGATGGCCCGCCCGTCAAATTTCCGTTGTTTGCGCGAGGCTTAGGGCGCCAGGGTGATGACTCCCGTTTCGCGCCCGTAGGCGACCAAATTGACCTGCCATTCACTGCGGGCCGCGAAGTGATCGAGGACCCCGCGTCCGGTGACGACGTAACGCCCGGGCTTGGGGAACAGCGCTCGCGCCTGCTTGGCGTCCATGCGCAACACAAGTGGCGACTGAAGGGCCGGGAGAATCACGCTACCGACGTTGAGGCGATCAGAAACCCCATTTCCCGGCGCCGGAATGGTACCGACGTCGACAGTGACGCCCTCGAAGGTGAGGCACGCGTTCTTGTTCGCCTCGAGGTCGGTAGGCTGAAGACCCTCGAACGTCCCAACGACGTCACTGGCTTGCGCGCACTTGACGAAAGGAACCAACGTAACATCCTTAGCGGTATCGTGGGGAAGGACGGCGATGCGGCCACCGGAAATACCTATGCGGCCCTTGACGAAAGTGAGGTTCGCTGCGCCAGCTTCCACTTGCAACGTGCCACGGATCCAACCTTTGTTCGCCCCGAAGGAACGCGTGGCGCTCACAACCAAAGTGCGTCCTTTTCCGGCCTCGCCTTCGAGGACCACGCCCACGTCGAATTGGCCGACCTTTCGAAGCGGAAGCTTTACTCCCTCGAGCTTCACGCAGCGGCCGAAGTTCTGCGGCAGGAACACGTCGTCAATCCGAGGATCGAGCACGGGCTCTGACTCTGTGCAAACGGGTACGACGTCCTCCGCCACGGTGGCTGGGGGAAGGTGGGTGGTGGAGGGATTCACGCGCGCGACCTTGCGGGCTGGCGTCGCGATGCCACTCCCTTGTTTCCCATCCCTGGCGTCTTTGCCTGGCGCCACAGCTTCGGTGTGTTGCGCGAGTTTGAGAGTGAACACCAAGGGAAGGTGATCAGAATATCCCACGCCGAGGTGGGTGTTAACCGTAGGGCCGTCAGCGACCTTGCGCCTCTCCTGTTGCCAACGCAAGGGAGTCCCGTCGGCGTTCATGAGGATTTCGCGGGGCAGGCCTGTATGGCCTACGACGCGGAACGAGTTGTCGACGATCTGGAATCCGCGGTCGTCGAAGAGCGCATCGTTCACCAGGATATTGTCGATGGTGGTGCGCTTGCCCTCGAACGAATAGCTGCCGCGCTCCGACTCGGGAAGTTCGAACCAGAGGTTGTAGAGGGAGTCCGACGGCCCCGCCTCGAGCATGCGGCGTTCGTCGCCTGTGGAACGCAACCCTTCGACGATGGCCTTGTCGGAGTATTCGGTGTTGAAGTCGCCCAGGATGACCATGTCGAGATCGGGCGACACGGCACGGGCAGCATCCATGTCGGCCTTCATGAGACGCGCGGTGAACAGGCGCATGCGGTCTCCTGCCTCTTCGCCACTGCGCTTGCTCTTCCAGTGCGCGCTGTAGACGCGCAGGACGCGCCCCGCGACCACGACCTCGGAAACATGCGGGTCGCGCGAGGAGCCCGCGAGCTCCCCGGCGAGCTTCGCGTCGGCGGCCGGATCGATGTACACGAACGGCAGATTGAAGCTCTGCACGATGGGGAACTTGCTCACCAGTGCCGTGGTGACGGCCACGGGATTGTCGCCTTGCTGGTGACCCAACTCGAAATACCTGTACCCGAGTTTGGCGAGCTCCGGTTTGAGGAGTTCGAGGGAGCGCGAACGGTTTTCGGCCGATTCGATTTCCTCGAGGGCGAGGATGTCGGGAGCACCCGCGAGCGCGATGGCCTTGGCGACGCTGCGCGCCTTTGGAAGATGCATTTTGTCGGCGTACCAGTTGGAGGTCGCGTCGGCGTATTCCCCGTAGTGGACGCCGACGGTCTCGGTGTCATCCCACATGTTCTCGACGTTGTAGGATCCGACGGTGATCTCAGCTGGCGCCTTCGAGGAGGCGTCCCGCAGCGTGAACGCGAGTTCGAGCGGGGTCACGCCCGCGGCGGCATCCGCGCTTCCGTCGATGGACGTGAAGACACCGCGCAGGGCGATGCTCACAGCGCGGCCTTTGCCATCGGTGACGATGCGCGCGGGCCCCTTGGCGGTGAGGGCCAATGTGGCATCGACGTATTCGCGATCGATGGCGGCGCCCGTGGCGACCTTGGCGAGGACGCGGCCAGCGACGACCACGGACGTCTCCCCGGAGAGGAGCGAGCGCAGAGTTTCGTTTGTGACGTCTTCAGCGGTGAAGTGGGAGAGCGCCGCACCCGAGGACGCTTCCGCTAGGCGCAAGGCCAGTGTTCCCGCAGTGGTCGCCGCAGCGGCCTGCGCAGGAGTGGATGTGGGAAGGAAAGCGAGTTCGGCGCGCGCGGCGCGATTCACGCCAGGTCCACCGGCGGTGGCTTCGGCTTCGACGAAGGTGACACGCGTGTTGAGGAAAAGAAGACCGTCGGTGGCACGCGCGACGAGATCATCCACCGCGTTGCGGAACTCGGGTTCGAGGCCCACGTCGACGGTAGCGCGGGTCACTGCGACCACAGGCACGGTTACGGGTTTGGCATCGAGCGAACCGTCGGAGGCCGCCTTGCACACCAGGCTTGCCTTCACCTTGGCGTCCTTCGACGCAGAGAGATCGAGGGCAGAGGTTTCGCACGCGGCCACTAGCGCGTCGCCGGAGTAAAGATTCACCGCGACCACGACTTTGGGGAGTGCGCGCACCGCGCCCACCACGAAAGAGCGGCCGGCGGCGAGTGTTTCCTTGCGACGTCCATAGTACGGTGCTGTCTCCGATGAGCCCGGGTACTTCACCTCGACCTCGATGCCGTCGTGGCGTGGGAGAGACGGAGCGGCTGCGTCGAGGCGAAGCTCCATCCCCACGTGGCGAAGCTTGATTCCTTGAGGAGTCGGCGCGCGTGTCTGCGCGCGCGGACCGGGCGCGGAACCGTCGGATCCGCGGCCGTCGCCATCGAAGAGTCCGCATCCAGTGGCGGCAACGACGAGTCCCGCGCCGAGCGTCATCATCGTCGCGGTGGCGGCGAGTGTCGTGAGCGAGCGAGTGAGACGGACTTGCGAAGCCTTCTTCGGAGACTTAATCATGGTGTGGTCCTTTGCCGGAAGTGGTTGCGTCCGGCGGGATAGGTAACAACGGGTCTCCTCCGAGTCAATGGGAAAACTCGTCGCAAAGCGCTGTGGAGCCTAGATAAATCGCCTGTTCACGGAATCGACACCGCCGCGGGACTGACCATTCCCTGGACGTCGCCAAGGAGGAGCAAAGAGTGTTTAGGAAGCAAAGGTCCCGGACTTCTCTCGCCGTTCCACCCTGGCCTGGTTCCTGCTGCCATGTTCCATTGGATCACGTCGGCCAAGCACCCGTGGCGGCCCCGTGTTTCCCCATCAACTCGACCTGCATACCTGGAGGAATCATGAAGGTCATAATCCCAGCGAGGAAGGACTCCGTCCTACCCCGCGCGCTTCTCGGCCTTGCCTGCGCCCTCGTAAGTGCGGGCGGACTCGTTTCCTGCGGAGAATCCAAAGACGTCGAGCGCGGCCTCGGCGAGACTCCCGTTGCAGAGCGAGACGAAGGTTCGGCTGGCAAAAAGCCCTTCGACACAAAGCGCGTCGATCTCACCACCGATTTCACCCCGACATCGAACGCTGGGAAAGTTGCTCGCGACGAGGCCGGGAAACGCAAGGGCTCGGGGAGCACCCAGGCGGGTGGACAGTCCTCAGTCACCAGCGTCGCCACCAGCGAAGAAGGCGGATTCGACCCGCGCGAGGTGGAGCGTCCAGAGGGATCCACGTCTCCCGTGGTGGCAGCCGCACCCTTGGTGCTCGACAAGGATTTTTGCAAGGGACTGCCCCATGGTTCCTGCTTTACTCTGGTCATCCAGATTCCTTCGCCGATGCTCGCGCAGTCGCTCGGGCTTTCGGTTATCAATGTGGGGCAGTTCTCGCCCAACTACCGCGGCATCCTCAGTCGAACATGCAACGAAGGGCTCGATGTCGGGTGGCGCCACCTGCTCTCCGACCAAGGCGTTGGACCGGTCCATAAGCAAGGCACGCTGCGCAAGGCGTTCCCCCACGTCAAGCGCGTGCGCTGCGTCCTGCAGAACGTAACCACCGAGGAGGCGCCTCCCCCGTCTCTCGCGCGAAACGAGCACGGGATTTCCATCCGGATGGTCGATTTCGGCCTCGAGAGCAAGAGCAGCTCCACGTCGCCGGCCTTTGGCAAGTTCGAGTTCAAGCAGGCGCGCATGGTCTTCAAATTCCGCGACCCCTACGCCTATGTGCGCGGGGCCAAGGGTGCGAAGGAGTGGCGTCCTGTCGCAGGCTACGACCTCTTCAACGTCGCGCGCCAGACAGGGGTGTTCCCCACGGCCACCAAGCGCGTGAACTTCTCGGACAACATGACGTTCGACTTCAACATGCAGGGTTCTGCGCGTTACGTTCATCACGTCCTGATGCCGGTCATCGATTCGGCGTCGAAAGGGGAGGGCCTCGGTAAGCTTGGCCTCCAACTCGCGGTGATGCGCAACCAGCTCGCGCTCATCGCTGCGGGGTCAAACCCTGTTGTGCCGGCGCTCATCCTTGCCGGTATCGGCATCGACGCGGTTCGGGACCTGTGCGCTTTCGAGGAGTCCGACTGCCGC
>JBIKVI010000191.1:0-8362 GCA_044356935.1 Silvanigrellaceae bacterium | reverse complement strand
CAAGGAACGTAACGCAGGGAGTGCCCTCTCCCCAATTGCTCGTTACGCCATCAAGAATGCATCATCAGACTGTTACGCTGATACGTAGTTTGGTCGGCCTCGTGACACAGGCCATAGGTGGCCTGTGTTGAGGGAGATTCGCCCCGTCCGATGCGAGCCCCTTCCAGAAACGGTCTGGGAGGTCGGACCGATGCAGGAGTCCCCGGTCGACGGCTCGCCGCAGGCGGCGTGAGATGACCGACCGAGAGACGCCAAGGTGGGTCTCCATGACCCGCAGGGACATCTGCGGAAACTTGGAATGCAAGTATCGGACCATCTCGATGAAGAGTTGCTCTTCAAGGTCGGCGTACCGCATGGAGGCGGCGGGGGCCTCGAGCCTCACGCTGAACACCGGTGGCGCTTCTTCTGCCGCGAGAAGAGAGAAGAACACGGAATCGGGGATGTGATTAGGCCCCAGGATTCTCGAAACTCCTTCTTCGGTCATGGCTCGCAGGCAGTTGCGGAGTTCGCGGACGTTCCCGGAGACCCAGTTATGGCGGCACAGGAGCTCCATGGCGGCCTGCGTGACCGTGAAGGGCGCCTCTCCAGCCCCCGTGAAGGAGCGGCACAGGTGAGCGACGATTTCAGGGATCTCCTCCTTGCGCTCGCGAAGCGGCGGGAGGAGGATTTCTGCCCCCCGCAGGCGTTGCCACAGGTCACGTCGAAAAGCACCCTGCGCCACCTTTTCCTCCAGGTCTTCATTGCAGGCCGAAAGAACGCGCACATCGACCTTCTTTGGCCGACTCTCGCCAACGGGAATGAAGTCCTGGTTCTCGATGACGCGAAGAAGGGCAACCTGAGCCGCAAGGGGGAAGCAGGCCACTTCATCGAGGAAGACCCAGCCACCGTTAGCCGCTTCGATGAGACCGCGCCGCGCCGTCGCAGCCCCCGTGAAGGCCCCTTTGGCGTGCCCGAAGAGCTCGCTCTCGAGGAGCGTCGGGCTGATGGCGCCGCAGTTCAGCCGAAGGAAGGGGCGAGGCGTGGGGAGCCCTCGGAGAGCCTCTTCGAAGAGGTCCGCGACGACTTCCTTGCCCGTACCGGTCTCGCCAGTCACATGGACGGAGCGGATGGCGGAACCCAGGATGAGCGGAATGCGCCGGGCGACACCTGCGAGCGTCGCCCCTGCGAACCTTTCGCCGTATGGCGGAGGCGCTCCAACCCCTTTCCGTCGGCGTTCCACGAGCCTGTAGAGCTCCAGGACTTCAACGGGCACCTGGCTGACCGGGGTCTTCTTGGAGATGAATCCGTCTGCGCCTGCGGCCTTGAAGCGCAGGACAGTCGACGCGTCGTCGAACCCGGAGAACATGACGATAGTTGCGTCCGGGAAGCGGCTGCGGGCAATCCGCGCGAGCTTGAATCCGGCCTCCGAGTCCCCACCCATGGCGACATCGAGAAGGCAGATTTGGGGCTCCTCGTCGCAACTCCGGTCTCGGAGGGCACCGGTCCACTCTTCGGGCCCTCCGAAGAGGCGGACGGGGAAAACGAGGGGAGAACTGGCACCATCAACTGGGACCTTGTCCCTGAGAACGGACGTAAAGTCTGCAAAGGCACGGCGGACCGCGAGGGCAACGCCCTTCGAGTCATCGACGATGTCCACGCGAACGAGCGACATTTCGCACCCTCCTATACGCGTCTCCCTAGCGGGACACTCGAACGGGCGCAAGTCGGATTTTTCCACGCCCACTGCGGCCACGTGGGATTTCAGCATAGAGACACGCCTACCTATAAGAGGCCTGGCCCACCCTCTGCGCTGCGCCGCGCGTCTTCCATAACGCAACCCGTGAGCAGGCATGCCGAGACGGACAAAGTCGCAATCCCCGTGTGGCCTGTGCGCGCGGCCGGCCCGCCGGACGCTGCGACCGGGCAGTCGGCCGAGGAGATGGTCCTCGGCGCGCGGGTTCTCGTCGTTGGTAAGCCAACGTTACGTTATCCGGCGCCCGCCGTTCTGGCACGCACCTTGAATTGTCCTCCTCGCCATCGAAACACAGCCAGAGGAGCGGTCGCATGATGACGACACCAGGTGCGGGGGCGCAGGGGCGCCACGAGCACATTCGCAAGACCTACGAGAAAACCTCCCCCTTCGTCCTCTTCGTGCTCAGGAAACTCCGCGTTCCCGAAGCGGACATCGAGGAACTCGCGCACGACGTCTACGTAGCGTTCATTCGGAACGTGGACAGCATCGCCCCCGAAAAAAACACCGCGTGGCTCGCAGCCACCGCACGAAACAAGGCGTTCGACCACTTCCGGAAGTCGGAGTCGCGCCGAACATCGTGCGATACGGAGGGGGTCGAGGTCGCGGAGTCGACGTTCTGGTCTCAGTGTCAAGGTAACAGCGAGCGCCTCGCGAACGCGCACGCCCTTTCCGAGGCCCTGACGGGCTGGCAGCCGGAAGGCCGCCAAAGCGGCATTCGGGAGTTCTACGTCGAGGGCAAGTCCACGCGCCGCATCGCCGAGGAGCGCGGCGTGAAGGTACCCACGGTGACTTCGGCCCTCTGCAGGGAGCGTCGGCGGTTTCGGAGTTTTGTGGAGTCGCAGGGGTTCGGCCGTTGAGCTGGAGCCGACAATACTGCCGATCTGCTCGCGAGGTGCCATGCACGGTTCAGTGCTACGCAGCTAGGATTGAACGCGTCAATGGGCTCAGAAACGCTACCGTCCTCGCCCAATTTTGGCCTCGGGAACCGGTACGCAACGGCGAAGGGGACGAACTTGCAACGGCCCAGACAATCGTGGAGACCGAGAAGGCCTGTTACGTTTTATATCGTCGTGGGACTCATCGGACCATCGCTGAGAACGCGTCTCGTCGATAACCTTGCGTGTAATAGACGAGGCGAACGAGCGGCCCCCAACGCTCCTCCAGCTCCACAGCCATGATGACGAATCCCGAGCGGATCTTCGGTATCAGTACGGCCGGATTATCTGGCTTATGCTGACTCGTAACTCGCTCGTAGCCAAGGTCGGCGAGGTAATCCAAGAACATTGGAAGGAAGGCGGTGTAGAGCCCCTTTCCTTGGTAGGCCGGGAGAAAACCTGTGTTGCGCATGTAGAACGTCATGGCGTCCTGACATTCACCAATGCACCACCCGATTGGTTTATCGCCGTCGAGAAAGAAGATCTCTTCCGAATGCAGCCGCCCATGGTGGTCGGCCACAAGGCGATTCGTGTCGGTTCTTTCAGGCGGAACGGTAAACCGATGAGGCCGATCGCCAAAGACGATGGCAAAATTCTCCTTGAGAAACGCGCGCACCGCCTCGGCGTCACTTGGCACGGCTCGGATACCGTGAGGCAGGAGCATGGGAAATTGGCTCTCCCGCTGCCTCGCCGCTTCCAGCAAGAAGGTGTCCGGCCCGGGTTCGTTGGTGGCTTGATGCATCTTCCCTCCTCCGCGTTTCGTTTAGGCCCGCCAATCCTTGAGCACGAAACGGACCGCCTTCCATTTCGAACTCAATGCAATCCTCGACCGCAAGGTTTCGAGCACCCCATTCCCCTCGAGAACGTCCCGAGCCCGAGCGAAGTCGAGCTTCGCCCCATACCGCTTCACGATTTCAAGGCTCGCGCTCGCATCACGGTCGCTGGCAGGAAGTGCCTCCCAAGCCATCAGCCGGTCGCACCACATCATCGTGGGAGAGAGGACGCGAAACGGGCGACCATTTGGGGCCTCGCACGTAACGACGTCGCCCTCGGCAAGGGGAACTCCCATGTGGAGGACACTTGCCACGACGTCGATGGTGAATGCGTGTTCCGCGTGAGCGTACACCTTGCCCGTTCGCGTCCAGCCGCCATTGGTAAGCACCTGTTCGAACGCCCGCCGCGGTCCCGAGGAAATTGCCTGCACCACGATGTCGAGGTCGAGTGACGCTCCGAGTTCTGGAAAGTGCCATTCGACCGCCGAGCCACCCACGAGAACGATGTTCACCTTGGCCTGTGCGAGGACCTCTTCGGAGAGGCGTGCGAAGAAGGAGAACTTCTCGACTCTCTCCAGCTCAACGTCGTTCACTGGCCTCCCTCCTCGGGGCCTTTCGCTCCCCACCGGAGCTTCTTGCCCGACGCGCGAGGCTTCCGCCGCATGCGAAACTCAGCCCGCTCCCCAGCGGGCATGGCGTCCGCCACTCCGCGAATCCACTCCACCAGCCCCCGCCACATCGGCTGGCGCGAGAAGGAGAAGACGCCGAGCGGCCCGACGTTGGTCCTCTCGAGCAGACCACAGTCCTCGAATCGGCGGAGTTGGCGGTGCACCTGCCCTTGGCCTAGGCCGACGGTGTCAGCGATCTCGGAGGAGTGCCCTGACTCGTTCACGGCGAGGAAGAGGAGCACGCTTTCAGCCGTCGTGGAGCCCGTGAGCCCCGCGAGCAGGGTATCGGGCCGCTTCACGCCCCGGGGTCGGCCAAGCTTGGGTGGGCTTCGTGGGGTCTTGGGCTTCGATTCCGAGGCTGGCATGGCCGTCCCTTCTAAAGCATCACACTATGCTTTAGAAGCATAGTCTCACCCTTCCAGAAAATCCACCCCACCCCTTCTTGTATTCCGCGACGTGATCCAGCCGCCCTCGCCCCCTCCGAAAAGTAAGGTAACCCAGGGGCAACCTCCCCCATTCCAATCCACTCCCCAATCCGCCGCTATCCTTCCGCCCGGAAGCGCTCCGCGCCTTCGGATTGGGATTGTCTTTTTCGCGCCAGTATGTTACCTTATGGCCGAATTGAGCGCGTCCTTGGTAAGGAAGAGGTCCCGGGTTCAAGCCCCGGCATAGGCTCCATTTTTCCGATTCTCAGGCGCCATCCCTTCCCCAGGGGTGGTGCCTTTGTCGTTTCAGGCTAGCGCACCGCGCCGTTGAACTGAAACGAGGAGCATTCTTGCTCCTTCAGGGCTACGGTATGCACACATCTCTCCCTCTACTCATTGTAATTACTGAATAAATGCCAAATATCTCTTTACCTTCATCGCCATCGGGTTCAAGGTTTGCACATCCTCCAACGCATTGAGGTTGTGCTATGCCTACCTGCGAAGCAACGTCCGATTCGACATTTGATGGTTTTTTGGGCGATGTCCGTCTTGAACGACTCGCTGGCAGGTTCCTTGAAAAAGTCGCTGATGGCGTTACTGTCTGCCTCAGAAAACTTGCCGGAGGTCGGGCATTGGAAGTCGCGTTTGGTCGCCTTTTAAGTAACGACAAATTCTCGCTTCCCAGCATCTGCGAAGCAAGTTTTCGCCGAACTCACCGAGCTTGTTTGAACGTTCCTCACGTCCTTGTCGTTCAAGACACGTCAGAACGGCGAGATCTATTTGCCGCAGCCGGCCGTTGACCCGCGCTAGGCGTTCCGCGGCCACGAGGTCGGGTATCCAGTCGTTCCCCACGGCGATGTCCATGAGTCCCGCGCCCAAACTCGCCGCAATGGCTCCTAAGACGATGCCGATCACTCCCGGGGCGAAAGCCGACCCGTGTCCTGAGAGGGTCTCGAAGCGAGTCGCCACGACGAGGCCAACCATTCCCGCGGTGGCGGTCAACACACCCATCACTTGCATCGAGACTCCAAGCCGCGCCGTCCGCAAGCGCTGCCATCGATCGACCGTCGCGGCGAGCCGTGGCATAAGGAACACGGTGGCCGCTTTGGATGCGAGGAAGAGCAACACAACCAACCTGAGGCGCTGTGGAAGCAACACCGCGAGGGTAATGGGGAGTGCGAAATCCCACGCTTGGTCTCCAGCCCTCGTCAAGAGGCGGCTCGCAAGGATGGCGCGCGTCGCGCGCCTCTCGATGGCTTCCGTCACGATGCACTCCTGTCTGGGATTCTCGCCACGCCACTTCGCTCTTAACTTGACACGCGGGCGCTTGCCGCTTCAAGTCGTGGTTCCACGTCGGCGACTCGCACCCGCCTCAGAATTTGGAGTTTCATTCGAACGAGAAGGAGGAAGTATGAAAGTCGCCGTATTCGATTCACACAAGTACGACCAAGTGGCGCTCGATTCCGCCAACGCCAAGTTCGGACATTCGCTGCATTTCATCGAGGCCCGCCTCACGGAGAAAACGGCGAGGCTCGCAGCCGGTCATCCCGCGATCTGTTCCTTCGTGAACGATCGCCTGAACAAAGAAGCGCTGCGTATTCTCCACGAGGGTGGAGTCAAGGTGATCGCCCTGCGTTCGGCGGGATTCAACCACGTCGATCTTGAGGAGGCACATCGTCTCGGCATCGCCGTAACTCGGGTGCCGGAGTACTCGCCCTACGCCGTCGCGGAGCATGCAGTCGCGCTGATACTCGCCTTGAACCGCAAAGTGCACAGGTCCTTCAATCGCGTCAGGGAATTCAACTTCTCCCTCGACGGCCTTGTGGGCTTCGATCTCCATCAAAAGACCGTGGGAGTCGTGGGAACTGGGCGCATCGGCGCCGTGTTCGCGCGCATCATGCGGGGTTTCGGTTGCCGCGTCCTCGCGTTCGACCAGCGTCCCGATCCCGCCTTAGCCAAGGAGGCTGGGGTGGAGTACGTCCCCATGCAACGCCTCCTAGCGGAGTCGGACGTCATTTCGCTGCACGTTCCCCTCTCGGCTGCAACGAAACACCTCCTCGATGCAGGTGCGTTCGCCTCCGTGAAGCGCGGCGTTATGCTCATCAACACGAGCCGAGGAGCCCTCATCGAAACGAAGGCGCTCATTTCGGCCCTCAAGAGCGGGGTCATCGGCTATGCCGGGCTCGACGTCTATGAAGAGGAAGAGGGAGTGTTCTTCCAGGATCACTCGGAGCTCGGGTTGCAAGACGACGTCCTGGCTCGTTTGTTGACGTTCCCCAATGTGCTCGTGACGTCCCACCAGGCCTTCCTGACGCGCGAAGCACTTTCGAACATCGCGGACACGACCCTGCAAAGCCTCGCGGACTTCGAAGCGGGCCGTCACCTGGAGAACGCGGTGCGCGCCGCGCCATGATCTTGGCAGCCTTCCTCGCCCGGCACCACGCTGGTCTGCGGACTCACCAGGACTTCGGCCGCTCCTTAGGATTCGTGTTACGATACCGTCCTTCGCCGAAACATCGTTCCTTCGGAGGCTTCCCATGAGGACGTCACGTCGACTCGCGCTGGTCACCCTCCTCACCTCCGCCGCGCTCCACTTCGCTTGCACGACGCGCGGATTCAATGTGGGGGCCGGTGGCGGCGCGGACGGTTCTCTCTCTTCACTCCATGAAATGCCCGCTTCACAGAATAGCGCGCAGGCAACGCTAAAGGTGGCTGGGCTCAAGGAGCTCATCATGGAGCAGCCCTACGAGCGCACTAGGGAGAAGTCCTCCTTCGTGGCCCGATTGACCGTCGATGGCGGGCGGGAAGTCCGCATCAAGGTGGATCCCTTCGGCGACTCGAGTTTCGATTCGTGCAAGTACCCCAAGCTGCGGCTCGAGGATCCGACCGGAAGGTTCCAAACTATGCTGGTGACCCACTGTGGGTTGCCCGCGGGGTATCGCGACGCATTCGGCCGCACGGGCAATGAGCACGCCGTCCATCGCGAATTCTTGGCGTATCGCATTCAACAGACCATGGGTCTGGACGCGTTTCAGACGCGATTCGCCAAAGTCTCTTATCTCGATTGCGATGCGGAATTCACGCAATGCGCGCCCCTCGATGAGGACAAAGCCGGCTTTTTCCTCGAGCACGCGTCCCGCGCAGGAAAGCGTGCAGGAGGAACGCTGCGCTTCTTCGCCAACGGGGATGGAAAGCCCGAACACCTCGCACTTGCCCGGGAGTTTCCGAAGAACGTCGTAGCACGCACCATGCTCTTCCAGGCGTTGATAGGGAATCTCGACTGGTCCATGAATCCACTCGACGGCGGCACCGCCGGAATTTTAGGAAACATGGCCGTCCTCGAGCGTCAAGGGGCGTCCACGCCGTGGGCCTTCGACTTCGATACGGCAGCGTTCGTTGCGGAACCCTCGAGACTTTCACAGGACAGGGCAGGCGACTTTCGTAAGCTCGCGCATTTCCGCGACGCGCAGGGAGGAGCCGAGGCCGTCAAAGAAGAGATTGCAAAGGTGCGCGGCATGTTCGATGCGCTTCGCGCGGAGGTCGACGGAGCGCCCGTGTCCCCGGAGGCCAAGAAAGACGCCCTCGAAGCGATCACGTCCTTCTCGGTGGAACTCGATAGGTTCGCAACGGCGCGCTAGGCCTCGGGTGCCTTTTTCTCAGGCGGCGTCACGGAACACGTGTGGTCGGAGTAGCATAAGGGCGACCTTTGCCTCCACCACACGACTCGGAGATTCCACACATGAATGGGCCGCTTCAAGAATTCGGCGATAGCGTCGTTGTCGCCCCCCGCCGCCTCGCTCATGTACCCACGTACACTCCGCTCGGTCGG
>JBIKVI010000021.1:0-24884 GCA_044356935.1 Silvanigrellaceae bacterium | reverse complement strand
GGGCTCCTTGCGAATTTGGATGGGTGTTCAGCCGATGATGCCGAGGACGTCGTCCTCCTTGAGGATCAGGTGCTCCTCGCCTCCGACTTTGATTTCGGTGCCTGCGTACTTGCTGAAGAGCACGCGGTCGCCCACCTTGATGTCGAGTGCGCGGACCTTGCCGTCGGCGAGGACCTTGCCCGAGCCCACAGCGACGACTTCTGCTTCGGCAGGCTTTTCCTTCGCGTTGTCAGGAATGAGGATGCCGCCCGCGGTTTTGGTTTCTTCCGCGAGACGCTTTACGACGAGGCGATCGGCCAAAGGACGGATCTTCATGATGCGTGAACCTCCGATGATTCGACGGGAAGCGAGAAATCGTTCTCCCGTTGCGAAATAAGGTGATGCGTTAGCGTAGGCAAAGCTAAACGGAGGGAGTGAGCTGTCAAGGGTGGGGCATCTGAAAAAAAGAAAGGACGTCTTGCGACGCCCTCCTGAGTCACTACGCCCGCCGTTGGCGCACGAATGCGAATCAAGGTTGGTCGACGACACCCACCTGAATGATATCGAACGCCCCGCCGTCAGCTCGTTTGACGCGGAAAAGGGCCGTGCCCGTGCGCACGAATGCACTTACAGAGGCGCCTGCTTCGAGCACGGCATCTCCATTGGGAAGATCGATGGTCGGGCGGTAGGCGAGCAGGATTTTGCCATCGACCACAGAGCTCTCGTGCTCCGCGCGCATGGATTCCGTGAGGGGAACGAGGCGGCCGAGACGGGCGATTTTACGCGCGGTCCCCTCGATTTCATAGCGCCAAACCTCATTTTCGCGCAGCCCCCACACCGTTTGGCGCTCACGCCCTTGGCGTGCCGACACGTGCAAGAACACCGGACGTAACGCGAGCCTGCGCGAAGCTACGAACGCGTCGAGGCTTGCGGAATCGAGGTCGACCCGTTCCGTGGGCATCGCATGCGCTGTGGACTCCAACGCGCGCTGCGCGCCTTTCGCCAGGGAGCGGATGACCACGAAGTTGGGTTCCGGATTAGAGTTACCAACCATGTGCACAAAGTTTCCACGGGGGGAAGCTTCGGCGGGGAGTGAAAGCGCCGAGGCGCAGGCGCAAAAGGCAAGACCGAAGGTCGAACGGACCGAGAATTGCGAGGGACGGCGGGATTGGCCGTGGGGGGGCTCCGCCGAAACCGGGCCACAATCGGCCACGATAAGACTACTCATTCAGACAAGCCCTGGAGTGCTTCCGACCGGGAGGACGACCACCAGCAATGGCAGGCGACGATCGAAGAAGAACACTCGTGACACCAACTGGCCACGCGTCCAAGGGACGGAGGCCGGCGCGCTGACGCGCACGGGATCAGAACTAGCAGAATCAAATGGAAACGCAACGGGGGATCGGACCATTTAAGATTCTAATTGGCTAGGAGTATGGCGGACTTCAACGCCACAAGATTTGAGGAAATGGATAACGAATTCAAAATCCTCGTTTCTATACTCTTGCCTGTACACAACGGTTTTCACGCCCGCGGTAATAATGGCTTTGGCACAATCCCTGCATGGGCTCCAGGTGACGTACAGAGTTGAGTTGCGAAGGTCCTGCCGTGAGCTCGCGATGGCGTTCATCTCCGCGTGCACCATGAACGGATACTTGTCCGGTCGAAGGTTCGGCAGAGCCGTGTCGTCGCAACCCGGAGGAAACCCGTTGTAGCCGGTGGCGAGGATGCGACGTGTCTCGTCGACCACCACCACGCCCACATGCGTCTCGCCGTCGTGCGATCGGGCCGAGACCGCGTCGGCGATGCCGAGGAAATAGTCGTCCCATCCAGGTCGCTTCACGCGTCGGCGATTTTCGTAATTGATGTTCACGACGGGAAATGCTTTTCGCTCCTCCTTCAGCGGGGAAGAGGGTTCGATGTCACTCGTGCCGTTGGCTTCGATGGGGCGTGTCATGGATTCACGACTCCGCCTATGCCGCGCGGCTCGCCGGCCCTGAGTGTCGTCGCGTTTCCGGCATCGGGACGTTCGGTCGCCTGTCGACGACCCGGGAACGACTCCCAAAATGTCTCCGAGAGCAGGCGTGTGAAGAGATCAGACACCTCTGCAGGTTTCCGACCATCTGAAGCTATGGCTTCACTCGACTGCCGGCCCCAGATAAGCTTGCCACTATTTGTGTCGACGATGAGCACCGCCACGCCGCCGGCGAGGTCAGGGTCGCTCGGACTCTCTCCCTTGCGCAACTCCGTCACCACCGTGAGGAGTGCCGTGTCGGCGTTGAGGATAAGTGACGACAATGCGTTGAGTTCGTCGACCCAGATCTTCTCGGTCGCCAGGCAGTGGACGTAGAAGTCGAGGAAGTTGCGGCGTGCGAGGCACTCCCTGGGGAGCGATGATCTCTCGCCTTCTCGGGTCGAGGTGAGGCGCGCGGCAGTGGCCTTGAGGACCTCCTCCATGCGAGTGCGTGCGTTGGGCGATTCGCCGAGGACTCGGCTCACGGCCTGGAAGCTCACTCCGTTGACGCCAGGTTGGTTCTTGAAAGCGCCAAGCACTGCATTCTCAATCACACGCCGCGTGTTTTCTGACTCAACGATAGTGGGATCGATTTCCGTGGGTCGCCCGGGATCAGGGAGGACGAACGGCGGTACGGCCAAAACGCGCGAGGGGTTCACCGCGGCGAACTCCGGCTGCACGCCCATGGGTACAGGCGGGACCGATTGGCATCCAACGAGCGAGAGTGCGAACGCGAACGACGAGGCGATCGCCAGGGCGGTGACGGCAGGGCGTAACGGAAGCATGGGCCACCTCAGGAGGATAGGAGTGCGCGCGCGTTCGGCGCTGCAAACTTTAGCCACCTCGGGCCGAGTTGTCATGTGCTAGCCTGCGGTATGGACTTTTCGACACGCGCCACGGCGGCTTGCGCCGCTCTCGCCCTCTTGGGCTCCCCTCGCAGCGCTTTCGCCGTTCAGGTGGTCGACATCGCCGGAACAGTGCAACGCGTTATGGCCGGCGTGGTCAACATCCGAACGCGCGATGTAAAGCGCGATCATGTTGACGGGACTCAGGGGCAGGCTCGAGCGCGCGGCGATCGCTTCTTCGAGCTGTTCCTCCTTCCTGGAGCTGGTAACGAGCAGGCGCCCGCGAGCGAGCGGTCACAAGGTTCTGGATTCTTCATTCGCGGCAAGGAGTACGTGGTCACCAATCACCACGTCGTGCGCGATGCGGAGAGCATCGAGGTTGTCGTCCATGGACGGCGCTATCCCGTGAGAGCGCGCGTCGTGGGCTCCGACCCGCGAACCGACATCGCCGTCTTGCGCGTCGATTCCGTGAATGAAGCGGTGACGCTCTCTTTTGGAAGTAGCGAGCGCACACGCATCGGCGAGGCCGTCTTCACCATCGGCAATCCCTTCGGCTATGGACATACTGTGACCAGCGGCATCCTCTCGGCGCGCAACCGCACCATTGGACAGGGACCTTACGACGACTTCATCCAAACGGATGCCGCCGTGAATCCCGGCAACTCCGGTGGTCCCCTGTTCAACGCGCGCGGGGAGGTCATCGGCATCAACACAGCGCTCCTCTCGGATGCTCGCGGCATCTCGTTCGCCATTCCCGCCGAAGTCGCCCGTCGCGTGACTGATGCCATTATTGACGCACGCAAGGGGCGTCGACCTTGGCTGGGAATCGTGAGCCTCGATATCAAGGACGACGACCTCGACGCGCGCGAAGAAGCTTTCGGGGTTGTCGTGCAGAATCTCGCGAAAGACTCTCCGGCCCACAAGGCGGGTCTCGAGGCCGGCGACGTGATTCTCGCTGTCGATGGAAAGGGAGTGCGTCACGCCGGCGATCTCCTGCGTGTCGTGGGCGCGCTGCCGCCTGGGCGCACCGTAAAGGTGCGCGTCTTTCGAAAGGGAACAGCGCGCGAAGTGGCGGTCAAGCTTGCCACAATGCCCTCTGAGTCCTCGCTAGCGGGCTTGGAAGGCCTTTATTAGCTTTCCCGCTTTTCGTTGGACTCAATACGGACGAGGTCAGTAGGTGGCCGAGGGATCGATGGAGTCCTTGGGAATTCTCCTGTATTTGGAACGCTCGAGGAACTGCCGGAAGTGTTTCCCCAAGGGGGGGCGCGTCCATTTGGAGTTCTGGAAGATCATCTTGCGCGCGAGGTTGTCGAAATACCTATGGAGGATGTTCCAGCGGCGCGGATTATAGCCGTTGATCACCGCCTCGTCGTGCGCCCGAGACACCGACACGAAGATGCGTCCTTGAGGAGCGCGCGTGATGCCATCGAGGATCTCGAAAGGAGCCTTCCCTTCGTTAATGAGGATGGAATTGAATTCTTGCAGCGTGATTTCGGGAGTCTCGTCGGCAAGCACCATATCGTCGAACCGAAGCTGGAACGCGCGGAGCATAGGCTCCTCCCGACGCGCCAGCGCGAGAGTGTCGGCGAAGAGCAGGCGGTAAGCTTCGTTGAGCAGCTCTTGGCCCTTCTTGATGCGGTCGGGGTCGGGCTGCGAGTTGGCTGCTGCCTCACGGAAAAGAAGCTCCGGAAGTCGCAAGGGATCGCTATCGGCCTTGATGTAGACGTTGAACGGAGCGACGTTCAGGAATCTCTTCCCATCGCGCGTGCGGGACATCATCCACTTGATGCTTTGTCCATGGTGCCCGCGGGCCTTGTTCGCCATGGCGATGAAGAGGGTATCGATAAGCATGCGCGCCTGATGGATGCGCGTCTCGGCCATGGGCGAGTCCGGATACGCACCCCCGGTGGCGAGCGTCTCGGAGGCGACTCCCGCCAGGAGTGCCATGATTTTTCGCCGTATTTCGGGGAACACGTCCACGGACTCGCGGTCGACATTGTTCCAGCCGAGGATGAAAGGATCGGTGGGGTCGGGTTCACGACGAAAGAGGTTCACGTGTTCGCCTTCGGGAGACGAGCCGAGGATGCGTGCCACCAGTGCCGTATCGCCGGCGTGGAACGCGGAGTACTGCTGGCGCAACTGCGCGGACCAGTTGTCTTTTACGTAACGAGCGGTCAGCTGTTGTTTTTGCGCGACGGGGATGTTGTCGCGATCCATCATCCTCTCGAAGAAATAGTCCTTCGATCGGAGCCGTGAGCGGCCATCAGCCTCCTCGGCCACGAGGAACCCTTGGCGGTAGTACTTACCCTTTCGATTTGGGTCGGGCAGGTCCGTCGTCTCGTAACGGATGACAATTTTCTTCGGGATGTGGGACTTGGCGACCCCTGGACGCGCCGAGTCATCGGTGTGGGTGTTGAGGCGGTAGCGCAAGTTGGTTTTTACGTTGAACGCCAGGAAGTTGTAGAGCATGGACTCGACCTCACCCGACAAACTACGGAATCCAGAGGCGGCGTCGAGGGCCTTGGAAAGGGTGGCTTCGGATACGCTCTTGTCCACGATGAACTCGCTAGGAACAGAGACTCCGAGCTTCTCGAGTTCCTTCCCGATATTGGGCCTGAGTTCTTCCACGGTTCGATTGACCGCGTCGAGGAACGCCCTTGTGGGCGGGGGCGGGAGGAAACCGATATGCTTCTTTTGCGGGTCGCGGTTTTGACCCGCCGCGTCGCCGAGCACGCCGGCGGCGCGTAGTTTCTTATCGACATCCTCATCTCCGGTAGGCGTGAAGACCGCCTTTATTCGGCTAGCCGCGGCATTGAAATTGCTCGAACCGAGGGCGCGCTTGAGGGTCTCCTCAATAGCCGCCTGACCCGCTTCGGTCTCGAGGATCTGCATGGTGACCGCACGCCGGCAGTCAGGCTGTTTGAAAATGGGAATAGCCTTCGCGACCTCGATGGGCACCGAGAGGAAGCGCTTGTAGTTCTCTCCCGTGCAACGGTGACGGGGATCCGAACCGGCACCCGTCATGGAGGCGTTCACGAGATTCTCGAATTCTGGCACGTTGCCTGCGAGGAACGTGAAGACGTTGCCCGTGAGCACGTTGACCTTTTTTCCTTCGTCGAGTTGCCTGCGCACCTCCGTGGCGCGAACAAGGAAACGCTCCGGGGACGAGAGGAAAAGCTCGGTGAGGTGGCGGGCCAATCCCTGCTGCTGCAGGCGATTGTCCATTTCATAGACGTTTTTGAAGACGAGTTTGCGCGCCTCGGCCTGATCGACGCCCCCCGCCGAAGCGGGAGAGAAATACTCGGCCAAGGTCGACTCGCGCCACTCCTTGTCGGCTAGGATACGATCGGCGAGAGGCTGGCTGAAAACTACGAGGCTCGAGATGTCCTTTTTCGCCTTTTCCACGAGCGCGGAATAGGGCGCGTCCAACGAGGCGTGTTGAGTTCGTGCGTCATTGTAGGCCTGCTGCAGATTTGCGGCGAGAGCGTCGGTTGGGCCGAAAAACGACCTTACTCCGGAGTTGGCCTTGTTGATGGTCGCATTCGCCGCCGCCACAGCTTCTTCCTCGGACGCGGCGGGATTCACTGGCTGTGAATTGGGGTTGCCGAGATCGGCTGCATCCGCGGTGATCTCATTCACCGATTTGCCCAGCTTCAGTAGCTTTTCCTGGATGATTTCTGCGTAGGCGTCGATGACCTGGCGCTGTCCCGCGATTTGAGCGAGTTCCGACGCGTGGGAGATGACCCTGTTGAGGTAGCCGACGGTCATGGCCCCCTCAGCTTTCTGGAACTTTCCGCTCCCCGCGGAGTTCCAGAACTTGTCGGAGTGATAGTCCATCCACTTCTCGTGGTTGAGTCTCGACAATTCCCGTCTGCTTTGAAGGGCCTCTTCGCGTGCCTTTTGAGCAGCCTCGGACTCTCCGGTGTAGTCCCTGAGGTCGGGCACGAACTCCTTTTTGGTGTTCTCGAGGTAGTCTTCGGTCGTCACTTGTGCGTACTCGTCGAGGAGAAGCACACGCGGCGTCAAATAGGGATCCTGGAATGTATCCTCGATGTCGAGGTACCCGAGCTTCTCGAGGAAGTCGAAGCGGAGGTAGCCGGATCCTGCTGGCGCCGTATGCGTTATGAAGTCGCCCTTGTCCGAGTTCAGGTTGAACATCTTGGCGATCTTGGTGACGAAGCGCGTCTTGCCAGTACCCGGGAACGAGTTGATGACGTAGACGAGTCCTTTGAGGTCGCCCTGCGAGAGAGAGCGGGGATTGACGAGGACCTGTGTGGCCCGACCGAAAATCTCGCGCAATATGTCGTCGAACCCTGTTCCCGCGTATTCCTTGAGGAGTTTCTTGTAGTGGACCTCCCACTGTGCGTGGATGGCCTTTGCCGTCGGAGAGAGATTGTGCACGCCCGTTTCGGATGCGACGGATGAATTGAATCGCCGGGTTTTGCAGGCGACCGAGCCGAAGGTCACTGCGCCGCAAAGCCCCAGGAACGCGAGCACGAGGCCTAGGCGCTGTGGTTGTGGTGATTTTGCCAAAGCGCGGCGCGTGGAAGGTTTGGACTGGCCACCTTCCCTGGGGGGAGTTGAACGCATGGGTCCTCCGAAGTCGGGACGGTTCCCTGGGATCGTAACGCGCCTGAGCGTCGTGGTCCTACGGGGTGTCAACGGCTCGGGAGGTCCTGTTTGCCGATTGCGAGCAGGCCCTGGAGCTGCGCGCACGTGCGCGCCACGAGTGGATCGGTGTCGCCCTTGCGAGCGGCCAAGAGCGCGGGGAGGGAGTCGTCGCGCCATGCGTAAAGGAAACAGAGCGCGTTGCGCACGAGGCCGCCGTACTTGGCCCGCGTCATGGCGCTTCCCCCGAACCAGGCTTCGTAGAGCGCGGGAGTCATGGCCGCGAGTTCGCGGGGAGTGCGCTCCCGAAGGCTCACCCGGGCTTCGCGCAAGCGCGCGACCCGCACGAGATCCACCGTCGTGAGGTTGTATGGGCAGGCGTCCTGGCACGCGTCGCAACCGTAGAGGGTGTCGCGCAGGTAAGGCAGGTACTCCTCGGGGATGAGGTCGCGATTCTCGATGGTGAGGTAACTGAGGCAACGACCCGCGTCGAGGAAGTAGGGGCGGGGCAAAGCGCCGGTGGGGCACGCATCGAGGCACTTACGGCATGTTCCGCAAGAGAGTTCCGTTATGTGCGAGGCGCGATCGGGCGCGGTGAGCGCCTCGGCGGGTGCGTCGAGAAGCAGGGTGGCGACGAAGAACCAGCTTCCCAGGCCAGGCCTTATGAACATGGTGTTCTTGCCCACGAAGCCTAGGCCGGCCTCGCGCGCGTGCGCGCGGTCGAAGAACGGGATGGAGTCGACCACCGAGCGCCATGTGAACGCAGGGCCCGCCTCGCTCATGGCGCGCGCCACGGCGTCGAGCCGCTTCTTTATGACTTTGTGGTAGTCGTCGCCACGCGCGTAACGCGCGACGAAACCTTCCAGGGGGCGCTCCCCGGGTGGAAGGTCTTTTTCGATATTCGAGCCAGAGCTGGTATCCCTCGAGGCATTGGGCTCGCGTTCGCCGCCGGTGGACGTGGCGCTCGAGCCGCGCGAGACGCGAGGGGCACGGACATTGCGGCCCAGAGCATAAGGAACCAAGACCACCAGGGCGCTACGTGCGTCCTCCAGTATGAAACGGGCGTCGGCCCGTGCGGGGGCGTTCGCCTCCATGAAGCGCATGGAGGCGTGGGCACCCTGGGAGAGCCAGTCGCGCCAGCGTTGGAGATCGCCCTCGAGCCAGCCTTCAGGCGCGCGAGCGAGATCGATGCCTGCGGCGACGTCGAAGCCCTCGGCCGCCAAGGCCTCGCTCCAGCGTTCCGACGGCGCGAGGAACCCTTCAAGGCCGCGCGCGGGTGAGTTCGATGACACCGTACTCTCCTCGCTTGAAAACAACCGTGCCGTACTTTGCGAGGGCGTCGACGGTGACCCTTGGATGGTGTTCCTTCTCGCGCTCGCCGAAAACGACGTGGGTGATTCCGAAATCTGCGAGCCCCTTGCGAGCGGCCTCGTCGAGATCTCTCAAGCCATATATATTCTGCGACCACTTCTCTCGCTCAAGAAGGATTTCCCAGGTGTTTTTTCCACGGTAGTCGGGGTGAGGAACGCCCTTTTGGAACAGGAGCACGTGGTTCGCCCACCCGCACAGGGCCGGACGACCGGAGAGCGAGGAGATGCGCGCTAGCATGGAGTAGGCCGAAGGCTTAGGACCGATCGCGCATTCCTCGATGATGCGCAGATTCTTGCCTGGAGCGTCGACGAGGAACTCCACGATGGCGGAGTCAGCCGGGTGTTCGCGCGCAAACCAGTCAAGCCCCCCGGCCAGAGTGCCCGCCGCGGGAACGCCCGCGATGCGGGTTCGGGCCGTGGCGGCCTGTGTCCAAGCCAAGACTCCAGCGAGCGCGAGAAAGGAAACTCCGCCGGCGATGGCGATGCGGCGGTGGCGAGCGAGGTCGACCAAGGAGGGGCCTAGAGCCAAGGCGACGCACAATGGGACGAGGAAGTAGGACTCAAAGAGGAAGCGGAAGAGCGTATTGTAACGCATGTTCTTCTCGCCCATGTCGAAGTTGCTCGCGAGGATTTCCGGAACGAACAGGAGTAGGAAGGTTGCGGCGGCCGCTCCCGTTGCAAACGCGCCTGAGGCGAGCGAGTCGTCGACGATGGTGGCTGCGTGACCATTCTCCGCGCGCGTTCGAGCGGCCACGCCCGCCGCCACGATCCGCAGGAGGTTGAACACGAGGAAGGAGAGTCCCCATGCGGGCCGGCCCGCCACGGCGAGGATGACTGCGCCCAGCACAGAAAGGAACACTTCCGTGACCTGCGCTTTCTCCAACCGCGGGCGTGCGAGCAAACTAGAGCCCACCAGGAGAATCATGTGGGCAGAGTAGATGTTGAGGAAGTCAGCGAATCCGGTTCCGTACTTCGCAGCGACGAAGTACCACCTCACCGCGGGCTGTCCGCGCGTGGCGAGATCCGGGGCCGCGAGGAAGGCGGCGAGTGCGGCGAGCATGAGACCGTCGCGCAGGAAGGGTGCGAGTCGTCCCCGCCGCCATTCGTGGATGGCGGTCGACACCGCCAGAGCAAAGCAAACGAACAAAGCGATGAGCACGCTACCTGAGTGCGAAAGCACCACTCCTACGGCGAGGAGCGCAGCGGGAATCAAATACGCCGCGCGCGCGCGGGCACGCAGGAAAGCGACGAACCAAGTCAGGAAGGCGATTTGCAGGAACAGGGCGCTCGAGTGTGAGTGGTTGTCGGCCCAAAGGTAGTTCCAAAAGGGATACTCGTTGATGGTGTCTGGCACGATGCGCGTGAGCGACCACAGATCGATCTTGCCCTTGAATGATTGCGCTATGGCGCGCGCAGGAGCGCCAAGCAAGGGGACACTTCCCAAGGCGAGCGCGAGGCACAAGGGAACAAGCGAAGAGTCGTCGCCGCTATGGACGGGCTCGCCGCGCGCCGCGCGCACCGCGCCGAGGCTCCAAGAAAAGACAAGCACGAGCGCGGACGCCAGCGCCATGGTGCCGAACGCGATGAAAAGGACGTCGCTGGCGTGGAAGAGTGCGGCCATGGAACCGCGCACGCCGAAGGCGTGGTGCAGGACATGCTCCACGAGGCCCGGTACAGCCTTGGGTAGGATGTAGTAGCCCACGGGCGCTCCCGCGAACCAAGGACTCTCGGGAGGGTACGAGTCGGCGAAGAGGAAAGCGTTCATGAATTGCAGATTGTACATCTTTTCGGCGCCGTAACGGCCGGAGTCGAGGAACAAAACCGAGAAGTGAGCGCGGAGCCAAAGCAGCCCAAAGAAAAGGAGACCTCCCACGAATGCCAACACGAGGGCGTCACGGCGCGGGCGGAACGCTTCGATGAGATGGGCTCGCCATTGGGAGGCCATGGGTGGGTGGCCCAGCGACGTCGCAAGGAGAGAGCGCGTTCCCCAGAACGACAACCCGACGCACACCCCGAGAGCTGCTGGCAACGTGAGCGCGTAACCGGGAATCTCGCGCGCCAGGAGCGAGAAGATCACCAAGAACGCCCCAAGTCCCGTTGCCGCACCAAGGGGCCAAGAGCCGTCGCGGCGCAATGCCGCATGCATAAAGGGTTGCGCGATGAGGGCGGGGATCAGCACGAAGACGAACAGCGCGAAGAGAACGAGGACTGTCATAGTGCTCCCTGGGAAGACGAAGTTGACCCAGGGGAAAGCGCTCCTGCAAGACGATGGCGTCCTGGTGCGCTATCCCGCGCCCCCACGCGCCGTCATGGCTTGCTCGGGCGCCTCGAAAGGGCGACGTCTCCCTCGGGCTCCCGCTCGAGTCCCTCGGGATCGGCGTGCACGACGACGTCGGCCTCGAACCTGGCTTTCAGATTGTCCTCGATGTTCTCTACCAGAGTATGGCTGTCGGTGAAATTGAGCGACGCGGGCAACGTGACGTGGAAGTCGAAGAAGTAACGGTGCCCACTCTTGCGTCCCCGGAACTTGTGGACGTCGACGATGCGCGCGTCGGTGTCGGCGATGATTCCAAGCGCCTCGCGCTTGATTTCTTCGTCCACGTCGTGGTCCATGAGTTCGTTGACGCTCGTGCGCATGAGCGCCAGGCCTCCGCGCGCCACATACAGCGCGAACCCCCCGGCGAGCAGCGGGTCGAGCCAGGCTATTTCGGTGACCAAGACCACGCCCATACCCGCGGCGCTTGCAAGGTTGGTCACCACGTCCACGCGGTAGTGCTCCGAATCGCCAAGGAGGGCGGGGCTGTCGTAGGTGCGCGCAGCCCGCCTCAAATTGTGAGCGATAACGGCGCTGACCAATCCCGCGACCACGAAAAAGCCCGTCGCGAACCAGGACCCTTGCCCGAAGTCGTGGACGCCGCGCCATGCTGCACCCAACTCGCGCACGGCCGATCCCACGATGACGAGCGAGCCACCGATGATAAGGGCGCCCTGCCCGAGCGCGGCGATGGACTCGGCCTTGCCGTGCCCATACGGATGGTCGCTATCGGCATCGCTGCGCGCGAAGCGGATGATGCGTTGGTTGATGTAGCTCACGACCACGTCGAGGGCGCTATCCCAGGCGGAGAGCGCGACGATGAGGGAGCCGGTGATTCCGAAAAGAGCCAGCTTCGTGGAGGCGAGGCACGCGGCTGCCAGCGCGGCCCACGCTGCCGCTCGGTGGGCCCGATCGGGAGTGCGCGCGAACTTAGATGGCGGCGCGGACGAGACGGGTTTGCTGGGCTCGTGCGGGCGCGTCATGGCTCTCCTTCCAGGATGTCTGGCGCCCCGCGCGTCCTCGGCGGTGTCGAGAGGACCGGTTGGCACGAAACTGTATCAAACGGAACGAGTCGGAGTCAGATGGGTCGATAAACGCGCCGATGGATGGGCAAGCCCTTGGCGAGGAACAATTGCTCGAACACGGTAACGTAAGGCTCGGGAGCGAGCTCTGCTGGAACGGCGTCGGCTTGCGAGATCGACCAAACACCCGGATCGATGCGCTCCATGACTTCTTCGAAGTAGCGGCCGCTGTCGGTTTTGAACCAGAAGAATCCACCGGGCGCGAGTTTCAGGCGCAGGAGGGCGAGAAACTCCTCGTTGAGGAGTCGGTTCTTGACGTGGCGTTTCTTGGGCCACGGATCTGGGAAGAACACGCACACGCCGCCGAGCGACCCGTCGGGCACGGCCTCCAAGAGCCTCCGCGCCTCGCAGATGCCGATGCGAGCGTTTCCGAGGCCATCGGCCACGATTTTCCGGGCGCTCTTGACCACCCGCTTGTAGGTGATGTCGACTCCCAGCACGTTGTAGCCCGGGTTTGCTCGGGCGAACTCGAGGACGTTCTTGCCCAGGTAACAGCCTATCTCTAGGAGCAGGGGTTTGTCGCAGGTGGCGAAGACATGGGGAAAGCGCTCGAGGAGTTCCTCGGCGGAGTAAAGCACCCCTTCCAACGAGAGGGCTTCGGCGAGGTAGGGGTTGTGATGGCGGTCGGGGGTGCTTTCGCCCCTTTTGAGGCGCTCGATGAGCCCTCCCACGGTCTTCATGCTTCTTTCCACTCCGCGTCGTGCGATGGTTCGTTTCGTCGTGGGCTTTCGCTTGGGCTCGCGACGGAATCCCGTCCTGGGAAAAGACTGCCCGCGAAGCGGCCCGGAGAATGCCGAAACACCCTTGGGAAATCAAGGCTTCTTTGCGCACGTGATTCCTTGGAGAGTTCCATGAAACCGTATGTTTCCCTTCTGCTGGCCGCTCTTTTGGGGAGCCTCGCCCTTGGTCCGGGGCCTGAAAGAGGCCTCATGCCGCGCGCAGAGGCCGCCGGATGCGAAGCCGATGGGGTGTCGCCCCATGCGCCTCGTCTGGTCACCGTCGAGCGCACCGACGAGGGCGTGGAGGAGTCGGAAGCCATGTCCGTGACCGGGGACGAGACCATGAACGACCTCCAATGGACCGTGGCTTGGCCGCGCGCCGCCACCGGCCCTTTGCCCGCAGTCGACCGACCCGAGGTGGGCGGCGTCGTCCGCATGTTCCGTTGCCTTCCGCCAGGGCGGTGGGCCTTGGTGGGGGAAGGACGCGTCCGACAACTCAATGGATCGCTGGTGGAAGCGACGGTTCGAATGGGATCCGACCGCACGGAGACCTCAACAGGAGGTCATCATCCTCGTTCGCTCGCGTTGCGCGGCAATCTGTTTCCTCGTCCCATGGCCGGCGACGCCGTCGTTCCCGTCCGCACCGAAGTCGTCGCCCGTCCGCGCATCGATCCTCGCGTTGAACTCGATGCGCGCGTCCTGTTCGATGCCGACGAAGCGCTCACGGACGAAGGACGAGAAAGGCTTCGCGAGGAGATCTCGAAGTTCGCGCGATCGCGCGGACGGCTCCTCGTCGAAGCTCACATCGCCGTCACGGGCGACCGCCTCGCGCTGCGGCGCGCCTCGCAGTTGCGCGCCGACGCCGTCGCGCAGTTCGCGGCGCGCGAGTTCGGCATCCCAAGCGACCACATCGTCGCTTTAGGTTTCGGTTCAGACGCGATGGCGAGCGCGTTCGAGGACGTCGCCGCCTGGCCCCTCAAGCGCGCCGATGAAAGCATCGTCCTGCGCGCGCTCCCCTCGGGACCACGTTAGGGCGTGTTGACGTTTTGGTACAGACGAAAATTGGCGCTCTCACATCGTGCATTCGTCGTGCTCCGCGTCCTTGATTCTCGAGGTAGCGCTGCTACCCCTTCGAACCAAAGCCACGTGCGCGCGCCAAATGCCCTCGGAGACCGCACATTTTTCGAGGCTGACCAAAACGTCAACACGCCCTAGCGCGCGTGACTTCGGGTCCGAAAATTGGCATGTCATGGCGGGCGTCGTTCGTTACCAATTCTCGTGTCTTTGTCCGGAGCCCTCCCATGACCCGCTTTTTGAGCCTTGTCCTCGCTTGCGCCCTCGCCTTCGCCGCCCTGGCGACCTTCGTGGCGCCGCGCGTTATCTCCGCGTTGTTCACGCCGCCTGTGAGCTTCGGCACCAACTGTGAACCCGCGGCGGCCTGGGCGTTGCAGAAAATGGTGAACTCTCAGCTCCTCGGTCTTGGCGTGGGTGCGCTTATCGGCGCGGTCGTCATGGCATTCCTCAAAACGCGCCGCTCTTCGGGCCAACGCGTTTAGCGGCCGATATCGTGCAAGGAACTCTTGCGCACCCGGTCGAACTGGCAAACCTCGCTCTTGTTGTTGTCTACGAGGAGGCGAGCCGGTCTTGTTTCGCACCCCATGAGTGTGCCGGGAACGTAGGGGGCTAAGGCCCCATCGATGGGTTTCTCGAGGGGGCGTCCATCGGGCCCATAGGTTTCCGATAGCTCGTGGTAGAAGGCGTTAATGATGGACTGCTGTTGGTCGAAGTTCTGCGACCATGTCGGCGCCAGCATGACGTAGTCGAAGACGTTGTAGGGGCGATTGGTCTTGGGATTCGATTTACCCGCGACCGCTTGCTCGCCAGGTTCGTTGCCGACGATCTGCGAGATCCACATGCGCCGGAAGAAGACTCGCGTGAAGTTGGCGATGTCGAGTTGAACCAGATCAACCGTCTTTGATTTGTTCAGGCGGATGGCCTCTATTGCCGACAAGACTTTCTTTTCGTCGATGGCCCAATCGTGGATGATGTGTCCGTCGCCCTTTTTTTCCTTGCTTTCGGAAGTGCAGAAGCGCACCGCGGTGTTTCGAAGAGTTGCCCACGTCACGGGGCCCTCGCCCGCAATGAGTTCCGGAAGATCGGCCTCATCGACGATTCTCGCCATGGCCCTATGGACCGATGTGTAGCATCCATGACGGCGATGACCCGTCGCCGCATAATAGTGGGCTTGGAGGTCATTCCAATGGGGCGGCGCGGCGCTGAGTGTCCCCGATCTGAGGTCGTCGCCCGCGTCGGCTATCCAGTCTGCGTCATGCAGCGGGGAATCGTTCGATCCCGTGAATTTCTCTCGCACGGCAAGGTACCAGTTGTGGTCGGCAATGGCCTGCGCTTCCTCCGCGTCTTTGGCGTCCTTTATCGAGGTCTTGCCAGGATCCGGAGGCCTCTCGTCATTCCTGAGGAAACGGTAAAACCGAATCCGTCGCTCCCGCGCTTTTGGCGAGACATCCGTGGTGCTAGGGAACACGAATATGTTCTTTCGAAGGACACGCATGTACTTGAGAATAGTCGCCGCCGCGATGCGGGGCGGCTCCCTGTCTTGAGCCTTCAGGTAGCCCACGTACTTGATCGGATTGTTCACGTCGAACGAGGGGTCGGCAGCTATGGCGGCTTCGAGGCTCCTCACCGTGGCGTCCGCGACGGGCTGCAGGGCCGCGATGGCCGCCTCGGTTTCCTTCTTCGCTTGCTCGAGAGCGTCCTTTGCGGTGGACGGGGGCAGATGGGTCATGAAGGAGAGTTTTTCGGTGATGGACTCGAGCTTTGAAGTCAACGGACCAAGAATGCCAGCCTTGAACGCTTCAATCTTGCAACCCGAGTTCGGATATCCTTTGCACATCGCGAAGTCGGCGCGAAAGTCGTCGGGCAGTGGTGTCATCAAGCGGTCGATGTCGCCAGCTTCCTCGAGGTCCTGAAATGGGGGGAGGTTCGAGCTCCGAGCGATCGCCGTTCCCGTCGAGGCTGAACTTGAAACATGTGGCGACTTATTGTAGCCGCGGGTCTGGCACCCTGTGGCGATCACAGCGGTGAGAGCAGTGAGAGCGGTGACAGCGGCCAATGCGGGCGCAGCGAGGAAAGACGAGGAATTCTTGCGAAGCGCCAAGGTGGGTGCTCCTTCAGTGCGAGTCATGTGGGAGGTGGGTGTGGCATCATCTCCTTATCGTAACACCCTGACCACCTCGTCACACCAACCCCCCGCGTGCCCGACAGAGGCTCAACGCAGGAGCTTGTAAACCTCGGCCTCGGTAATGAGCTTGCCTGCGGGCAGGGCCTTGAATTCGTCGGGAGTGATATCGATGACGCCGCCGTGGGATTGCGCCTTCTGCTGGAGGCGGATGGAGAACCCGTCGATGCTCCTGCGGCGACAGTCGTCGAGGAAGAAGATCTGCGAGTAGAAGGAGACGATTTTGCCGTTGAACTTCTTGCAGACCTCGGAACGGTCGACTTTGCGGGTGTTTTGTATGGCCCGCAAGGTGTCGGGAGAGTCGGCCTTCGTTTCGTCTCCCCGATTGGAACGCGCCAGGCGACTCCACTTCACGTCGCCATCCATCTTCATGAGGATCGACTCCTCGCCCGCGGTCTTGACTTTCATGGCGGGCCCTTCGGGGAGTCGGTAGAGAGTCTCGGGATTGAGCGTGACGATGGTCGATTTGCCCGCGTTGTGCTCCTGGAGATCGTAGTAGCTCTCGAACTCCCGACGCTTGCAACCCTCGATGAGGTAGTAGGCCATCCCTGAAACGGTGACGTAACGACCTTCGATTTCCTCGCACTCGCCCTTGGAGAGCTTCCGGCCTGCGGTACCGGCCGCACCTTCGTACTCCGATTTAGTGAGGGGCGCGCCGAAGGGAATGAGTCTGTAGACGCGCGCGGGAACTTCCACAACGGTCCTCTTGCGCAGATGAACGAGCTCATTGAGGAACTCCGCATCTTGAACAGGGCGTTGCTTGCACCCCCGCACGAGGCTAGCGACATCGTAGTATGTGACGATTTTGCCTTCGAGCAATTCACAGGCTTCGGTCTTCGTCTTCACATTCTCGAATTGTGTGAGGTAGCGCTGCGAGAGCGGAACGCGGCTCTCTCGCAAAGTCTCGCCCTCGGGCGCGGACGTGCCCGGGGCTTCCGAGTCGCGGCTCAAGGGGAAATCGAGTCGCTCCTCTCCATCGACGAGGGTTGGTGCAGGCGAAGACGCCGCCGAAGGCGACTGTGGCTGAGGCTGCGGCTGGCTTTGCGCAAAACTGTGAGCGCGTTCGGCGCACACCAAGACGACGGCCGCCGTTCCCAAGACGTTGGCGAAGCGTTTGTACACCGTCTCTTTGAGGACCCATCGCATCGTTCGTCTCTCCTCGCGGCAGTTCGCGCAGTGTCGCGTCAAGGGATTGTCGGCTTCATTCATCGACTCTTGAGGCGATTTCGACTTTGGCTTGCCCCAAACGGCTCGCGTCGGCAAGATGGCCCCATGAAGACCCAGCTTCCGGATATTCTCCGGGTTTCCGACATTCGCATCGCCTTTGACGGCACCCCTGTCCTCCAGGGGGTGTCGTTCACTCTACGCGCGGGCGAGCGTCTGGCTATCCTTGGGCCCGGAGGATGCGGAAAAAGCACCCTCCTGAAGGTGATACTGGGAATCGTCCGGCCCGATTCCGGTCGGGTGGAGGTTCTAGGAAAAGAAGTCGGCGAGCTCAACCGCATTCAGAAGCAGGAGATGCTGCGCCAGGTGGGTATGGCCTTCCAGCAAGGGGCTCTCTTCGACTTCATGACCGTGCGCGAGAACATTCTTTTCGCCATGGAGAACATGACCAGCTACACGCGCCTCGAAATGGAGGAGCGCGTGGCGACCATGCTCGAGGCGGTTTACCTTCCTTCGGCCGGCCACAAGCTCCCTAGCGAGCTCTCCGGAGGCATGCGCCGACGCGTTGGCATCGTGCGAGCCATGGCCACCGACCCCAAGCTCGCTCTTCTCGACGAGCCCACGGCGGGATTGGATCCGGTGACCTCCACGGTGGTCATCGACATGATCCACAAGCTCGGGGCAGGCACACAGAGCGCCTTGCTGTGCGTTACCTCCAGCGTCGAGGTGGCGTTCACCTTCGCGCGCGACGTGGCCATACTCAAGGACGGCATGATCCTAGGTCGCGGAACCTGGGAGGATCTCCATGCCCTTGGTGATCCTTGGGTATCCAACTTCCTCGACGCGCGCGATTTCGTGCCTCAAGGTTCGGCGCCTTTCCCACATGAAGCCGCGCGGTGATGTTCTTCAGGTTTTTGAAGCAAGTTCGACAAAACCCCCCGAAGCGTCGAGCGTCGCCATCTCACCCGACTTCAAGCGGGTCGTGGCGTCGAGAACCCCCACGAGCGTGGGGATGCCCAGCTCTCGCGCCATGACTGCTGAATGCGAGAGCGCGCTGCCGCGCTCGATGATGAGTCCCTTGCAGCGCGAGAAGAGCGGCACCCAGCCGGGATCCGTTCGCGCCGCAACGAGGATGTGGCCATCGACGCGCGTTGCTTCTTCGAACGTTGAGGCCACGAGCAAGGGTGCGGTCACGACTCCTGGACTCGCCGTGAGTCCGATGAGGGCACCGGGACGCAGTTGAGCATCTTTGAGCGTCGACACTACTCGACTCGCCTGAAGGCACGCGGGCCATGCGGCGTAGGCGGCCACGGGTCCGCGCGTAAGGAAACGCTCGGGCGGCGGAGGGGTCGCTGCGTAGTGGGAAAACTCGTTGCGGCGCGCGGCGATGAGAGCCGCCACTGCCCCGGCGCCGAGGTGACCCTTTACGAGCGCGCGCACCTCCTCGAGTGTGAGGAAAAACACGTCGCCCGATTGCGACAGAAGTCCGACGGAGAGGAGCCGAGCCTCCAGAGCGCGGAACAGACGTCGCGGCAAGGCATAGGTTTTGCCGCGAAGGAGACGAAGGCGCTCGCGATCGCCGATGGCCGCGGAGGCCTGGCGCGCGAGATGGCGCAACGCCACGCGACGATGCCATGGTAGCCCCGCGAGTACGGCCTCGGCCGCCATGCGTGCGGCATCGGCATGCACGCGCGTTCGGTGGGCAGCGGGTTCGTCGAGACGCGCTCGGAGGAGAGCGAAGAAGGGGGAGGGATCCTCTCGGTAGTCAGGGGTCTCGAGCTTCTGTTCGTCGGGGCAGCGGTAGCCGTAGGTGTCGAGGTAGGCGTCAAGACGCGCGGCTAGCGGCGCGAGTTCGACTGGCAGGGATCCCCTTTTCAAAGCCCGGGCTGCATCGATCGGCTCGGTGGTGGCGAGCCACAGGGCTCCCGGAATCGAGCCATCGCGCAGTTCCGTTACGAGAGCGTCGAGGGCCGCGAGCGGACGCAGCGAGGCGAGTTCGGATTCGTGCGCGGATCCGGCCGCGTGGGTCACGAGGCTCTGAACGCGCGCGGCATCGGCGCTTTCGGGAATCCACGCGCGGACGGCTTTCGTAAACATTCCGTGGTGGACCATGCAGCGGGTGTCGTTGAGGATGGGAGCCGACCATTCGGAAAGCAGCTCCTCGCTGAGCGCGTCGAGGCGATCGACCAACTTCCCGGCGGTGTCGGCCGCGAATCCTCGCCGCAGTTCCCGCTCGCAAAGCGCGTCCACGCGCCTCTCGAAGCGTCTCAAATGGGGCGCGGGGCGCAGGAGCTTCGAGGCCAGCGAGAGGAGGAGCGCGAGCTTGCGCATCGGACCCGTGCGAGGACGTGCGCGCAGGCTCGCGTCGAAGGCGGCGCGTTCGTCGTCGCGCAGGGTTTGGCGCACGCCCATCATCTCCTCCATGAGCGAGGAGTTCTCGCCCGCGAGGGGGAAGAGGTGGACGAGCCTGTACCAGTTGAGGAGTCCATAGTAGACACGTCCGCGCACGTGGCCGATCATGCTTCCCAACACATCGCGCGCCGAGGCGATGTCGCGTTCGGGAACCCCCACGAGACGACAGAACTGCGCGTAGACCTTTTCGTAACACATGCGCGCGTGCGAGAACGTCAGGGGAGCGACCACGCCCGAGTAGCTTTCCACCACGTTAGCGTTGTCCCAGACGGCGACATCGGGGTCGCGTCGCAAGGCCTCGAGCACCGAGAGGGGCGGCAGTCCGACGACAGGGCGCGCCTGGACGATATGCACGGCGCCGTTTTCGTCCTCCACCCACTCCACATCGAGAGCGTGGCCACGCAAGCGTTCCAGGGCATCGACTTGATGGCTCACCTCGCGAGCGAGCGCTTCATCCAAGCCTCTGAAGCCTTCCGCGATGGAACCGGGGCAATCGGCATTTCCATTGGATATCGTTCGACGCACGAGCCCAGGACGTTCCGCAGCGGACGTGACTCCCCAAAAGAGCCCTTCGTCCTGGGCGCCCGCTTCCACGATGCAAGTCCCATCGTCGAGATCGATGAGAGCCGATGCGGGCGTGACGTCGCCTTGTACCAGCGTCTCCCCGAAACCCACCACGCCTTCGATGCGTCTGGTTTTGGCGAAGTCCCGGTGCGAGGGATCGCGTGAGAAGCACACGCCCGCGCGGCGCGCAATGACGAGCGCCTGGATGACTACCGCCATGCGCGGCTCGTCGACTCGCCTGCCCGCTTTGGATTCGGACGTGGCTCCGGTCGAGTCGTCGGTAGTTGCTCCCATCGTGACTCCCGAGGTGGAGGCGATGGCGTGACGCGCCCTGTCGGTCCGCATGGACTCCCAGCACTTGCGGATGTCGACGAGGATCGCGTCGATCCCGCGCGCTCCGCCGAAGGAAGCGAACGCACCCGCGAGCGAGCCTTTGGCTCCGTCCTCGAGAGTCGCGCTCGAGCGAACCATGAGTGGACGATCTGAAAGGCCTGCGCGGGCGAGCGCTTCCTCGAGTGCTTGGCGCAGCTCGTCGCGCACGGGGACGCTGATCCCCCATTCGCACTGGAACGTGAAGGCCTCCGTCGTCAGCGCGATCCAGCGAGGAACCACGACATTTGTGCCTTCGAGCGCGAGCAGTCCAGCGGCTTTGCCACCAATCGATTGCGCGATTCCAGGTTGCGTATCTGTTTCCGTTGAAGGTGCTTCGCGAGGATCGAAGACGTACATGGTGGCACTCCCGGGCGACACCTCTCACGCTACCAGGAGGAGTCCCGCAGCGGTGAGGGGAATGGTGAGATTGTCCCAGCCGCCGCGCGTGAAGAGCTCTGCGGCAGACGTGGCGAGGGCGACGATGACGACGGTCGAGGGCGAGATGGGCGCATCCGCGATGGCTGCGAGCGCAGCGAGGACTCCAGCCGCGACGGCGGCGTGCGCGAGGAATCCACCGAGACTTTTGTCGCCTAATCCCCAAAGCGGGAAGCGTTTGCCCACGGCGTGCGCACAGGGGTCGCCAAACGCCAGGACGAGGTAGGCGGCCGTGAAAGCGAGCGCGTGCCCGCCTGCGAAAATCGAAGTGACGACCAGGCCCAGGGCGTAGGACACTGCACCGGCGCGCTTGAACAGGAAGTGAAAATGACCTCCGTCGCGCGCGCGTCGAGAGGCGATGAAAAGGAAACAGAGAACAGACGCCCCGATGACCACACCAGGCAAGGGTGAGGCACCGAGCGCGGGTAGGAGCGCGAGCATCACACCGCATCCCACGTGGTTGAGCTTGCGCACTGCTTCCGAGAGCGCCTGCAGGCGGTCGGGGTTGACGCCTCGGGCGCGCGCCCATGTTTCGAGGAAAAAGCCGCTCGCGAAGAATGTGGTGACCACCATGAGGTAGAGTGCGATAAGGGCGGCGTCGCGCCCCCAGCCCGGCGTCAAGGATGAGAGGGCGATATCGCCGGCAGCCATCATCGCGCCATCGCCTCCGCACGGGTGCGCGCAAGGAACGGGGTGTGTCCTCGTGCGGCGATGGCCCCTGCTGCTCGCGTGAGAATGGTGAGGGCGTAAATGCCGGTCCGCTCCGGATAGTGAGGCTCCTCGCCGATGCCGCTCGATTCCTCGCCGAGCATTGCGACCGGTCGCCTGTGACCCGGGCGATGTCGATAGTAACGTAACACGGCGCTGCCACCGGGAGCGAGACCCGCGGCGAGGGAGTCGCGACATCGCGCGTAGGCGCCATCGTCCCAGTAGGATGGAGTGTCGGACAATGACACGAAGTGGAAAGATTCACCGCAGCGCGCAGCCGCGCGCAGGGCCTCCCGCACGTCTGCCTCCACGTAAACAACTTCGCAGTTCGACAATCCTGCTTTCGTGGCGGCGTAAATGCGGGGATCGGCTTCGGGGGGAAGGCAGCCCTCGTGAACGCGCCCGAGGAACAGGAGGTTGAGGAAGAAGTTCGTCGCTGGCGAGCCGCGCGAGAAAGCGTCACGGAGGGCCGCGTCGTAGAAGGCGTTCGATGACGATGCGAGCGTCAGGGGAGGCAGGGCGCCGCGGAAGAACACGTTCTTGAGGAGGAGGCTCCGCGAAAGAAGATTGACAGCGAACTCCCAGCGCGGCGAGGCGAATGCCTCAGCGAGGACCTCGGGGGCCAACGCCATGCCGTTGTCGCCGCCCTCGAAGATGTCGAGGAAACGCCGGCCGACCGCCGCGCGAATGAGGACCGACAGTTTCCGAATGGACCTTTCCCAACGTCCAAGGTAACACGGAGCGCGCCATCCCGCGCCGGCCAGGGTGCGGCGAAGGGAGTCGCGCGCATCCGCGGGCAGCGGGAGGGCTTCGAAGATTTCGCGCCGGCCCGCCGGCGACACGCCGTCGGTGAGTCCCAGAAATCGGCAGTAGTCTTCCCTCCCGAGGACTTCCAGGGCCGCGTGACGAAGCTTGCAAACCAGCAGTTGCTCAGGGTTGGCATCGACGATCACGAGGCGTTTTGCGCCACGTCCTGCCAACGGGAGAGCGCGGGCTCCACTGCCGCAAACGGCGAGGATGCGTTCGTGCGAGGGCCCTAAGCACGCGAGTTCGAACCCCGTGTCCTCGTTGGCGAGCGTGTAAACGAGCCCGTGGAACGTCATGGGGGCCTCACGAGAAAAGGAATGACCACAGCGCGACGACGATGGTTAGCTGTGTTGCGGCAGCGTAAGTCCGGCGAACCGGACGCGTGGCGGACTCCCCGAGGCGCCAGGTGGCCGCCATGGCGAGGCAAGCCAGCAAAGGTAACCAGGGTGCTGAGGTGAGCAGGCCTCCCAGGAGGGCGATAGCGGCTAGCGCGGCGAGCACCGCCCAACGCGCGCGTGCGAAACCCACGACCTTTGCGTAGGTGCGCGCCGCCGGCGGGAGAGCCGGGTCGAGTTTGCGGGCGAATTCGAACGCAAGGCTCGAAGCGACGCACACCATGAGGTAAGCAACCACCTGTGCTGGCGCGTCCAGTGGATAGAGAGCGAACGGCAACGCGTAAAGGGGTACGACGCTCGTTTGGTGAAGCAAGGCGGTGCGCACCGGGCGTGTCTCGAATCCCCTCGCCAGGAAGAAGTCGTGCGCCAGGAGCCAAAGGAACGTCAGCGCTGCTGCGATGGCGAGAGCGAATGCCAGGCTCCCGGTGGCGAAGGCATGCAGAGCTCCGCAGGCGGCGAGGGACAGCGCACCCGCCGCGCGCACAGCGCGCGCCTCCGGGAGCGGCAACAAGCCTCGCGGCAGCGGGCGCGCCGGGCGTTCGAGGCAGTCGGTGCCGTAGTCTTTTATTTCGTCGCCCAGGCGCGTCAAGAAAAGGACAGCCATCATGGCGCCGCTTCCGAGCAGGGAGGGAACAAGTTCAATCCCACCGCGCGCGAACCAACCCGCGGCCAAGGCGGGGCCTGCGCACAGGAGAGCGAGCGCGGGCAAAGGTGCACGCTCCGCGGCGAAGCGCGCCAGTCGGCGCGGCAGGGCGCCGGGACGCAAAGTCCTATGGACATCCACGCGACTGCCATGGCGCGTGTCGCGAAGAACCCGAGTCTCGAGAACGTCGCGCACGCCGTTGCCTGGCGTGAGCCCGAGATCGTCGGGAGACCCGAGGGTGGCGAGGATGCTCTCGCGCGCAGCCTTGACGCCGCGTCCCACCGCGATGCACGCGCCGTGGGGGAGTCTCGTCACGAACGCGTCGGTGTGCCCGAGCAGGCGGTGTAGCTTGCGTTGGAGTTCGAAGGTGGCTTCGTCGTGGGTCGTGCGTCCGTGCAAACGCCAGGATCCCGGCGAGCGTGCATCGGGAACGACACGGTCGTTGGTGAGGTGATAAACCAGTCCGTCAGCATGAGTTTTCTTGTGTGGGGTTTCGCGTTCGCGCAAGGCGACGTAACCGGTGGCTACGCTCTCGCCCGCGACCCAAAGGCCCTCGGGACTCGTGTGCGCGTGGAGCTCGGGAATAATGGAGCCAATGTGGTGGAGCTGCGCGTCTCCCTCGGCCCGTGCGGAGGCCAGCGCCTCGGCCAGCGGCGCGAGCGCGATGGGCTCGGCCTCCGAACACCCGTACGCGTGGAAGAGGGCCGCGCGCGGCCAGCGAGTCAGCGCTCGTTCGGCGAGATCGGCGTCCATAGGCGCCCCGCCGACGTAACACGACGCGAGTTCGGGGAGCAGTTCGCGCTCCAGGATCCATTGAAGGAAGGCTGGATTGGTCGTGAGTGAAGCCGGGCGGAGCAGCATAGGAGCGGCATCGATGCGGCGGAAGAACGCCTCGTGGCGTTTCCAACCGTGTGGGACCACGATGGATCCTCGTCCGGTGAAGAGGTGCAGGAGCGTCATGCCGGAGAAGAGCGCCAAGTCGGGGCGTTCGCGATCGCCCTCCCCCAAAGCGTTCCCTGAGTGGCGCGAGGCGACGTCCACCATGCGAGTCACATGCCCGTGGGTGCGTATGATGCCTTTGGGGTATCCGGCGGACCCAGACGAAAACACGATAGAGGCCGCATGATCGTGGGCGACCTCCACGCATTCGCTCGGCGGAAGCAGCGCCGGTTCGCCATGAACCATGGCTCGCAAAGG
>JBIKVI010000012.1:0-27334 GCA_044356935.1 Silvanigrellaceae bacterium | reverse complement strand
GAACCGAGGATGGATCTCGCCGTTGATGAGATCGACGCGTGCGTTGTCCGCGATTCCTACCAAGTCGTCTACGGTTGCGTATCTTTTGGCTCCAGAGTCACCCATGGGTCCCCCCAAGAAGTTTGGCTTCCAGATTCTCGCGCAACAATACGCGCCCGGAAGCGACCCGCAAACCACAAAAGACCTGGAAGCTTTTGCGCCCGGGTTCTTGCCCCGGGAGGTCGCACGAGAGAGTCGAAAAGGAGAAGTGCACAAAGACATTCCGCGATACGTCGGGCAGGCGGCCAAAGGCCTCACAGTAAACGCAGACGATCTGCACGTCGGCGTTTACTGTGAGTCATAGCCTCGAAGAAACGCGGGAGCGCGTCCAACGTGGAGGGGCTCTAAGGCGCCCGGAGGACGCAGTGCTGGCGTCGTGAGTAAGCGGGGGGGATGGTGATGCACCTGAGTCCGCCCCCACTTCACAATTTAGGTCCTTTCGAACCGTTGACTTGTGCCGCCCCATGTCTCACGGATGCGAAACTGGCCTCGATGGCGCGTGACGTCCGCGGAAGAGCCTCAGAAGTGGCCCGGCAGGCGGAACGGGCGAGGGGAAGGGTGAAGATGAACTCCACCACCCCCTTGGAATCTTCCCCGCTGTGTTCCGATCGGCAACTGATTCCCCCTCCGTGGGCTTCGATGATCTTCTTGGCAATCGCCAGACCAAGTCCAGTGCCACCTTTCTTTCCAGACGTGAAGAAGGCGTCGAAAAGTTTGGGCAGGTCTTGCTCTGGTATGGCTGGTCCAACGTTCCCGATTGTGAACTGAACTAAATCACCTGACTCCAAGGTATGAAACCAAATTGAGCCGCGTCCTCCCATCGCCTGAACCGCATTGCCGAGGATGTTGGCAAACACGCGGGCCACCTTGAGCGTGTCCACCTGCACGCAGCTCTTATGGGCAAGGGAATAGCAGAACTCCAAAGTCGTGCCCGGATGAACTCGCACGAGTTCGCCGAGGGCCGACTTGATCAACATCTCGGGAGACGCTTCCTCGGTGATCAGCCTGGTTTCGGCACCTATCTGCATCACGTCTGAGATCAGTCCATCCACGCTCGCTATCGCTTGATTCACTTCCGGCAAGGTCGCTCTCAGGATCTCTCGGACCTCGTCGGGGTCGTCGACAACTTCCACGACTTGAATGATGCTCTGGAACATGAAGAAAGGTTTGCGCACGTCATGAGCGAGAGCTTGGGTCGTCATTGCGACCGCGGAGTTCCGCGCGTGCTCGACTTCCAGCTGTCTTCTTTCACGCTCCGACGACTCGAATAGGTCCGATAGTTTCGACGAGATCGCCTCGATGGTCAGTTGGCGACCGTCCGCTCCATCTCGTCCCTGCTGGGTTGAACCCGGTGCCGGCACTCCCCCACGACTCGCGAGATGCTCCTCAACCTTAGCAAGGAGGTTCGCCAGGGTCCGACGATGCAGGCGGCTGGGAAGCAATGCGAGGGTCGCGAGAGAAAGTCCCGATAGGAGCGCGAGGAACAAAAGTCGAGGAAAGAAAATGACCTCAGTCAAAAGTTCATTCACCGAATTACAAATGAAGAGCTGACCAACGCTTTGCCCGTAGAGCGTCAGATTCCGCGGATACGGGAAGACGCACGTATCGGACGACTCCGTCGGATAGGCGAACCTTAGACCTGTACCAGACGACATCAAGATGTGCCCGTGCGAAACTAGCAAGAGCGTCTTAGCGTTTGCTTCCAACGACGCGACTTCGTCTTGCACTATGGCGAGAGCGATCTCGTGCTCGACGGCCGAAACGGCCGCATCAATCGCCGAACGATGCGACCAAAGTTCCGCGCCAAGGGACGCGATACCGCAAAGGATGAAGATGAAGGCAGTTGTCCGGTTCGAGGCGCTCATGGTTCAGAATCCCGGCACTATCATCGACTCGTAGCGTGGGATGGCATTTCCTCTCTCGTCCCAAATCAAGTTTTTGGTCCCGATTGGATAGTACCGAGACGTGGTCGCTAGTCCGACAGGAGCGGTGTAGCCCAGCTTGATTGCAAAACGATGAAGGTCCGACGCAGGCTCCTGTTGCTTTTTCCGAGGAAGCGACAGGACACGTTTGAGCTTCTTCTCCAGTTCAGGGTCTTTGGGGATGATCCCTGATCCCACGAAGAGGTCGTAGAACTCCGACAAAGAATGTCTCGGCGACTCGATGCCGAGCATGACGATGAACTCCGCGTCCGGATCCTTTAGGATCTTCCAAAGTAAGGTTCTGTCGACAGCCCTTGCTGCGACTGGTAATCCTGTCTTCTTGGTGAGCTGGGCTGCGCTCTCCTCAAAAGCCTTTAGGGCGGCAACGTGAGGGACAATCCAATTCACGGTGCGCTCGTCCTTCCGGGAACCCTTTGCAGAGGCGCAATCCTTCCGGAACGCGGCCGTTTCCTTTTCGAAGCTCACGTCGGCTCCCGGCAGACTGCTAACGAGGAGTCCCTTGGTCGGAGCTAGTCGGAACTCGAGACCTGCCCCGTTAATCTTCTCGCGCAGGAACCCGATATCCAAACACCCCAGGACTCTTCGACGTGCGCTTTCATCCTTGAGCCGCGCGATGAGGACATATGACTTGGAAAGCCCGATCTCATAATGAACGCTTTTGTCCACGAACGCCTTCGGGCGGGTTTGCCCAACCATAAAGTTGTAGTCGGATATTAACGCGTCGACCTGCACACCCTTGATGTAATCGACCTTACGGAGCTCGATGGCCTTGATGTTGCCCTTCAGAAAGCCAGCGTTCGCCTCGAGGAACCACGAGTCCGCTTCCTTTCGCACGAGGCGATAAGGGCCGATTGCCATGGGGTGTCCGTTCACGTTAGCCGCCCGCTTAAAGAGCGCGGTGCGGGCGGAGGCAAGGCGTACCGGGAAGTCGGCGGACGAGCTCGCAAGCCTGACTAAAGCGCAGTTTCCACTCTTGGCCTTGACGGAAGCAATCTGCAGGTCTGGTGAGGAGGAGGCGACGAGTTCCAGGGAATGGGCAAGATCTTCGGATGTCGGGAAAGTCGAGTCCGGGAATCGGAGGCCCGCCCTCAAGCAAAAAGTGAATTCATCAAAGGATCTCGACTCTGCCTTGATTGAGCCCACGTCGATGAGCTCGCTGGAGAGATAACCCTTCACCGATGAACGTAACAAGGGGTAAAAGAGCAGGCTCCCGTGGATTTCGACGGTGTTGGATTCGGGCTTTAGAGGCGAAAGCTTCTTGGGATTGTCCAACACCGCAATAACGTAGTTCTTGGGTGCGGAAGCGAAAGCTTCCCAGGAAAGTAACACGATTATCGAAATGGCGGCCAAAGACTCCCAACCGATCTTCATGTGGACTCCCATCGAACGTTCGCGCCTACCAGTTCGAAACCAAGTTTCTCAGCAAAAATTCGGCCGCGCATGTTGTGATGATGAACGAGGGCAACGACGTCGCCTCGTCCGTCTGTTGCTTCTCTTATGCGACTTTTCCAGTCGCTCTTTATGGTCGCGGTCTCGTCGCTCGAAAGAAGTGAACGTTCGATTCCCCACCAAGCTACGACAAGGGCGTCAGTTACATTGACTTCCGGGTAGCTGACCTTTCAGCTCAACAGCAGGCACCGAGGCCGCGTTCGTGCGTGAGTTAGCTGACATTAGACAGGGCAACAAGCTCGAATGCTGCACGAGTATAAAAACTCTCGTTTTGACGAGGTGAGCCTATGAGCAATCACTATGACAAGGGGAAGGTAATACCCAGAAAAGACTAGACTCGTGAGTTTCCACCGTTACGTGATTCCCCCGACGAAGCCTCGCGTAAACGCGCTCCACTCCAGCCCGACGCGGTCGATGCGGAGGAAGTGGTGGCTTGCTCCACTGTGAAGGTCTCGCTGAATGCTACGGCCACGGCCGGGTGCTCGTGGTCATCGTGTTTGGGCTCGGGGCAGGTTACGCCGTGCTTGAGTCGACGGGTGCTTTGCCTTCTCGCTCCTTCAGATTCAACCTTGCGGCGGACACCCTTGGTGTTCGGCCACACCGTTCCCACTGCCGGGTCGGTTCGGGACTTTCACCCGTTGGAAGTGCGCCCTGCCGGGCGCACACACAAAAAACCCGGAAGCTTTCGCTCCCGGGTTCTTCCATCTTCGGTAGAAGAGATGGTGCGGATGGACGGACTCGAACCGTCATGCCTTGCGGCACACGCCCCTCAAACGTGCGTGTCTACCAATTTCACCACATCCGCAGTGAGAACGTGACCTACACGAGCGCTAAAAGGTCGTCAAGAGGGCGGCGAGACGAAAGGTCGACTTAAGCGTTGGTTCCCGTTTTTGGCGGAGTTTTTTCTCCACTAGATTGAGGACTTGCAGCCTGACTCGCCCCCGCGGCGGCTATTCCCGTTGCCTTGCCGTCCACAGATTTGCTTTCAGCCCCTTTGCCTTCGGCTCCTTTGCCCTCGGCTCCTTTGCCCTCTGTCGAGACCGCCCCTGGCGCTCCTTCAACCCCGACGCTGCCGCCCCCAGGCACAGCGGCAGCTTCACCTGTGGCATCCGCCTTGGCTTCGCCCGCCCGCCCTGGCTTGTAGTCGGTCACGTACCAACCGCTGCCCTTGAGGGCGAAGCTCGTCTGGCTGAGAAGCTTCTCGACGGGACCTTCGCACTTGGTGCATCCCGCCGGGTGGGGATCCGACATGCGCATGAGGTGTTCATCGACGTTCCCGCACGTGCGGCACTTGTATTCGTAAAGGGGCATGGGGTCGGGCTCCTTGGAGTCATGGCGGATCGAAATTTCTCGCACCGGAAAGATGCCCGGCCCCCGACCCTTGTCAATATGCGATTCCAAGCCCGAGAGCGGCGCGGGAGGCGCGCACGAGTTCTTCGGGCTTGGAGAACGACCAGACGTCGAACGACCCGAGCTTGGCGCGCAGGGCGGGACGCGCAGGGCCATGGCCTCCCAATGCGACGTCGAGCCGCCTTGCGCCGTGCTGGTAGGCGGCCACGAAAAGCGCCGAGCGGTTCAGGAGAACCGCGCGGTCGAGGGCTTGCGCCGCCGCGTCGGCTTCGTTCCCCGGGCGGGGATCGTCCCAGTTGAAGTCGAGGAACGCGCGTCCCCGCTTTCCCGAGATCTCTAAGGACCCCTCTTGGACGCGGCGCAGTGCGACGGAAAACGCGTTGACCTCGGAAGCAGGATCGCTTCGCCTTGCCCCGCTTCGGAAGACCGCACCATACCCCTCGAAAACGGCGCGCAATGCCCTCCTTTGGAAATCCCAGAGGCCAGGCGAAGGGTTGGCGATGGTCACGAGCCAGTCGACGTCCCGACATCCCGGATGCACCCTCAAGGTGTTCATGGCCAGAGGATCGAACCACCCCCCGAACGACAAGAGGGGTTCACCCGCGAAGATGCCCGGGTAGGCATCTCGCTCCTCGGGACCCGGGTCGATGGTCAGGCGCCGGAACGCATTGGGTTCAGCTACCGAGGCCCGCAGGGCTTCCGAAACCGTGGCTGAGCCGACCACCATAAGGCGCGAGGCGGACATGAGGCTTCGCGCGGAGTGCGTGCCAGCGTCGCGATAAACCAAAGGCCCGTCGTCGGCACCATAGGCACCGAAGACAGCCCGCAAGGCGCGCGCCTCGCGCACCGGCGCGAAATACACCTGATGGAAGTTGGTGAATCCGGGCTTGTCGACCAGCGCACCTCCGCGTGAGACTTCCGCCCGGCGGGCCGTTGCCTGAAGGAGAGTTCCTAGCGGAAGGGTCTGTTCCTTTCCGGTGGTGCGCGAAAGGCCCAAGTAGGACATCCACAGGACGCGCGGATCGGGCAGGTGAAAGGCGCCGGAGAGGGAGATGGCGAGGCCGCCGACGTGCGGCATGTCCTGGAAACGCAGCAAGAAAGCGCGGAACGCCTGTGCACGCTCTTCGGGAGTGACTCGCGCGAGGCGGTGTGGGCTCTGCTCGAGACGCAGGTCGTGGGCTGCGAGAACCTCATGGGGTTCGCGACGGCGCGGCACGCCGTCGGCACGAAACAGACCGAAGAAACGCGCCTTGATTTCCCGGACGCGGGCGTCGTGCTCGGGCGCGCTCGGGGCAGTGTAAAGCGCGCCGAAGAACTCCTCGTGGGTCACCGTGAGGATATTGGCATGCGCCTCCCATGCCACCCGGAACGACTCCGCGCGCCGCGACGCATCGGGCTCGGAGATGAGGCGCGAGAAGTCCGCACCACGGCGGCTTTTTGCGCGAGAGTCAACCGCCGTCCGTCGGCCCCACGCGCTTGGGACGCTGCCACCGAAGAGTTGGCCAGGAGCGATTGCAGGAGGACGGCGACGACCGAGCCGCTCGAGCCGCCCGATGTGACCAAGGGTCGCACGCCGCGCTCGAGCAGGGCGACCGCCTGTCCAAGGAGGGACGCGAAGAGGTCGCCATTGCCTTGAATGGCGAGGCAGGCTGTTTCTTCGCGCGGCGCGCTCTCTGCCGCTCTGGGTGAAGCCTGGGTTGGGCGCGAAGGGAACACGCAAAGGGCGACCGCGTAAAAAAACAAGACACGAGCGATAGGGGAGGCGGCAAGGATCGGCTGGGGCCTAGCACTGGATGACGCTTTCGATGGCATCAAGGACCCTCCTTCCAACGGAACGACCACGCGCGCGGATGGTCGGACATGGAAAGATCAACACCAATGCTGGTCAAATTTGCAAAGTAATCTCGACGGCCGTTGGGTCGGGCGAGGAGTATCTCCCGAAGGCGAGCGAATCTTTCCGAAATTTTTGCGCCACTGCGCTCGAGTCCACTCGACTCCGACGCTCCCGCGCAAGCTACGCGCGCGGGTGGATGGCTGAGGGCGAAATCACCGTCGGGACCCTTAGAGGCGATCACTCTTCCAGGATTCGAATATCTTCCCGTTGAAGTTACGCACGATCTCCTCGCGCACGGCCGGGGGAAGGACCTGTATGCCGTCCTCGACGAAGTCCTTGTCGGACAAGAGCGTCGGAAGCGCGGAGGTTGCGGTGATTACCCCCGTGAACACGAGGTCCTTGGCCTTTTGGCTGCGCATTCCCGACTTCTCGAACGCATCGAGTTCCGCCTTGGTGGGAAAGTGCTCCAGCTTGGTGGACAGGAGGGCCTCAACGTTCAAGAACCGGCCGCTCGCGTTGCGCCCGTTAGCGGCGCCGTCGATTCCGGGGCACTGGGTGTGGCCGCGCGCGCGCAAGGTCACACCCTGCGCGTCCTTGAGCTCAGTTTCATTGGCAAGCAACCAACGAAACGCCAATGAAACATAACGATGATCGTTTACCTTGCCCTTTTGCTTCGCGTAGTGGGCACGAATGGCGTCGGCGCCGCCATGGTGGGAGAGCCACAGCGCTGCGGCCCCAGCGACGTGCGGGGTAGCGAAGCTCGTCCCTTGGCCCCGCTTCACGGAGTAGCGCATGTGGGCGTCCGCGGTCTCGCCGGGCCGTGCGTGCGCCGCGTAACCGCGTTTGTCGAGGAACGAGGCGCCGTACCAGACCTCATCGCCGGGCGAAAGGATCTCGACCTTGGAGCCGGGAGAGGTCTTGCCCCAGGGTTTACAAGTGATACTGCCGGCTCCTACGGCGATGACTTCCCGGTAGGCTGCGGGCCAAACGACGAACGCAAAACCATTGCCCGCGGCCGCCGTGAGGATGACGCCCGCCTTGTAGGCCTCGATGAGGGCGTCGTGCAACTTAACGTCGGGCACGCCTCCAAGGCTCACCGTGATGACATCGGCTCCGGCCCGGATCGTCTTGCCGTCGGGCGCCACTTCGGGCGTGAGATGTTTGTAACCTTCGGTGAGCGGCTCGGGATTGCTCACGACGGTGGAGGGGCCCACGCGCACCGGCACGATGGTCGCACCTGGCACCATACCGAGCACGTACGACTTAAGTTTCGAAGCATCGATGGTCGCGTTCGCGCCTCGACCCAAGAGGATCGTGGCAACCGCCGTGCCATGGCCGGGGTTTGCCGGCGCGGCATGGAAAGTGAAAGGATCCAGGGCGGGAAAAATGTCATCGGGCAGTTCAGATGCCCGTGTCCACCCTTCGGGAGGGGGCACCTTTTTATCGAAGTGACCCATGAGCTTTTCAAGCGCCGTGTCACGGGTCGGGACGAAGTTCGCAGCCCTCCGGAAGTCGATGGACCCCGGAGCCCGAGAGTCCGTCCGTTCCTGCGGCGACCATATGGTAGGATGCGGGAGGAGGCCCGTGTCGAGGATTCCGATGGTCACCCCCGCGCCGGGAATGGGCCCCGTGATTCCCAACGCGCTCGGGGATTTCGGCAATCTCAAAGCTTCCGGCAAGCGGATAAACTTCGTTGCCCACTCCGGGTCGTCGGTGCCCATCTTGACGTTGGGGTCCCAGGGCATACCGACGCCCGTTACGTAGTTGGGCTCGCTGTGGTCGCCATCGTCCTTGAGGAAGAACGTTTTGGTGATGCCGCGGCCCTTGATTTTCTGGCCGTCCGCGACTTCGATTTCCTCTTGCCCGTATCGGTAGTTCGCCTCGAAGGCGAGGCGCAATGCCTCCATTTTGTACGCGAAGGATTCGCCATTCGCCCGCTCAGGCTTGTAGGCCGCCCCCATGCCCGCGCGCGGCGCGATGACGAAGTCGAAGCGGTTAGAACCGTAGGGCCTCACCACCCACTCGGTAGCCTCGAACGCCTTGAAGTCATCTTTGGCGAGGATCGCCTGGAGGGCGTCATTAACGTAATCGAAGCTCATCCAAATGGGCATGGGCTCGGTCTGCACCACTAATCCCCGAAAACTATCGAGTGTCATGGATTCGTCGATGGCCCGCGTGCTGGCATTGAAGCCGCGCGTCATACAGCTCGCCGAAGCGAAGGCGAGCGCGAGGACGCTCCCCAGGCGAACGAACGGGAGACTCGGACGGCTGCGCATGGGGTCACCTCCAAAGGCCGAGGTGTTCCCCGGTGTTTTATAGCGTCGAATCAGGAAGCCTGCGCTCCGAAGAGGAGTTCGGCTATCTCCGGCGGCAGGTCGGCGGCGTCGGACAACGAGAGGCCCGCGAGGTCGCCGAGGCTCGTTCCGTCCATCATCGACATCGCGAAACCGGCATCCTCCTCGAGAACTGAGAGGAACGGGACGGGTGCGGAGAGAACGCGATTCGCACGTTTGGCAAAAACGTCGGGCCAATCTCCATTGCCTACGGTGTGAAGCCTCTCGCTGCCGATCATCGGGAGCCAGGAATCTGCCATCGACGTCCTCCTCTAGGGGGAATTTGGGTACGACGGAGCAAAGCGGATCGCAGACGAACCACGGGAAGCTTTTTGGGAAGGGCTGGTTTGAGGAGAGTATAAAGCCAAACGGACGGGAGCGCGCAAGGGTGACCTGGGGCGTAAGGGAAAATTTTTATTTCCGTCACCGAACCGGCGAAGGAAGCCCGCCTACCTCGACTTTCTGGGGCAGTCCCAGGGCCGATGCCTCCTTGCAGTCTCGCAAGTCGAGCCGGAACGCGCGCAGGGCGATTCCAACGTCCGACGGCGTTCGCGAACCATAGAGCGCGTCTCCAACGATGGGGCTTCCGCGTTGGAACAGTTCGAACCGGAGCTGGTGCGGGCGCCCCGTTCTGGGGGCGAGCTCCCAACGCAGGTACGGCCCTTGCGCGGAAACGAGCTTTGCCATCGTCAGGCACTTCTTGCCCAACTTCGCCTCGACATAAGCGCGTTTTTTACCTTTGGCGAGCACGCTCGTCCACAGCACCTCTTGGCCCTGGGCGGGAAGGGGCAAGGGCGCATCGAACCCAGCGGGAGGGGCATCGCCCGGCCGTGGCGCTTCGCTCCAAGCTTCGTAGGTCTTATGGACGAACCCGTGTTCGAACCAACCGTTGGCAACGCGATGAGCGTCTGCGTCGAGCGCGAAAAGAATCAAGCCCGACACGGGTTCATCGAGCCGATGCACGGGAAAAACCCGCTTTCCCATGGCACCTTCTAGCCAACGCCCCACGCACGGACGCGCGTCGTCCTCGCCGCGACGACTGGGAATCGACAACCAACCGCAAGGCTTGTCCATGACAACGTAACGATCGGACCGCAGGATGAATGCAGGCTCAAGGCTGGGCGGGGTCATGGCACCTCCTTCTGGGTATAGGCATCCTCGAGCAAGACGTCTTCGAGCGCCATGCGCAAAGCTTCGCGAAGGGGGACGCGCGTCGCGCCACGCCTTGGGCAAATGCCGGTGAGGACCAGGGCCGCTTCGCTCGCTAGGGTGGCGTCGCTCGCAGACATCCCTTTGGCCACAGCGTTGGCTCGTTCGACGCGGGCGGGGTCGTCATGCTTCATGACACGACACGCGAGCACCTCTCGGCCACCGTGGCCATCGTCGCGCGCCGCGGCTCCAAAGAGGATGCAGACAACGGGTCGCTGCGCGTAACGTCCACATCGCCCCTGGACACGCCCATCCGCTGCGTGTCCGCGCCTCTCGAAAAAGGGGCATGCCTCCTCGTCGGGAGTTGGGGGACTCGAAAGGCGGGTGCGCACGGCTTCGGCCACACCTTCCTCAAGAAGTGCTCGCGCCGCAGGGAGCATCTCCAAAGGCGTGCATTCCACCGCTGGATTGACGCAGCAGTCACCGCACCCGGCGCGACACGCAAGTCCGCAAGCACGCGCAAACGCAGCCGCGCGACTCCCGAGTTCCTCCAGGAGCGACTCAACTTCGCGCGTGGTTTGCGCCCAACGTCCTGCCATGGTGATTTCCCCCGGGCAGGCTTATCCGGCCTCCACGCGCAGACGCAAGAGCTGGACCTCGATGGGGAACGGAAGATCGCCGCACACCTTGCGCATTTGTTCGGCGAGCCATCCTTCGGGCGGCCCTTCAAGCTCGGGCATGGCGAGGGAACAGGGCTCGGTGAGCCGCACGGTTTCGGCCAAGCGCGCGAGGCTGTCCTTCACGAGGGGAGGCAGGAGCGCCTCCTTCCAATGACCTTTCAAGGGAAGGATCACGACCCACCGCGTCCCGAAGAGGGCATCGTGTTCGTACACTTCGGGAGCTCCCGGCTTGAGGCGGTGGCGCAGCACGCATCGCGTGTAGTGACGAAAGTATTCGGGAAGCGCCCGCTTGAGCTGCTTGGAGAAAGCGTCCTTGCAGACGCCCGTGCAATTGACGGGGTGGACAATCATGTCGGGGTAGCCGGCGAACGCGTCTTCGACAACGCGGATGGCCACGGGCATCGCGGGCACCTCCGGGGCGGACCGCGGACGCACTCGAGCGCCGACGCGGCTTTCCGCACTTCGACGATCAGCGTAACACGTTTCGGCTCGGCGCGTTCTCGGGGACCACCAGGGCACCCAGAGGATCGCCGGCGGGAAGCCTGATTTCCTCACCAGGTGCGAGCACGGCGTCGGTCCCCCCCACCGGGGCGGAGAGCTCCTCGAAATCGGCATCGAGCCAAGGGGGAAGCGCGTTCGAACCAAGCCCGCCAACAGAAGTCGAGTTGTCTCCGTCGAGAAAGTCGTCGGGACGGGCTGCGGGTTGCGCGGTCCCCGCAAGGACTGCAGCGAAACGGAACCGACCAGACGGTGAAAAAGGTTTCTGGTCGGGAACACGTCCGAGATCGAGCTTGAGCGTCACCACGGTGCCAGGAAGGTCCCCGGCCACGTCCTGAAGGTCGATGAGCGCATCTCCGAAATCTGGGGCGCGCCCGGCGCCCGGACGCCAGGTGGCATCGAAAATCGCGCGCAGGGATTGCGCTTGGGGGGCGTCGAGCAGGAATGAGAAGTCGGAGGGCAGCGAACCGAACGAACTCGGCGAGAGGCGATCTCCGCGCATGCCCGTGAGTTCGTAGTCGGCCGTTCCGTTGTCGTCGACATCGATGAGCAATGAAGGTTCACAGAGCGAAAGCGTCGAGAGAGGCCGGCGCAGGATGAAAGCGGCTTCGAGCGTCCTGCCCTCGCGCAGGCGAAGCGCCACGCCCGACAAGTCGCAAGGGCCGTGGGAGGGCGAGGAATCGTCGGCGTACCATCGAGGGAACCGCGCGAGAGTCGCCGACCGGGCGCCGGTGTTACGGTAGGTTGTCGTGGCTGCGGGCCGGATCCCGACTACCGATTCCCCGAGACTTCCCCGCCCCGCATCGCGTGCAGCGGCGACGACCCCTGCGCGGGGAAATGCCGGGGCGGTGACCGGAACGCCCACTTCTCCTCCCGCGTCATCGCGCACCCGCAAGAAGCCGAATCTCTCGACCCAATTGCGTGGCGCCGGGGCCGAGGGCGGCTCGGAGGCCGCGGGTCTTGGTGTGCGACTCCCGCCGGTTGGAGAGACGGGTGCGCGCACGGAACTCACGCGCGCCACGAAAGAAACGATCAAGGCTGCTCCTGCGTCCACGAGCACCGATGCGGGTGCCTCCAGGGTGAGATCCGACCCCGGAGCGAGTGCGAAGGTGTAGACGCGCGCCTCAATCCCCTGGTTGGACAACCGCAAGGCGAAGTGCGCTTCGCCCGAGGCCCCGAACCCGCCGGCCTCATCGGTGGATAAGGTAACGGATGCGGGCGAGATTTCCGTAGACGCGGCGATGGCCGCGGAGACGTCCAAGCGCCCTGCCCCTTGCTCCGAGGGCGCAAAGCGCGCACCGCCACGCGCGGTGGCATCGACCCCGAGCACACGCGCCGAATTCATGAGGCGAGCCTTCAGCCGGCCAGGATGCGCTTCGGGAAAGGCCTGCGCCAAGAGAGCGGCGGCACCGGCGACGAGGGGCGACGCCATGGACGAGCCGCTCTGCAGAGTGAAGCCCGCGCTGGAGCCCCCCACGGCCGACGTGAGCGCGAGCCCCGGCGCCACGATGTCGGGCTTGAGGAGGGCGTCCTGCGCGCGCGGGCCGCGCGAGCTGAACGGCGCGACGACGTCGACCGCGCCTGGCGAATCGATGGTCGCCCGCCCGGTGAAGTCGACGACGACGACACCGGTGGAGAGGGCTTCGCGCAACGCGGAGCCGACTTCGGCCTCGACCATGATTCCTGGGATAGCGAAGTCGCCGTCTCCTCCCATGCGGAAAGGCTCGTCGTCGTCGACGTTGACGACCACCACGCCCACGCCGCCGGCGTCCTGGACGCGACGGATCTTTTCATCGAACGAGAGGCCACCGCGATCCACGAGCACGACTTTGCCTCGCATTGCCTCGGCGCGCGCGCCGAAGTCGCCCAAGGTGCCCTCTCCAAGATCGATGAGGTCCACGGGGGGAGCTTCCGGAATTCCAGCGAGAGCGCGGGTCGTTTCCCCCTCCACGGCGCGCACGAAGAGCGGAGGGCGCGACTGGGCGCCATCGGCGGCGGGAAAGCCGAAGGTAACAGCGCGGGCGCGCCAGTTCCAGTCGCTGTCGTCCACCGACGCTCCCACGGCGAGGGCCTCCTCCACCGTAGCCGGCGATCCCACGACGAAGGGCGTTTGGCCGTCGTTGCCCGCTGCGGCTACGACCAGGGTGCCGGCTCGGGAGAGCGTCCGCACCGCGCGTTCATGGATGTGAGACGGCGTCCCGTAACGCGAACCCAGCGAAAAATTCACGATGGGGAGGACATCGTCGGTAAGGCCGTCCCCATTGGGGTCGGCGGCCTTTTCGAGCGCGGCCAAAAGGACGCCATCATCGGTGCCTCCTTCGCGCCCAAACACTTTGATTACGAAAAGGGAAGCCTCTGGCGCGACGCCGCCGGCGAACCCGGCGGAGGGTACGGGTACTCCGGCAGCCAACGCTGCCACATGGGTTCCATGAAATCCCTCGTCCATGGGGTCGGAGTCGGGCTCTGGCCGTGCAAAATCGGCATGGGGCGACAAGGCATCGTAGCGGGTGCCCACGAGATCGGCTCCGCCCACGACTTTTGCCGTGGGGAACGTGCCCGGCTCAACGAAGGCAGGATCGTCGACAGGACTTCGGCCCAGAGGTTCCGCGTGAGCGATGCCACCCAGTGCGACGTGTCGATAGTCGACACCCGTATCGACGATGCCGATGCGCACTCCGCGACCGCGCAGACCGCGCGCGTGGGCGGCGTGCGCCCCGACAAAGGCCACAGGGTTGCGAACGGGGACGCCGTTTTCGCGTCGAGACACGAGCGCTGGCGAAGACACATCTAAGGGTGGCGAGGAAGCCGCATCTACGGGCGGCGACGAAGCCGCATGTAAAGGTGGCGACGAAGCCGCCACCACGGCGGGCCGTGCGAAAGCCCCCGCAGTCTCCGAGAAAAGGCTGCCGGGAAGGCCCTCGAGCGCGGCCCGCTCACTCGAGGGCACGCGAACGGCCAGGCCGTTGAGGGTGAAAACATAGCGGTGCTCGAGACGCGCTCCCGGTGCGCTTTTGAACAAGCGCGCGAGGAAGGCGTCTTGCTCGCGCGCGAGGAGATCGGCATGGGCCCTCCAGGCGCGGGAGTTGAGACGTCCCCTCTTCGCATCGGGAAAGCGCGCGAGCATCGGCGCGGAGGCGAGCTCCACAAGCACGAGAGGGTCGCGGCCGCCTTCGGAGCGTCCAGTGAAGACCTGTGGCCGAGAAAGGCCTTCTCCCCTCGCATCGCGCCCGATCGCGCGGACGTCCCGGGCACAGGCCGCCGTAAAGACGGCGAACACGGTGACGAACAGAGTGGCGAGCACGGTGGTGAGCTCGGCGACGAGCAGTGAGCCCGGCATGCACGACGAGAAGGGTAGGAAACAAGATCGGCGCTGCACGCGAGCCCTCCTGGCGGCGCGACGCGCCAGCGGCGGCACGTCATTCCTCCACAGGGAAGCAAGGTTTCGTCTCACGATCAACGACAATCGCCTCACAACCACGCCGCGGGCTTCAGGGAAGCTGGCACCCGCTCTCTTCACTGAGGAAAGTCTTGTAGTGTTCCTTGTATTTGCCGAGGCGAGACCCGCTGGTCCATAGGTTGTCATCGCCGGGCTTGGCCGCTTGGGTCTCGAACTCCTTCCATGTTTCGAAAGCCTGCGCGCAATCGGTCGCTGCCCGCGGCACACGCCCTTCTCCCACGCGCATCGCGAACGCGTCACCGCCGCCCGCTTCGAGAATTTGCCCGTAGAAATCCGCCTTGATGCGCTCGAAGGCCACCTCGCTCAACGTCAGGGCGGGGTCTTCCGTTCCGTCGAGGGCTTCCTGGAGAATTTCACCGTCTGCCGGGAAATGCAGGTAGGCGCCTCGGTATCGTTTATCCACATCTCGATTGCCCGAAGTCTCCACGAACGCGTCGGAGACGGAGTTCTTGACCGGGCAAGGGCCGCGGCTCGGATTGCAAGGAAGCGCCTGCACGTCGGCGACCTCTTCGATTTCCTCGGGAAGGAGGAAGAAGGGCACGTAGACCGAAAAAGCGGGGAGGTTGGTCGAGTCGATGGCCATGAGGACTCGCTGTGGACAGACGCGCGCGGCGATGACCGCGTCGCTCTGCGTTTCCGCCACGAGCGGGTCAAGGGACGCCAACAGGAGTGCCGTTCCTTTAGAGCCGGGAGTCGTGGCACCGGCCATGACGGCCCAATCGAGCTTCTCGTTGGGCGGCCCACCTCCCAGCCAATCCCCCAGGGGAACGGGGACTTCCTTGAGTGCCCCTTCTCCCACGCGTTCGAACACCTCCTGCCACCCGGGAATGAGGAACGTGGCCTCGGCCAAGGAAGCCCCTCGGCGGCGCACCAAGGGGGCTTTGTCGTAGCCTACGTATAGCGTCACCTTGGAGGCGTCGCCGCAGGAGTTGGGCGAGCGCAGGTAGTCGGCAGTGGCCGTGAGGATGGTGCGCGCAAGGCGACGTTCCTCACCACCCAGACCGGTGGACCCGCTTACGCCTGTCACCCCAGGAGAGCTTCCGCCAGGGGTTTGAGGCATGCCGCTAGACGTCGTGGTTCCCTGCTGTGGACGCGTTTGCCCGTCGTTGGCCTCGTCATTGGACTCACCGTTGGACTCGTCGAAGGCCTCGGCGACGGCACGCGCCAACGCATCCCCCGCCATGCGGCGCTCCGCGGACCCGGGTGCCGCCAAAAGTCCTTCGAGGAATCCCGAAGGCGCTTCAACCTCTCCTGGGAGCACGGCTATGTCGGCTTCCAGGGGTGAAAGGACGGAAGCCGGGTTGAATTGACGCGACTTGCAACCAGTGGCGACGACGAGCACGAGCGGGGCGAGGACGCCCGCAACGAGGCCTCGGCGGGAAGCCTGGGACATGGTGGGATTCTCCTTGGGGAGAGTGCGATTTCTGGTGGGAGCTCCGGCCAGGATACCGCCTCGCGGGGCGCGACTCAATTCTCATCCTCTCAGGCGTTGCGGGCGCGCGGTGTTGCCGGGCGGAGCCGCCCGCGATATTCCTGGAGTCCATCGCCTTGAAGCCTGCGCGGCCGCGCCGGGCCGACGCCACGGGAGCCACCGCATCATGAGTCTTGAGTCACCCACCCGCTCCCCGAAACGCCCGCCCACTGCGGATCCCGGCCGTCGCCGTGTCCTCACAGGCGTCAAGCCCACGGGCGATCTCCATATCGGCAACTACTACGGGGCCATTCGTCCGGCCATCGAGATGTCGCTGCGGCCCGACAACGAGGTTGTCCTCATGTGCGCCGACCTCCACGCGCTCACCAACCGCTCCAAAATCCTGGAGGCGGGAGAGAACACGCCCGGCATCATTGCCGCCTACCTCGCTCTAGGATTCAATCTGGAAGGAAACGCACTCATCCTGCAGAGCGCCTTTCCGCAGATCCTCGAAAACGCATGGCTCCTCAGTTGCGTCACCGCCGTGGGCATGCTCGAGAGAGCCCATGCCTATAAAGATGCCCTTGCCAACGGGAAGGAAGCCACCGGCGGACTCTTCTATTACCCCGTGCTCATGGCCTCCGACATTATGACCTTCGACGTTGAACTCGTGCCGGTAGGAAAGGATCAAGCCCAGCACCTCGAGTACGCGTCCGATCTCGGTAAGTATTTCAACAACGCTTGCAAGAGCGAAGTTTTCCATGAGCCGCGAGCTTCTATCCAAGAAACTCCGCAGTTGGTGGGTACCGATGGCGAACGGAAGATGAGCAAGAGCTACGGCAACGATATCCCGCTTTTCGCATCGCCAAAGGAAGTCGAAAAGCGCATCAAGGAAATCAAAACCGATTCCAAAGGGCTCGACGACCCCAAGGATCCCGCCACGTGCGTGGTGTTCCAGATGCTTCTGGCGTTCGGCTCGCCCGAAGCGGTTTCCCACATGCGCGAGCGTCTCAAGAAGGGAACCGGTTACGGGTACGGTCATGCGAAGAAGGACCTCCTCGACGAATACAACCGCTTCTTCGGATCCCGCAGGGAGCTGTTCGATCATTACCGAAACAGCCCCACCGAAATCGCCAAGGCGCTCGAACCAGGCCAGGCCTCCATGGTCCGCGTGGCAAATGCCGTCCGCGACCGCGCTCGCGACGCCCTCGGCCTCCTCAAGGCCTGAAATCGCGGGATTCCTTCGTCCGGCCTCCCGTGTCCGCTCAATGTTCGGCGGACTTTGCCGATTCCAACCGAGAGCGGAGAGGGGCGGTAAGGCCCCTCCGTACCTTGGGGCCGAGGGAGGGGGGAAAGGGAATGCAAGCGCCCACGCGCATTATCTACTTGGGCGAGGACGACGGTGAGTTCATGCGGATGCGCGAAGATCTCGTCCGCTCTCGCTTCGAGCCCACGTTCGTGCGGAAGGAGGACTTCCGCGATGAACCGCAACTGCACGAGGCCGACCTTCTGCTCGCTTCCGGCGAGTTCGACTTCCTTCTCTTCGAGGCGCGGGGCGCGGAGGAAGTCTTCAAGCTCTTCGCCGCCATGCGTTCCAAAAATCTGCTCGACGAACCTTCGGTCATAGTCATCGCAGAGAGCTTCAGCCTGGAGGATCTCCATGCGTCCTTCGCCGCCGGGGCACACGATTTCATGGTGGCACCCGTCAGGCCCGTGGAGCTCGTGGCTCGACTGCGCACGAATGCGCGACTGCGCCAGGAAATCCTCAGGCGAAAGGCGCGCGAACGCGAGCTCCTCCAGCTCAACCGTCAGCTCGCGGACACAACGCGCATGCTTGCCGGGCTGAGCATCATGGACTCTCTCACGGGCATTCCCAACCGACGTCAGTTCGATCGCGTCCTCCATCAAGAGTGGCGGCGCGCGCAACGCAACGGCCGCTGGTTGGGAGTGGCGCTTATCGATGTCGACAGGTTCAAGCTCTACAACGATAATTACGGCCACCGTGCTGGCGACGAGGTCCTTTCGCGCGTGGCGAAGGCGCTCTCGCAGGCGCTTTTCCGCGCGGGCGATGTGGTGTGCCGGTATGGAGGCGAGGAATTCGCCATCGTCCTACCTGACACCGATCCCAAGGGCGCGGCCACGGTTGTCGGCCGCATGATCGAGGCCGTCAGCGACCTCGGCCTGGGCCACGAACACAACGTCCCCTGGCAGCTTGTTACCGCCAGCGCAGGCGTGCACTCCGTCGTACCGCAGGAGAGAGGCTCTGTGGAGGAGTTCGTTTCCACTGCCGACACTCGGCTCTACGCGGCTAAGAGCGCTGGCAGGAATCGCGTCGTAGCGGAGTGAGGAGGTCGAACGTAAGGCAACACTCACTCCCCATCGACCCGATCGCCAGCCTTGTCCGACAAAGCGATCGCCTGAAGAAAATCCGGCTTCTCCAATGCGCGCGCAAATTCCTTTTGTGAACGGTGCGGTACAGTGAGTGTTTCCACCGCGCCAGGGCGGCATGCCACCGCAAGGGTCCGCCCTTTGAGCACCTTGGGTCGGCCCAAAACGAGCCCTTCGCCCATCGGCGAATGACCGTCACCGTCCACCCGTTCGTGGCGCACGACGAACAAAAACGAAACAGGAAGGGAACGGAGGTCGATGCCCAGGGCGCGCGCCGTCCGGGCCCACGTCGCATCCTGGAAGACCTCCCTTGGAGGCTCGGCGTACACATGGCACCAATCAGATCCCGCCCCCCCGGCGAGGCCGCACGTGGACGAGTGTGGGCAAGGCAGGAGAGCAACGAATCCAAGCGATCGCAGCCGCTCACGGAGCTCAACGAGATGCGCTGAACAAAACGGAGTGCCGGGTTCCACCCACAAGACGCCGCCGGCCCTTTCAGCGCGCCCGAAAACGTCCTCTCTCGCGCGCGCGTCGAGTTCCGTGAGCACATGGCTCACGAGCAGCAGCGTTCCCTCGTCCACCTGCGGGTCCGAGCGACACTGGGCGACGTCGGAGGCGCCCTCGGCGCGCAGCGCACCCTCGGCGAACGCCATCGCGCGCGCGGAGCGGTCGAAAATCGAGAAATGCGTTTCCTTGCCAGGGAGCCGACTTCTGGTTCGAGCGGAGTCGGTCGCAAGCGCACGTGTGATGAGGGAACGGGACGCGACACCGGTGCCGCAACCCCAATCGACGACGCGTGCGAAAGGTTGGAACGAGAGCCCGGGGCGCTCCTCTATGGCCCCGACGACGGCGTCCCACTTCCAGGCGATTCGACGCGCGAGCGTCGAATCGTAGGCGGCCAGGGTTTCGGGCGCGTCCCAGTAGTCGGGGAGTCCGCACGCGTGCGGGGTAAGGAAAGCCTCCCGAAGCTCACGGACGCGTTCGAGCGGGTCGCTTGCGCGCTTGGATGTCACTGCCCCACCGCCGTCACTTGGCGACGACGACCTTCTTGCCGGCCTTTTCCTCGATGAGGAAGCCCTTCTTCTCTTTGATGCACGTTCCCTTCGGAACCTTCACCCAATTGAGCTGGCCCATGGAGCCTCCGCAGATGTTCTGCCCCGCGCAACCATGGACTTTCGTCTTGGCGAATTTATCGCCGAACGCTGCCTTGGTGGCGTCCACGTCCTTCGAGTCGACCGCGCAAGCGGCCGACTTTCCGCAGCTGGTGATGCCCCAGCACTTGTCCTCACCGGCCGGCTTGGAGTCGGCGGCCATGGCGGGGGTGGAAAGCGCGGCCCCCGCGGCAAGACTGAGCGAAGCGGAGGCGAGGAGTTTCTGCTTGAGCGACATGGGTATCTCCTTTTGCAAAAAAAGTCATGACCGAGATATAACACAAGGCCAGATCACGCGTCGAGCATGCCACCGAGGCCTCCGAGGACCCGAAGCACTTTGCCACGCGTTCCCCGCGGCGCGTCGAGACGACGACGAAACAGCGGTGCGAGGATCACCAGGGCGCGCAGCGGGACGCAGCGTGAGAGGTCTTCGGGACGCCGCATGGTTTCGGGCGAATCGGGCCACGCCTTGGCCAACCCTTCGCGCGCCTCTTGGCAAAAGAAAATGGACTCGCACGCATGGGCGTGCGCGAAGAGGCACAGGAATTTCAGGAGTGATCCGACACTCGTGAGTCCATCGTCTCGGAACCACCGCAGGGAGAGGCGACTCCCGCCCGCTTCGAGGGCGAGAAGCCCCTGGGCTGCGACCTCGCCACGGGCATCCTCCACTTGGAATTCCACCTCTTCGCCGTCCCCGCTCGAAGCCGCCGCCTGGGAGCGCACCACGCGAGGACGCAACTGGTCGTCGGCCCCCCCGAGGTGACCAACGTCGAATCCGGCGGCGCGCAGGTCGGCCTGGGAGAACTCACCGTGCGTGTAAAACAGGTAGTCGCACAGGGGTGGCGAAACGTCGGCCACGCCGCGCAGGAACGTAACACCCACCAAATGATTGGGCTCGCCGTCGACCCCCGTCGACTTGCGTATCCATGCCACACGCGCGAAAGCGCGGAACTCCCCGAAGAACGGAACGAGGACTCCGAGCCACACGCGCTGCTTTGGCAGGAACGGGACACGCTCGCCCGGCAACTCGAGGGCCATGCCACTGGCCGAGACGTCGCGCGCGCGCAGGAAAACGCGATCGCCGAAGAGGAGCTCGTCTTCGCAGACGCACATCGGCGAGAGGTGCGAATCGACTTCGAGGCGCAGCTCCGAACGGCGTTGAGAGAGGCGCTCACGCGTGGGCGTGGCCTCGGACACGAGCGCGAATCCGACTCGCAGCCAACGGGCTCCGTCCTCGTCGAAAGCGACGGCGTTTGCCACGCGCCCTTTGGAGGGGAATCGCGACCCGCCGAACACGCACTGGAGGACGAAGACCCGCCCTTGAGCGAGGGTACGGGCGGTCTCCTCGCTCCAAGGCAGGATCGCACCCATGCCGAAGGCGCTGTAGTCGGCAAGACGCGCCTCTATGCTTCGCCCCTCGGCCACCACCAGCAGCCTGAACTCCCCGGGCCTGCCAGGCACGAGGCGCACGTGCTCGCGCTTGTCACGGGGCGTGCCCGCGAGTCCCTGTTCCATGAAGCCCCCTGTTTCGTTTTCTCGAACGTAACACAGGGTGGGAGCTTTGGCATGTGACCATGCCTTTGGCGGGACGCTCACTCTCACTCACGGCAGAGATGGGCGCCGAGCCGGTCATCCCAGGGAGCGATGTTGGACTCGTCCACGAACAAGGCAACGCTCTCAGGCGCCAGGACGAAGGGCTCCCGTGCTCCCGTCGAGGGGGACACGCGCGCGAAATGGAGGTGAGCGGCGCCGGCTTCCACGCCCACGGTACCGAACTCGAAGCCGTTGTAGAGATTCTTCCAGCGCGCGAAGGGCCGGCCCGCGTTGAGCGCCCCGTCCACGATCAGCTTGTCGATGGCGATGCCGCGCGTGGAGGTGTTGGCGAGGACGAGGACCTCCTTGCCTCCGTCGATGCGCGAAAAGGCGAGTAGCCCGCCACGGCGATCGTCGTGGGCCGCGCGGAAATAGATTTCGCCGCGCCGCAAGGCCGCGCAGGAACCACGCACGGCCACGGCCTTGCGCACGGAACGGAAGGTGGCGTGATCGGTGCGTAGGAAGGGGTCCGATGCCGCGTCGATTGGCCGATTACCACGCCACCCGATACCCGAAAGCGCCGACACCGAAGGCTCCACGCTTCCCAGGCGCCAGGGCCCCGAAAGGAACATGTCTTGACGGTAACGCCCGTGGTTCATGTGCGAAGAGTCGCGGCACGTCCCCTCGAGCACATCGCGGCGCACGTTGTCGTCCGGGAGGCGTGCCGTGTCCCAGTGACAATCGCCATTGAGTCCTTGCTCCACGCCGTAATAGAGCACCGGCGTTCCCTTCGTGGCCAGGAGGTACTGAACTGCCCCTATGAGCTGCCTACGTCCCTCTCCGTGAAGGGCGAAGCGTGGCCAGTCGTGAATTTCCAATAGGTTCCACTGCAGCCTCGAGTCGGTGGCGGCGACGACCTCGCAATATTCATCAGCGCATCGCGAATTCTCCGTTTCGCCTCCCTTCCAAAACCAATTCTTCACGTCACGGGGCGCCGCATTGCGACGCCACATCTCTACCGCCTGACCCGAGTGGGCGAAGTCGTAGGTGGCGTTGAGGCCCGGCAGCGCGAAGGCGGCATGGGACAGGTAGGTGTCCTTGAGTGTCGCGAGGCGTGCGCGGAGCGCTTCGGGCGTCGGGCTCGTTCGGTCGTAGGGATTCCATGGGTTGGAGCGCATTTTGCCCAAGCGGAGTGCCTGCTCAGAGGTACTCGCGGCCACCTCGCCCACGAGCAGGAAGTTGGCCTTGCCCACGCCAGCCGCGTAAGCGCGCGCGCGCGTCGAGAGGACGGCGATTAAGTCGGGGGTAACGTGCTTGGCCGCATCGACGCGGAAGCCGTCCACGTCGGCGGCGGCGATCCAGTATGTCATGAGCGAGGTGAGGAGGTCCTGGAAATCCCAGTTCTGCGTGTCGAGGTCGAACATCGTGTCGGAGAAGTCGCCGAACACCGCGCCGTTGCCCGCTCCCGAGAAATCGCCCGACTTGTGACCGCAGCGGCTGAAGAACGCCTGGTGGCGGAACGCGGGGAAGAACTCCTGTGAAAAGACCAGGCGACGCCGGCCACGCACGTCACCAGCGCCGCTCCACTGTTTGGCCGCGTGGTCGTCGACGCAAAGGCCGTAGGCCCAATCTTGGAAAGGAGTGGCCACGTCGTCGTAACGCGTCTTCGGATCGCAGATGTGGTTGACCACGATGTCGAGTACGACCTTCATTCCCCGCGCGTGCGCCTCACGCGAGAGGCGCTGGAGCGTGGCGAGATCTCCGAAGGTGGGATCGAGACGAGTGAAGTCGCTCGTGCAATAGCCGTGGTAAGAAGCGTTTCCTTTGAACACGGGGGTGAGCCAAAGGGTGCCGACACCCAAGCCTTGGAGGTAGTCGAGGCGCTCGATGACGCCGGCGAGGTCGCCGCCATGCTTGTAGCCAGGCAGGCCTGCCTGCCCGCGCGTTTCGTTATCCCGTTGAAAGGGTTCAATATCGAGACCGTTGTTGGAAGGATCGCCATCGTTGAAGCGGTCGACCTGAATTTGGTAGACGACTTCGTCTCCCCAGAAGCCGGGTGACGGATGGCGGCGCGCTCCGGTAGCCGCGAACGAAGCCTCGCCCTCGGCCACGAGAGCGCGGGCCCAAGCCTTGACGGCGTCTATTCCACCGGGGCCGTCGGCAGCCGGGGGCGAGGCGAACACGGGCCCTCCCGAAACGAGCGAGGTCAGCAGAAGGAACAGGACCCCGATGGCGCGTGGGATCCCGGATTTACGAACGGAAAATTCGAACATGGCGCGTACCTCTTGGAAAGTGCGCTGGAAGGCTAACGCGCCGTCGAAAGTGCGGCAAGCTCACATCAACGGTACGGTCGTTCCGTCCGACCAAGCGGCAACGTCTCGACGTTGAATGAACCGCCAGGCATGGGACACTGGAGGACGCGCACCCAACACGGGAGGAGGAAGACGATGTTCGGAAGGATCCTAGCGTCGTTCTTCGCGGGCTTGGGCGCGCTTGTTTCTGCTTTCTTCTCTTGGTTGTCCATCTTTTTCCGCCGTCCGCCTCCAACGCCGACTTTGGCCGAAGACGGCACCCCCTTGCGCATGCTCGCGCAGGAAACGGTCTCCCTCGCCCCTTCGGCCGACTGGAACACGGTCTCGTTAGATCTGGACCTGCCCCTTGCCTCCCCCGGCGTGTTCCGTTTCGAGGATCAAGCGGTGGCCTGGGTGACATCCCTCGGGGCCCAAGGCAAGGCCTTCGTCGACAAGGGATGGGGCAAGGCCATGTTCGTGCACGGGACTTTCGTGGGCCACGACCCCGTGAGCATGATGAGCGCCCTCAAGGCCATCGTCCCCACCCTCTCGGTCTCCATTGAGATCACCCTCTCCGACTTGGTCAAGCGCCAGTGCGACTCGTTGCTCCGCGACAACGGCAACTTCACACCCGACTACGCTCGCCTGTTCGCGGCCGCCACGGGATGGGGCCGTTGCGTGGAGAACTTCGTGTGGTCGTCAGGCAACCACCACGCAGCCAGGCTGGCGGCGGCCTTGCTGCTCGCGCAGGCGGTGGCGCGAATGCACGGCGCCGCCGGCGATGCCAAGGGCATCCTCCTCGTGGGGCACAGCCATGCGGGTCAAGTCTTCGCCCTGCTGACCCGCCTTGTCCGCGAAGCCCGGGGCCGCGAGGAACCCGTTCTCCTAGCGGCCATCGAAGGCACGCCCTTGGCGCGGTTCGCAGACAAGGACGCACTCTCGGCACTCGGGGGCCTGTGGGCACCCCGCCTCTGTTTCGTGACGCTGGGTTCTCCGCCCCGTTACCGTTGGTACCTCGGAAGGAACATGGAACTCGTATCCATCGTCAACCACCGCGGCGAAAAGCCCCTGGCCGGCCACCCGGGGGGATTCCTGCGGACCCGCGACGGCGACTATATCCAGCAGTGGGGCATCGACGGTTCCGACTTCGTGGCCGTCCAGGCATGGGAACGCCAACTCAACCTCGCGCTCGATCCCCTGCTGGGCCAAGGCGTTGGCGCGAGCGCGTGGCTCACCGCCTCGAGAGCTCAGCGCCGCGTGCCCGAGTCCGGACGCACGTTGCTCGTGGATTTCCGAGATGACTCACGCTTGATGCCCAACTGCGTGGCCACCGTATTCGGTCACGGTTGCTATACCCGCCTTGCGCACATGCTGCCGTTGGTCAATCTGGTCCGCGTCAACGTGGGATGAGTTCTTGACGAACCTAAATGGAAGTCACCTGACGTCGTCACGTGTCCCGCAACCCATCCACAATAGCCAAGCGCAAACCACGCCAAGCCGCCAGCAGTGACGCGGCCACGGAGAGCGAGATGACGAGCACCCAAATGAGAGCGGCATGGACGGGTGCGAACGCCACCCGGAAAGGAACGGGGTCGGAGAGAAACCCGGCGTCGTAGGTGATGCCTGCGAGGTTGAGCAGTGGGATGAGGCCAAGAGCGACCACCGTACCGAACGCCGCGCCGGCCGCGCCTAGGAACGCCGCTTCAACGGCGAAAAGGCCGAGGAGGTCGCCCGGCAGGAAACCGAAGCTCCTGAGTGTCGCCGTTTCCTTTCGACGCTCGCGCACCGTCTTGGCGAATGTCGAGGATACCGCCATGGCCGCGACCACGAGAATCACGCCCACCACGAAGTTGCGGAATATCCCCAGGAACTCCATGGTGCGAACGTACAGGTCCCCGAAGGCGTGTTCACGCCAGGGCGTTGCCCTGACTTCCACTCCTGCAAGCCGCATGCGCTCTTCGATGCGTGAGGCCCACGAGGCCACCGCGTCCTTATCGCCGGCGAAGCTCTCCGCAGCGCGCGCGGTGACGTAGGATGCGCGCGAGGTGTCCACGAGCCGTCGTGCGAGTCGCAGGGGCATGACCACGAGCCGATCGTCGAGTTCGGCGAATCCCGTGGCCGTGAGCCCACGCACGGGCAGCGTCTCGGCGTTAGCTTGGCCCGACTCCGTCGAGGCGAGGTACATCCAGGGTTCGCCCGGACAACGGAACGGACGCTCGGTGGCGGCGTACCCCTGCACGCCGTTGACCTCTGCAGACGAACCCTCCTCCCATCCACAACCCACGAGCCCGGCAAGCCCCTTGCCCAGTAGCACGGACTCATCGGCGTCGCCCTCGAAGGGTTCTCCGGCGAACGCATCCCACGCGAACCTTTGCCCACGCATGGAGACGCCCTCGTTGACATCAAAGGCCAGGCCGGTGAAGCCGACGTTGAATCCCGGTCCCTGGACCTGTCCCGAGAAGTTGAGGAAGCGGACCACGTAGCGCGCGGGCCCCGTCTCCCGAAGGACCCCCTCGAGGCGCGCGAGCGCGGTCGCGTCGAGGGCGCCGTCGTCGGCCGTAGCGCGCCCCGGGCTCGGGAGTCCGGCACGCTCGACGACCACGTCACCGAGCATCTGCCGTGAGGAAAAGGTATCGACGTACATGCGCTCCACGTCGACCATGTAGCCCTCGAATAAGAGCAGCGCCAAGGTGGCCGATGCCACGCTCGATATGGCCACCGAGCTTTTGCGCCAGTGGCGAATAAGGGAACGCCAAGCGAAACGCAAGCCCATGCCCATGTGCGTCTAGTTCCTTTCCTCGCCCAGGAGAGTGGCCACAGGAGCGCGTGCGAGGCGCCACGCAGTGAGGAATGCCGCCAAGGTCGCCACGCCGACCACGAGGACGGAAACCGCTGCGCTGGTGAGTGCGTTGGGAGTGAGAAGGAACTGCACGGTGTCGGCGAAGCCCGGAGGCCGGAATCGCAGGTTTGCGGCGTTGATGCCCGTGCTCACGAGGAACGCCGAGGCGACGCCCGCCAGCGCAGCCCCGACGCCCAGGAAGAAAATCTCGAGGGCGAATCCCAAAGCAATCCGCGCGGGCGCGAAACCCACCGCGCGCAGAGTGCCTGTTTCTTTCGTGCGTTCGAGTGAAGTGAGGAGCACCCCGTTCACCACCGCCAATGCCACAACGCCCGCGATGAGAAGGAAGAACGACGCCGCCATCATATGGAGGAATCCCATGACGCCCACGTAAAAGGGGCTCACGCGCGCGTCGTGCCACGGGATGGCGTCCACCTCCACTCCTCGCGCCTCGAGCTTCGCTTCGAGCGAGGCAGCGAATGCCGACGCCTTTCGATGATCGGAAAGGTAGACAGCCACCCAGCTCGCACCGCGCGTATCGAACAGACGCTCGGCCGCCGCGAGCGTGGTGCGCAGCCGGGAGTCCTCGGTGAGCGCGACTCCCGTGCCATAGGTTTGAACAACGTGCGCGTCAATGGCCGAAAAGTTGCCCTCGAACCCTTGCGCTAGAAGCTGGATGCCATCCGATGTGTCACCCAAGAGCCCGGCGAGGCCCCGGGCGAGACCCACGGGATTCTCTAGGCCATTCTCTAGGGGATTCTCCTCACCGCGCTCCCACAGTTGGCGTCCGCTCGCGAGAGCGGCGAACTCGCCCGCCCACCGCCTGACGTCTTCACGCGCGAGGAATGTGCGCTGCAGGCCGGGCTCGAGTCCTGTGGCCACGAAAGGAAACGTCTTGGCTCCGTCGCTCGCGAGGCCCTGGCCACGGATCACGGGCGAAGCAGCCACGACTTCGGTGGACTCGCGCGCTTCCACGAGGATGCGGGCGC
>JBIKVI010000190.1:0-8468 GCA_044356935.1 Silvanigrellaceae bacterium | reverse complement strand
TACCGGGCGAGGTCGGCCCTGCAGACCTCGTGGATGTGGTCGGTGCTGCGTGGGAAGGAGAGACTCCCGGGCTGCGCGGAGGGCAAACAAGCGATTCCCAGTTCGTCGTGCGTGAAAGGGAACAGGTCGCGGATGACGGCGCGTCCCGCGAGCAGGTTGGCGCCGCCCGCCTTGAGCTTCCTGGCGCTCGACCCCGTAAGGATGAACCGGAACCTCGGATCGGGACTTTCGATGGCCGCGTGGCCCTCGTCGAGGAGGCGCGGCAGCTTTTGGATTTCGTCGATGACGACCGTCTGGGGGCCTGGCGGAAGGGCGCGGAGACGGGCCGTGAGCGATCCTGGCGAGAGATGGAAGTCGCGTTCGATGACCGGGTCGAGGAGGTCGATGGTGTGGGTGGCGGGAAACGCCTTCCGTACCAAGGTCGACTTCCCAACCCCTCGGGCTCCGAAAAGGAAAAAGCTATCTCTTTCTGGAAGCTTGATGGCTCTCTGGAACATGATCCGCCTTTGCATTGCAATTCTGGAGTATGGTCCCACGTGAAGTGGCGTGCCGCAAGTTTGCCTTTTCAGCGGGCTCGAGACCCTGAGGTGCGTCGTTGTGTCCTCGAAGGGCACGAGGCGGGGGCGGCTTGCCGTCTTCCTGGAGAACGGAATTATGAGGTTGTCGTTTTCCAGGAGAACGATTCATGCAAAACCCAGTAGATACAGAGATTTTGGAAGAGCTGGAGCGGATACAGGCTGAAGAATGGCGGCGAGGCATCCCTTCCTTCTGAGTTCGACGCACGCGCGCTCTCTTATCTCAACGCATACTGTTCTCTCGCCCGGTATCAGGACGTCTTGCCAGCCACCGATCGTACGATTGCACAAAAAGCCTTTGCGGATGCGGAGTCGAGCTATGAACTCTTGTCGAAGCACATTCTATCGTAGGATGCCCACGACTGAGATCTTCACAAAGCAGGTTTCACCCGAGGAAATCGCGGAGGTCGTAGATATCCTGTCATCCCAAGGGGATGTTCGCGCGCTCGTGCTCTTTGGCTCCGCGGCATTGGGAACGACGCGATGTGGGGAAGCCGGCTATCGCAATCCGTCGGACATCGACATTCTCGTTGTGCCGAGCGATGCGAATGCCGACCCCGTTCACACATCAGCGCGATTGAGTTCGGCTCTCATAGCCAAAGGCATTATGAGACCCGTGGATGTCATCGTGGCTTCAGGACGTTCCTGGCACGATGGCTCCTCGGATGCCCTCAAGCGTCGTATCCTCGAAGAGGGCAGAGTCCTTTATCCTCAAGGCGATCTTCGAGTCGCAGACTACCTTGAATGCGACTTTGGCGTTTGATGGAATCGAAAAAGTAAATTGCTTCTCGTGTTCTGCGATTGACGCGAGTCTCGCGAGGGATGTGAGGCGACATCCACGAGGTCATCCGCCATGGTATCCCGGATCAACGGATGTACCCGCGAAAGCTCGCAGAGGTCGACCCCTCGCCCGAGGCATTCCTCGAGCCCCCGTAGGAGTGAGGTTAGTTCCTTCAAACCAAGGCGCCGATTCGACGCAAACGCCACATCGACATCGCTTACTGAACCCGCTTCGTTTCGCGCAAAGCTTCCAAATAGGCTCAATCGAGTCAGCCCAAAGTGCTCGCCTTTGGCATGGAAGAATTCGTTGAGGCGCGCGAGGGCTTCGTCTCGGCACGTAACGGGAGGGTGCGCGTCCTTGAGGCGTCCGAGGAGCATGAGACTCTTGTTTGCCCCGGTCATCCTAGCCCGCTCCCCTCTTGGCTGGTGCCGCATTGCACCACCATTCCAATCCTATTGGCGTTCTGCCTCTGCTTCCAGACTATCATTCTATACGGAGGACAACCTATGGGTGGCTCGGGAGTGCTTGATCGCGATTTATTGTTGTTACGTCGGGAGGCAGGATTGTGAGCGGGCTTGCGCATCAAGAAAAAGCGGCGGTCATGGCGGGGCTCGGGTATCCCTGGGCCGAAGTCGTGAAAAAACCTCCCAATCTCGGTCAAGGAGTAGAGGCGGCTGCCGACTTCCTCCTTGGGGAAGGAGGCTCAAAACCAGCACTCTACTTCGCTTACCTGTTTGACGCGCATCGCGACACGCTCTCGGATGCGGTTCTGGCAAAAGTGTGGTCGAGGCTGCCCGACGATTCAAAGGTCGGCTTCCTCTACATGCTCTACGCGGCCTCGCGCGGTGCCTTGCTCAAGCGGCTCTTGAAATCCCCTCCTCCAAAGGCAGTGACGTCGCGTTCGGTTTCGAGGTCCCTACGGGGGCGTTTCGATCTTGGCTTCTACGAGCTCACGGGTTCAAAGCTCCCTCCAGTGGATCTGGGAGCTCTTGAACACGTCGCCACGACGTCTCTGGGCTATGACCGACTCAGGCTCCTCCTCAAGGCGTCCGTCGAGAATCTAGAGAGTCCGAGATAACCGCGCGTGTTGCTTGGCGCTTCACAAGTTCACAGACAAAGGGATGTTCGAAGACGACCTCGCACTTCAAGCGCTCTGCTTCACGGCGCGCGTCAGGACCATACGAATGTACGCATGGAGTCCCAAGCCATTCTCGGCAGCTGGCGGCAAGCGGATGGACGTGGGGTGCACCTTGGCCCGTGAGGCTTCCCAATGAGCGAGTCGGTCGCCTTCGAGCGCTGTGGGTCCCTCGCCGTAGAAGTTGCCTTCCTCCCAGCGCGCCTGCTCGCCGGAATCGAGTGCGTCCTTGTGATTGGCGAGGATTTCCTGCGACTTCTTGCCAGTTGCCATCGTTCCACCTCATCATGTCTTGGTCGGTCGCATCCCGTGCCGTGCGCACGACGAATGCCTCATCCTCTTCGTCCCAGATGCCTGCGATAAAAAGCAGCCGGTCTTCAGACGTCGGCGCCACGAACCACACCGTAGGGGGGCGTGTTCTGTGCGAGGACGGCGGCCGATGCGAGGATCCGCACGCTGGAGGTCTCCGGGAGAGATCCGCATTCCCATTGAGCCGGGCGCATTGTAGTCACTTTAGCTACAGAAACGAGACGAGGGAAGGGAATCTTTCTAGCAGGTGTGTATTCCGGCGAAGCCGACCAGGACTCGGGGAAGCTCTTCGTTGAGCGCCTTCTTGAAGTGCTCCCGTATCGTTCCTCTCGTGCGACTCCTGCGGCGCAGCCATCTTTATTGGAAAAGCTTCCGAAGAGGCCCACCGTTCGGCGGCTGTCCTTCACCTCGAACGCGTGCTCCGCGGGGAGGACGCCCTGCAAGGCGAGGTTCTGCCGCACCTGCGCTCTGTGGCCGGGCTCACGGCCAAAGCTCTGAGCCTTGCGCTTGGCCTCGAAGACAGTGCTGTTGCCACCTGGGAGCGGCGCAACACCAGGATCGCGCGCCCGACTGCGTTCATGGTGGCGGCAATCCTTTACCGTCGCCTCTGTGTTGACGCAGGGTCCTTTCTCGATAAGGTGCGCGACCTGTTCCTTGCTGCGGTCGATGTTCCAGCTCCCACGAAACGGCGGCGGAAACCCAAAAACGCGGCATGAATCAACAAAGTCCTCCGCCATGGAGTCCCGGATCAACGGATGCACGCGCGACTGCTCGCAGAAAGCTACCAAATAGGCTCAATCGAGTGAGTCCAAAGTGCTCACCTTTCGCACGGAAGAACTCGTTGAGGCGCGCGAGGGCTCTGTCTCGGCACGAAACGGACGGGCGCGCGTCCTCGAGGCGTACGACGCCTTTTTTAGTTGCGGGTGCCGGTGACCTCGTGGGAAGGGTCCCCCGAACGCACTGCAACGTTGTGGGGGCTGGGAACTTCGTAGACCTGGCTCCGATTGGACCTGGATTCTGAAGGGACACGCAGAGAGATGGCTCGAAAGAAGCAGACAGCGCGCATTCTCCAGCTCAAGATCGCACTCGATGACTCATGCCCGGTGGTCTGGCGTCGCTTCCTCGTTCGTGAGGATGTCACGCTCCTCGAGCTGCATTCCACGATACAAACGGTGATGGGCTGGTGGGATTCGCACCTCCACCGCTTCGAGATCGAAAAGAAGGGGTATTGGAATGGGGGTGAAGAGTCCCTCGACGACATTCCGGACGCGGATGTCGAAACCACCGTGCTGCGTGATGTTCTCAAGCCCTCGACGAAGTCGTTCCGATATGAATACGACTTCGGCGACGGTTGGTGCCACACGGTGACGATAGAAAAAACGCTCGAGGCCGAGGAACTCGACGGCAGTGTTCCACGTTGCCTCGCAGGAGCGAATGCCTGTCCTCCCGAAGACGTCGGAGGACTGCCGGGGTTCGAGGAGTTCAAGAAGGCGATGGCGGAGCCGGGAACCGACGCGCACCGCGAACATCTGCAGTGGAACGGAACGGACTTTCAGGCGACGACCTTTTGCCCGAACCTCGTGAATCGCGAGATCCGCCATCTCATGATGTTCGATTGGCGCGAGAAGCCGAAGTCCAGGAAGGGAACGATGATTCATGGCGACCCCTACCGGGGCAAGTAGGAAACAAGGACGTCCAAAGACGACGCGGCACCTCAAGCGCTCTGCTTCATGGCGCGCGTTAGGACCATACGAATGGCGAGTCGGTCGCCTTCGCTCGCTGTGGGGTCCTCGCCGTAGAAGTCACTTTTTCTCGGGTATTGATCATCCCAATGACAGGAGCCCTGCCCGGTTGTGAAGAACGATGGACTCGCCCTACACGTTTTGCCATCGGGCAATCCTGCGCCTCAGCCGTCGGGCGTCGAGACCCGCTGGGAGAAGGCGTTTTTCCGCTCGGTTCCTGAAGGGCTCTGGGCCCTCGTTCGCGAAGAGCCGCAAGGGGATGAAGCGGTTGCCTTCTGGAGAAGCTTCGGGTTGAAGTTCGTTGCGGGGGTCGCCGAGAGGCAGGCACTCCCTGAACAGGAGGAACGCCTCGCTATCGTTCTCCCCGAGACTGAGCTTGAAGAGTTGCTCGCGCAACGGCCCATGACAGAGGGCAGTGAATACATCTCACGCGAGTCACTTGCTCGGCTCTGGAACGAAATGGCAAATGCCTTTCTTGCGGACGTGCGCAAAGAAAAGGTGACCCCGGCGGAATGGGTTGCCTCCTTTGGCCCGCAGTGGGCAGGTATTGGTCGGGTGTGCCTTCACCTTGCCGAGAATCCAAGGAGTGAGTCGCATCCGTTCGCGTTTCTCGCGACGATTTCACTGAGCATGTCCATCGATGGCCGCATACTCTATACGCCGGTTGGTCGCGCTTTCGAGGCCTCCCAATTGGAAGCGGAACGCCGTCGGCTCGCAGGGCTCCTGCGTCCGCTAGACGACGCCGCGAGATCACTGCCATGGCTTCAGGCTCTCATCGCCGAGGGAGACATCCTACGCGCGCAGGTGTGGACACCCGAACAGGCGCACGCTTTCCTGAAGTCTCTCCCGACGTTGGATCAACATGGGATTCGTTCCCGTGTGCCAGACTGGTGGACCGGCAAAACTGCGCAAGTCAGGGCAAAAGTCACTCTGGATGCCGCGCCGGGGGCGAGAATCGGTGCTGACGCCCTTCTTGATTTCGACGTCGCATTGGCACTTGGTGACCAGGAGCTCACCCCCGCCGACTGGAAGGCGCTGCTTGCTGCGAACGAACCTCTCGTGCGTCTCAAGGGCCGCTGGGTCGAGGTCGACAAGGAGAAGATTGAGCAGGCGCTCACGCATTGGAAAAAGGCTGCTCTGGCTGCGAAAAAGGAAGGGCTTTCCTGGCACGAAGGAATGCGTCTTCTTGCAGGGGTCGCGAGTGAGTCAGGTCGTCTTGTTGTCGCTCAAGACGCAGATCTGCTCGGGCGCATGCGAGAGCGCACTGAAATCGTCGCTGGCCCGCGTATGGCCGAAGTTCTCCAGAAGCTCCGTGCACCGGATGGGAAGCACGTCGCAGGAGCATACCGCGGCCTTCGAGCCACTCTTCGGCCGTACCAGCAACGTGGGGTTGCGTGGCTTTCGCTCCTTACGGATTTGGGACTGGGAGCTTGTCTTGCGGATGATATGGGGTTGGGCAAGACCATCCAGGTCATCGCCCTTCTCCTCGGACGAAAAGAATCGTCCACTCGGGCACAGCGCTCACTGCTTGTCGTGCCGGCTTCGCTCCTTGCCAACTGGCAAGACGAGTGCGCGAAGTTCGCTCCGAGCTTACGAGTCCACGTTGACCATGCGGCCTTCAAGGGCGATACGCAACTCGATTCCGCCGAGGTTGTCATCACGACGTATGGTTCGCTCCTTCGAACCGACAGATGTCGTGCTGTGGAGTGGGACCTCGTCGTCCTTGATGAAGCCCAGGCAATAAAGAATCCGCAAACGGCGCAGACAAAGGCAGTGAAGGCACTTCGTGCCCGTGCGCGAATCGCACTGACCGGTACGCCGGTTGAGAATCGGTTGATGGATCTCTGGTCGCTCTTTGACTTCCTGAGCCCGGGTCTGCTCTCGAATCAGGATAACTTCAAAAAATTCGTTGACCCTAAGAATGGAACGAGGGGCGTAGCAACCCTCCGCGCCCTGACTCAGCCCTATATCCTAAGGCGCTTGAAGACCGACAAGTCCGTGATTCAAGACCTGCCGGACAAGACCGAGACGATCGTTTGGTGCGGACTTTCCAAGGAACAGGCCAATCTTTATGCAAGAACCGTTGCCGAGTTCGAAAGGGCTCTCAAGTCCTCAAAGGGAACACAGCGGCGCGGCATCGTACTGAGTTACCTCATGCGGTTCAAACAGATCTGCAACCATCCCGACCAAGCGCTCGGGACGGGTCGTTTCGCTGGCGCCGCGAGTGGAAAGCACGAGCGCCTGCGGGAGATCGTCGAGACCATCGCGCAGAGGCAGGAAAAGCTGCTCGTCTTCACCCAGTACCGAGAGATGTGCCCTGTTCTGGAAGGATGGCTCTCGAAGCTGTTTCATCGCCCGGGACTCGTTCTCGATGGGCAGACGGCCGTTGGGAAGCGGAGAGAATTGGTGGCTCAGTTTCAGTCTGAGCAGGGCCCTCCGTTCTTCGTCCTTTCCCTTAAGGCTGGGGGCACGGGTCTGACGCTGACAGCAGCGAACCATGTGATTCACTTCGACCGCTGGTGGAACCCCGCGGTGGAGAACCAAGCCACCGACCGCGCATTCCGTATCGGTCAACATCGAAACGTGCTGGTTCACAAGTTCGTCTGCAAAGGGACGCTCGAGGAGCGCATCGATGAAATCATCACAGCGAAACGGGGGCTCGCGGAAGGTGTCCTCGGGGCCGAGGGTGCCGAGATGCCACTCACTGAGTTGAGTGACGCGGAGCTCCTCAAGCTCGTTGCGATCGACTTGACATCGATGCTAAGCGACGTTGATCAATCGAATGCCGACACGGAGGTATGACGGCGTGCCTTTCTTCTATAGTCCCTACGTGAGCAAGGCTAAGCGCCAAGAAAAAGCGAAAAAGATAACGTCTGGATTGCGCAAGAAAGGAAAGGCCGTAACGCCGGTGATCATCGAAGGACAAACCATTGCGAAATCCGTTTGGGGAAAAGCCTGGTGCAATGCGCTCGAAAGTCACGCGGACTACGAGAACCGATTGCCGCGCGGGCGCACCTACGTGCGAAATGGATCGGTTTTCCATCTCGCTGTGCATGAGAATCGCGTCGAAGCGCAAGTTTGTGGTTCCGAAGTCTATAAGGTCACCATCGAGTTCAAGGCGTTTCCGGAGGAGAAACTCCAGGCACTCAAAACCCGATGCAGCAGCTGTGTCACTTCGCTCAGCGATCTCCTCGCAGGACGTGTTCCTCCCGCTGTTATGGAAATGGTTTCGGAGAAGAAATCGGGTCTCTTTCCCGCGCCCGGCCATATGACTTTTAAATGCTCGTGCCCCGACTGGGCATCGATGTGCAAGCACGTAGCTGCAGTGTTGTATGGTGTTGGGGCTCGCCTCGATGAGGAACCTGAGATCCTCTTCACATTGCGTGGAATCAATCATCTTGAGTTGGTTCCAAAACTCCTGGCCGAGAAGAAATCCAAAAAGGCAGACGTCTTCGCAGACGACGAGCTTGCGGATGTTTTCGGTGTCGACATCGCTCCCGTTACGCCTGCCAAGAAGGCCCCTTCGAGGGCTGTTCCGCCGAAGGTAAAGCCGGCGCTACCTTCATCGAAGGTAAGCTCTAAGGCGTCGCAAAAGACGAAGTCGAAAAAAACATCGTCTCCTGCCACCAAGAAACCGGCTCGCAATGCCAAACGGTGAGCAAGAAGCTCCCCTGTGGCAGGAAAGTTGTATCGGCGTTCACAATGACTCCGGATTTCTCCGGTGCTGCTTGAATAGAAATCGCGCCTGCGTCCCGTGACCCCGACCTCTTCGCAAGTTCAACCTCCTTCGTACTGCGCGCTGCGATCTGCCCGCGCTCTAGCGCACCGCATTGAGTTGCTTCGGTGGCGCGGTCGGAGCGTCGGCGCGTGATGTGACCGGAGTATGCACGGTGAGCCTAGCCCCTTCTTCCTTGCCTGCGGCATAC
>JBIKVI010000189.1:0-8562 GCA_044356935.1 Silvanigrellaceae bacterium | reverse complement strand
GTCCTCGCGAAGATCTCGAAGGCGCGTCCTGAACGGAGATTTTCCTCCATGCGGCCGAGCGCCCGTGCGAAGGCATTTTCGTCGGACTCGGTACGAGCGTCGCAGGCGACTCGGGCCGCGAGTTGGAGGGAAAGATCGCGTGTGTCCAGAGGTCCGCCGCCGGCAAGGACCTCGAGGCACTCCACGACTTCGAGGGCGTTACCGGCCGCGCGACCGAGGGGTTCGTCCATGTTGGTGAGCGCGGCGGAGACGCGGCATCCCGCTTGACGGCCCGTGTCCACGAGCTGTTGGGCAAGCGCCCGCGCGGAGTCGAGTCCACCCATGAAGCTTCCCGATCCGAACTTGACGTCAAGCACCAGAGCGTCGAGGTCCTCGGCGATCTTCTTTGACATGATGCTCGCCACGATGAGCGGAACGCTCTCCACCGTGGATGTCACGTCGCGCAGCGCGTACATGGCCTTGTCGGCGGGCACGAAGTCGTCGGTCTGGGCTCCGAACGCGCCGCGGTTGACATCCATCCAACGCCGGTACTCCTCCGCCGGCACGCGCGTGCGCAAACCGGGAAGGCTCTCGAGTTTGTCGAGCGTGCCGCCCGTGTGACCGAGCCCGCGTCCCGCGATCATGGGGACGTCGAGGCCGTCGGCAATCAACAGGGGAAGGATGACGAGGGAAGTTTTGTCGCCCACGCCGCCGGTGCTGTGCTTGTCAACGAAAACCCGTCCCGCGCGGCGTTGCGCGCCCCAATCGTAACGCTCACCGCTGCCCACCATGGCCTCGAGCAGCCATGCCGTCTCGTCGACGCTCATTCCGTTGAGGTAAATTGCCATCAGCAGGGCGCTCATTTGATAGGCCGGAACGGTGCCGTCAACTAGGCCCAAGACCATCGACTTGATTTCATCGCGGTTCAAGCTTCGCCCATCTCGCTTGTGGCGGATGATTTCCTGCGGAATCATGTTCGTTCCTTCCGCGTCAATTCAGTATCCCGTCGCGGGCCCGGGCGCCGCGACGACGTCCGAGAGCAGCGTCGCGCCAGAGCTCGATCCGATGCGCGTCACACCCCGCGCGACGTAGGCCAACGCCTCCTCGCGCCCGCGGACTCCCCCGCTCGCCTTGATACCGTAACATAGGCCGGTGCGCGCGGTCGCTCTCGCCAAGCCTCGCGACATGGCTTCGATATCTGTCAGCGAGGCGCCGCGTGCGCCGAATCCGGTGGACGTCTTCACGACGTGGGCTCCCGCCTCGGCGTGGAGGGCTGAACAGTCCTCGATCTCCTGGGGCTCTAGCAGGCTCGTTTCGAGGATGACCTTCACGAGGGCGCCCCCCGCGGCCGCAACGATGGCGCGCGTCTCGGCCGCGAGCGAAGCCCGATCCTCGTCCTTTACCCACGCCACGTTCTGCACGAAATCGATTTCCTGGGCGCCCGCGGCAATGGCCTCGCGCGTCTCGTGGACTTTGGTCGCGGTGGTCGCATACCCGTTGGGGAAACCCACGACCGTGCACACGAGGACCGCGTCTGCCGCGGCGCGTGTGGCGTTGCCTGCGTCGAGCGCCAAGCGGGCGAGGGACACATGGCATGGCGGCACGCACACCGAACGAAAACCGCGCGCGAGGGCGTCGGCGCAAAGCGCCTCGATGTCAGAAGCGCGCGTGGCAGGCTTGAGGAGCGTGGAGTCGATGAGGCGCGCGAGGTCGCTCTTGGCGCGTGCAGCTTCGTCGAGGGCGAGCGACGGATGAGCGGGCGCTGTGGCGAGCGATGGCGCGAGCGATGGCGCGAGGGAGGAAGCGTTCATGGGAAGAGTCACCTCAGGGCTTCGCAAAGGCCGTTTTCGTTAGCGTCAACGCAATACGAACGCGTGAACGCCATGGGGGGCATGGTGGAGGAACCGTACACGAGTTCGGGGAGGAAAGGTTGCCCCCAAACGGCGACCGCCACGTAGAAATCCTGCGCTTCGTCGAGGCGTTCGTCGACGTCGAAGGTCTCCCACGCCGTGGGGTCGAGCCTGGGCACGTACCATCGTTTGTGCAGGCGCGAATTCACGTAGATCTCCGCGTACTCGGGCCGGTGTCCAGGGGGAATGCGGACGCGCGCGCGGAAGCGCTGCTGGAGCGGCATCCGCAAGGGAAACACGCCATCGGAAACGGCCGGGTCTATCCACTCGATGTCGACGCCGTTGGTTACGAGCACTTCCGCCGCTTCCGGGGAGAAGCCCTCACCGGCCGGGTAACGCAGGCGCGTGGTCACGAGAAAGGGCGTCGCCCGTCCCTCGATGCCGGCTTCACCCGTGCCACCCAGGGGCAGAACCGTTTGGTCGGTGTTCTGCAGGAACGCACCCACGAGGCGCTCGGCCTCGAGCATTTCCGGCGCGACGAGGACGCGGGCCTGTTGTGATCGCAGGATCTCCTCGAACGCCGAGAAACCACCGAACCATCCCGCGAAAGGACCCGCAGCTCGTGCGGGGGCGAGGCCGTTGTGCGCTCGCGGCAGAGGTGCGAACGACACGTCGAGCCGCTCGGGCGGCCTTCCCTCGGGGGAGAGGGCACCAGGTTTGCCCGCGCGTAGGACGTGGGTGAGTCCCGCGACGGCGAGCCAACGTCTCATTTGGAGCGAAGCGACGAAGCGCTCAGGAAGGAAAGTGGCGTCGAGGAGCGCCTCCGCCACACGGGAGCGGGAGGAGTCTTCGTTTGGGGCCGGAGTTGGACTCTTTGGGCAGGCGAGTGTGGTTTGCGCATCGGCACGAATGGCCACAGGCACGAGGCATCGTGTTCCCTCGCCGGGGCGCACGAGCGCGGCGATGTAGTCGCCTGGTTCGAGCGCGAGCGAGAAGGGCGAAGCGCCTACGAGAATCGTCGCCTCGAGGATTTCTTTGGCGCCCGCGTTCTCGCTGGGATTTGGGATGACGCGGAAGAGGTCGCCCTCCACGGACAGGGGGAGACGAAGGGCCTCCGGGCGCGCATTGAGGGCGGGAACCGATGCCTTGCGCCCTATGCGCAAAATGTGCCCCTCGAGCGAGTCTATGGATCCCTCGGCTCCGGGATCCACTCGCAAACGCCCTCGTCGCGAAACGACCACATCGATGTCAGTGGCATCGGCTTCGGCCGCGACCTCGAGGCGCGCGGTGCCGAAACCCGTGGAGATAGCCAGGCGCGTGCGGGGCAAGTCGCACCGCGCCGTCCCGTCGGAGTTGAAACGACCAAGGGCGACGAGCGATCCCGACTCCTCCTCGAAAACCGTGAAGAGCAGATCTTCTGGGGGAGTCAGTGACGAGTCGCGGGTCACGCCGAGGGCTCGGAAACTCCTCTGCGAAGTGCGCTCACCTGTGCGTGCCCGTGCAGCAGACGTCTCGACGGCGTCGAGTCCCACGCAGGCACCGGGTTCGGGTGGAGGCGCGAAGTCGCCTCCGAACTCTCGTAGGAATCCGAGCAGGAACGTCGCCTCCGAGTAGTTTCCCTCGCGCAGGGGAAGAACCACCGAACGCCAAAACGGCCCTCGGCTCCTTTCGGAAAAGTCGACGTCCTCGCGTTCCGTTCCCAACATGGCGCCTCCCGTGAGGCTACCTGGTGGAAGGTCGCCGGCCGCCGGAAAAACGATCCCGGGGTCGGGGGCTTGGGTGTCGCCGCGCAGCCATGTGCAAGCACTGGTCAAGAGACCAAGGAAAATCAAAGAAGTGCCTGCAAGGATATTGATCAAAATCATTCTCAATATTGATATAAGTCAATGATACAAGGGAGGGGGCGCGCTATCGATGGCGGCGTAGGTGTCCACGGACTGGACACATTATGCAAACTCCCAGGCGTTTTTGCATTTCCGGGTGGTTCCTCGTTTGTTCCTCTGCTAGGTTCCGCCGACGATCACCGCGTCCCCAGTGAACTCAGCGTTTGCGCCGCCGCGCCTCACCACGGCACGGCGATTGCATAGGTTGGCTCCGTGCGTGGCGGGTCACGATCCTCCGCTCATGCTACGGTCGCCGACGACCCACCGTCCCAGCGAGGTGCTTCCATGTTCCGTTCCGGCAAGGCAACGTTTCTCCTCTCTTCCGACCCCGAAGTCACGGGTGCTCCCGCGGAGGGAGCGGCAGCCACGGGTACCGCCACGCCGGAAGGCCTGAAGATCAAAACCCTTCCGCCCTCTGTTGTGAAGGATATCGAACAGAAGAACATCGCTCGGCGCCTCGCTGGCCTTTCGGCCATCGTCATCAAGGTCCGCCGCTGCATCGCATGTGGCGCGCCCTTCGAGAGCGCCGGAAACCGCACGTGCGGCTGCTCAAGCCGTACCGCGGGAACTATCGCGGGCCGCGAGATCATCTAAGGCACCGTGCAAATCCTGCCGATTCCCCTTCCGCGCGAGCGGGAGGGGCCTTTGGCCGATGTGAAGTTCGATAGGACTCCCTATACGGTGAGTTACATGAAGGACGGCGAACGGCGGACAATCCGCCGCGTGCCGCCTCCGAAGCTTCACGATCTCGCTCCCGCGGACAAGGTCGTCATCTCGCGAAAAAAAGGCGACGACTGGGACGCGGGCGACGAGGTCACCGTGAAGTCCATCGGCCGCAGGCAACCCAACACGCTTCAAGTGGAGAAGGACGGTAAAACGACGTTCCTTCCCTACTTCGACGTCCTCTTTCGCGAGCGCGAGGGCGCCGACATCATCGCCGAAGATGGGATGAAGATCGCGCGAGATCCCCTCGGGAGCAAGTACCTGCTGTGGCCTTAGCCCCGAGGTCCATTCTTCATGCGAAAGCGCCCGCCTCAAGTGCTTGAGGCGGGCTCTAAGTGGGATTCTAGCCGAGCCTCGAGGCTACGGCCTTAATTGCGTCAGCGCTTCAGGCTGATGATTTCCTCGAGGAGCGTGTCGGTCGTCGTAATGGCCTTTGAGTTGGCCTGGAATCCGCGCTGCGTGGTGATCATCTCTACGAACTGCTGCGCGAGGTCGACGTTGGATTCCTCGAGGGAGGCGGAGAAAATCGAACCGCGCGTGCCCGACTGCGGCAGGCCGACGCGCGGCTCACCCGACTTGTTCGTGGCGATGTAGTTGTTGCGACCCACCTTCTGCAGGCCATTGTTGTTGGAGAAGGTGGCCATGGCCACCGCTCCGAGCTTGCGCTCGAGGCCGTTGGTGTAGATGCCGCGGATGGATCCGTCGAGATCGATCTTGAGGGTCTTGAGGTAGCCGGCCTCGAAACCATTCTGGCTGTGGAAGTGGGTCGTGGATTTCGAGGCGATGCTCGTGGTCGTCTGATTGCTGTAGGAGCCGTCCTTGTCCTCGCCCGGGCCGAAGTTGAACTGGATCTTTTGAGCGGTAGCGCCATTGGCGAACTTGACCTCGAAGGCGTCTGACATTTCCACCGTGTCGATGAAGCTCGATTGGCCCTCTCGGGTCTTGAATTTCATGAGGGGCTTGCCATCGGCGTCGAACTGGAGTTCTCCCGAGGCGATGGTGGCCAACTTCGGATCTCCGTCCTCGTCGGGTTGCGGCCCGCCTTCGATCTCGCGGCCGTCCACGGTGGCGAACCACTTCCAGGCGTTCTTGTCGCCTTCGGGCTGCTTCTGGAAGTAGATTGTCGACGCATGTCCGTTACCCCAGTTGTCGTAGAGGGTCACCGTCGACGAGAAGTTGGAGGTTTCGGTGGCGCGCAAGGGGTCGAATTCCTCAAGCACGGGCTTCTCGCGGATGTCGAGATTTGCCGAGATGGTGACTTTGGCCGTCGGTGTGGGCGCGAGGCTGCTCTGCGTGATCTGGACGTCGCCTAACTTTGTGGAGAGCTTGCCGCTGGGTTCGGCCGTGTAGCCCTGAACCTTGCCTCCGTTGACGTCAGAAATGTAGCCGTCCTTGTCGAATCGGAACGAGCCTTGTCGGGTATAGAACATGCCGCCTGACTCTTGGACTTCAGTACCCGTGTTCTTCACCGCGAAGAATCCGTCGCCCTGTATGCCTAGGTCGGTGAGCAGGCCGGTGTTCGAGAGCGCGCCTTGGGTGTAGGCCGTCGTAATCGCGCGCAGGCGCGCCCCGCGTCCGAGCTGTGAGTTCTCGTTGAGGCTCACGCTGAGGAGGTCCTCAAACTCGGCGCGGTCGCTCTTGAACGCCTTGGTGTTTGCGTTGGCGATGTTGTTGGAGATCACCGACATGCCGTCGGCGTTCACGCTCAAACCGGAGACCGCCGAGTACAACGCATGATGAATGCCCATGGAAACTCCTTCTTCTCGCCTTGAATCAAGTCATGAGTGCAATGGTGTGTCGGGAGGCTCCGCTCTCAGGCCGCGGCGGGTTTCCCCTGCGGGATGGCCTTGGCCGCTTGCGCGACTGCGGGTCGGGGTTCTGGTCGTGGCTCGGGTCTCGCCTCGCTCTTCGGTCCTTGCTTGGTCGCCGCGCTCGCCACGGCCGCGGGTGCCGCTACCGTGCTCGCCACGGCCGCGGGTGCCGCTACCGTGCTCGCTAAGGCCGCGGGTGCCGCTACCGTGCTCGCCACGGCCGCGGGTGCTACGGCCGGTGAAGGGGCTTGTGCAGGCGTGGCGGCCGCAGCGGCGAGCGCGCTTGGATTCACTTCTTTGGGCGCCCGGATGGCGATGACATCCTTCACCTCAACCGCGCCGCTCGACGTGTCGAGCTTCCCGCCTCCGGCGACGTCGACGATGCCATCGACGCGCACGTTCATGAGGGTCGAAACTTCGACGGGCTTGCCGTCGACGGAAGAGGCGTTCACGCCGAAGGTGTATTCGCCAGTAGGCAATGCGTTGCCCTTGTCGTCTTTGCCATCGAAAGGCAGTCGATGGGTGCCCGCGGGGAGGTCTCCCAAGGCGAGGGTGCGCACGACGGCGCCGGTCGCGTCCTTCACGAGAACGCTCACAGAGCTCGCCGCTGCGGGCAGGCGCATCGCGCCATCGGTCACGCCGCGATCGCCGCGCACGGTGAGCTTGTTGCCGGCCACCTCGACGTCCTTGCCGATGTAGGGGGTGAGCTTATCGATTTGCGCGGCCCCCCCTTGCGCTTTTATCTCACCGAGGATCTTGTTGTTGGCCATGAGCTGCTCGACTGTGTTGAACTGCGCGAGCTGAGTCGCCATTTCCTGGTTCTCCATGGGCTTGGTCGGGTCCTGGTACTTTAGCTGAGTCACCATGAGGTTCAGGTAGTCGTCCTTCTCGAGCTTGTTCTTCAACTTGTCCTGCTTCTTGCCCGTCACCTTTTCGAGCATCTGCCGGAAGTCCTTGTCGGACGTGCTCTCGCCTATCCGGAGATCGCCGCCCGCAGCCGCCTTCTCCGTCTCGATTTCGGCTCGCCGCTCCGCGCTCGATGAGGCGAGCAAGGAGTCGAAATCTGGGAGATCCGCGCGCTGTTCGGACTTCCCGGGCGACGTGGGAGGTGTCTCCGACTTCGCGAAGGGTTTGATGCTGTCGAGTCTTCCTGGCGTCATCATGTCCGCGGTTCTCCTCCGTGAGGCATTCCCAAGCTAAACTTCATGCGAAAACCTTGAGAGATCCATTTTCACCCCTCTCCACGATTCTCTGACGAAGGTCGGCTGCAGGATTGTTCCCTGCGGGTATTTTTTTCCCGAAGGCGTCGCGTCGTGCCGCGTTGCCCGCCCATGCCCACTCCCCTGCCTCGGGGCGTCCACGGTGGTGGGCATCCGATCCCGAGCCCTGCTGTTGCGTCGAACCGCCCTGTGGCGAATTCTGACGCCCATCGTCGCGCCCGCGCGCATCGGAGTCTCCCGTCGACTTGGCTTCCGACGTTACCTTGACTTCCGACACAGTGAGCGATCCCTTCTCGAGGCTCGACCGGAGATCGTCGATGCCTTTCTCGATTTCCTTGCGCACGCGCTCGTCGGCCGCGACGATCTCGATGGTCATCTCGCGTCGCCCGTTCATGGCGACCCGGAGATTCACCTCGCCAAGGATTGCGTCGCGGATCTGCACCTTGGCAAGTCCCCCGCCGCGGGCTTGGAGTTCGAGGCTGCGATCCTGGATGCGCGAGAGCGTGGCCTGCGAGAGGTTGCTCACGGCTTGTGCGTCGTTGGTGGTCCCGCGCGTGGCCAATTCGCCCGCGGATCGGGCCGCGAGTGGCATGCCCTGGGAGCCCACCTGTTGACCCGACTGCTCGGAAACGACGGAGGCCTCTGGGCGCGATTCCCCTCGCCTCTGTTCCCTTTCTCCGGCGCCATCGCGTGGAGCGCGTTCCCCGGCAACAGATGCGATGGCCTCTCGTAGCCGCGCGGCGTCAATGGCTCCCGCGAGTCCAGAGTCGGAGTTGGTGGACTGACCAAAGCGCGCGTCCGTGAGCACATCCTCGTCGGTCAGGAGCTGCGTCATTTCGGATTTCAACCCCGCCATCTCCGCTTGTACGGCCCGAACATCACGGTTGGGGAGGAAAACACGTCCGGCGCTTTCACGCGCTCGTGCCGATGGGTCGAGTGTGCTCGCGAGGGCTGTACCCGAGAGCGAGGACATCGGCATTCCGGCTTGAGCGAGGCCTTCGACGCCTTGCGTGGGTGCGCCCAGCAGGGAAGCCCCGCCTGGAGGCGAGCGATTTAGGAAGGACGAGTTTGCGCTTTCGCCGCCTAGTGGGGCGAC
>JBIKVI010000194.1:0-8255 GCA_044356935.1 Silvanigrellaceae bacterium | reverse complement strand
AAAGCTCTTTTACCAATGGCAGATGAAAATACTACCATCGACTGGATGATGGGAGCCGGATGAGCTGAGAGGTTCAAGTCCGGTTCTGAGAGGGCCTGGGGGTGAGATTCCCCTGGGCTACTCACCGGATGGTCGTCGGTGTCGATGACCCTTCCCTCGAAAGCGCTGCTGACGAGGTCTTCCATCGAGAGATTCTCTCGCCACGGATTCCCTATCTGCTGGTTGTTCGCCACCTGGATGTTGTATCGCTGCCCGGCCATGTTAGCGGACACGCGAACCCAGTCTTGCTTTGCCGTCGCGATGGCCCGGGCCATAGATTCCGTCCAAGGATTCGGCCTCGCACCGACCGCCTGAAGCTTCAAAGGCCAGAGGAACACCTCACCATCTCGGTTCATCGCCACGTGCAGCCGGATAACGACATACTCGTTTGCCACATTCACGCGCATGTCGGGCGGAACCAAGTACGTTTCCTGATTCTCCTCCGTGATGACGGCGGCGATTGTTATGCACATCTCAGGTGAGGTGTGCACTCGCACGTATTCCTGCTTCTTGGGCTTCCGAACATCAACGCGCTGAAGGACTTCGGTTTCGTCATTGGGGTCAAAGTCGTCGGACACGATGAGAGATTTGAGGTCGAGCTTTGTCATTCTCCAACCCCTTTGTTCCCATCTTGGCCGTCGTTCGCGTCCTCGAACATCGGCTCCATGGTTCCGTATCGGGCTGGTTCTTTAGTGACTGTCGGACAGCGTTTGATGAAGGCTTCGACGTCTTCGAAGAGCCAGCCCCAAATGCGTTCAGATACCCTCCTCCTCTTTGGGAACGCTCCGTTCTTCTCCATCCTTCGCAAGGTGGAAGGACTCACGTTGACCAGCTCCACGACGTCGGCGATGCGAAGAATTCTCATTCGAGAACCTCAATGCTATGGGTGACTCATGAGCGCCCATGGGCGCTAACGAAAGGTCTCCCGTCAGGCTCACGCTGTCAGAGCCAGAAAATCACCGAACTGGGGTTGCGCTTTGTTTGAGCAGAAATTCGGGGACCTACAAGGACCTAAGCGAGTAATCTGGGAAAGTCTCAGAGACCCGGAATTCCGTCTTGGGATGGCACGGATGCTCGAAAGAATATCCACCGTTTACGACGGGATATCGGTCAATCGATTCTGCGAATTTGTATCCGCGAGGCGACCAACTCGATCGGATGCCCAAGGTGGCGAGCGCGGGAACTCATTTTCACACGCAGTCCTTGGGGCGCTTATTGATGGCCTGAAGGAGTCTGCGCGCAAAGATTTCGACTTTGGGGAGGAACCCCTAGTGGGGAACCACCCGACGTACGGTGATCCGCGCATATTCTGCACAAAACCGAAGCAAGACTCGTTGCTTCTCGATGTTGTTCAGGCATGGACGGAGATCCGCTCGCCTGCCTTCTCCTTTTCGGAAAGAAAAAGCGCAGTAGGCGAGTTTGCATCTGTCTTCGAGCTTGCGATCCAGGCGGATGGTACCCTCCGTCCTGTCTCCACGCCCCAACTGAACAAGCTCCGCTCGACCAAAAAAGATCCAATGCGAACTGCGATGGTTGAGCACATCCGGGCGATTGGAACACTCCCTCTCAGTTCGCTAGCGGGCCAGAAGCTGCGCGCATACGGCATCCATCCTAAGGAAGAGGCGCCGGGATGTTTCGTGAATCTCAGTCTCCTGATCGCGTCCGCGACCGAGGCGTTCCTAGAAGCTTTCGTTTCGTCAGAAGCTCACGCGTTGTCCTTGGGAAAGGGCCCCCTTCCTGACGCGCATTACGCCAGACAGGTCGATCGCGTCCTCAAGCATGCAGAGACACTTGCGAATGATGTTTGCAGGCGGCGTCGAACCTCAAAGGAATCGGAATGATGAAATGGCGAACCACACCCCTCGTTAGGAATCTGGCGATCGTGCTCGGTTTTATCGTGGTGAGCGGTTGGTACTGGGCGCGCAAAGACCCAGTGAGCGCGAGTGCGTTCGGGGGCTTTCTCGGCGGAGTAGGCACGATGGTGGGGGGACTAGGTGCAGTCTACGCGGGCTACAAGCTCCTGACCCAGTTTCAATCCGAGGGGCAGAAAGTCGCCATAGAAATCATGGTTTCCGCTCAGTATTTTGCGGAGATATTGCCAGCCCTTATCAGCCCATTCGTCTTCGAAGGTGAAATGAATGGCGAGGATGGGAAAAAAAAGACGTTTGCCGAAATCGTAGCCACGAGAAAGCTTTACAACAAAGATAAGATTGAAGCCTTTTTGTCTGCGACGATCAAGGCGCACGTCATGTTCGGCTACCACGTCGGTTCGAAATGTGACGAGCTTTACGACGAGCTTGCGAAGAGGCAACAAGCCATAGACATGCAAGAGATGGTCAAAAATTATGGCGATCAAAAGCCGGCCCAGAAGTACTGGGAAAAATCACAGCTGTCATCGAGGGAGCGCCTCGTGATACACAAAAAGCTTCTCGATTTTCACAACGCATTGAGGCAAGAAATTGGTGAAAAGGCCCTGCCAGCTCGGCCCGACTTAGACGAAAAGCTGAAAAGCCTTGTCGCAGAAGAACAACTCAGGTTGGAAAAAGAGAAGCAGGGCGAATCAACGTGACGACTTTTTGTCTGCCAAGGCGGCAAAGGCCGTGGAACCGAGCCGTCGCTCGCGCCCGAGTCGGAGTAGTCATGCGTCAATGGAGAGCGTCGCTGGGAAACTCGAACCTGAAGGTAGATAGCCCCTCGAAGAAGGTTCCAGTCTACTATTCCGTTGAGTCGACCGATGCGCAAACTTCGGACGCTCCTCGATGCGTCCCCATCTCTCTCAAAAGGCAGTTTCCTCCCAATCCTACGAAAGGCAGTGGATTGTTTCGGGAAGGAATTCGAACGCAACCGAGCGCAGATCCCACCTGCTTTGGACCTATATGACACACTACTTCTTGGGCGAAGCTATCCCGCTCCCGGCCGGATCGGGTTTCAGTTTATGACAACCTGCGCGTTTCAGGTGGTGTTTGATGACTGGAAAGGAAACGACGCGCGAGATGACTCGCCAGTTTACTTTGGCGCCCGCGTGTTTCGACTCGGGGAGGCTCTTGAAGTAACTGCTCGGCGCCTTGCACGGTATGGACTTAGCACGAGCCACTGCAGTGTGCTCTCCCCTCTCACCAGCAAGTCTTTCCCGTGGCGCGGAATTGAACGGACAATCGACGAGTCAGAATCATTCTGGGTCGAGCGATTGTTTCGCAAAGGCGACATGAGGCGAGCCGAGTGCGTCGAGTCGTTTCAAGCCTTCCAGAGAGGGCTTCCGAATAAGTTGTCGAGGGACCTCTGGGGCAAGGATAACGACTATGCGGTCGGGTTCTATCTTTTCCTTGAGCACTTATGTGGATACCTTCGGCATCTCGTAAGTAGTCACGTCAGTCAGACTGCCAAGGTGTTCATCCGAGTTGGCGTCGACCGGTCGGATTGGGTCCGAGGTGGGGCGGAAAAACGAGTAAAGGCCCAAAGAAACACACTCATGTTTCAGGGTGCCACCGCAGCGGAAGATATGGAAATCTGGGTTGGGATGCGAGGCGACCCAAAGGAGCCCGCAGACCTGATGGCCCCGCTATATGGCCTCGTCGACCTTGAGATTTGGACGGGCGTGCATAAGCAGCTTGGGCAGCTGATGACTTTTGGGGGTGTGACTTCAACGGTAGACAAGCTTGCAGCAATTTCCAGCCGAGGAAACTGGGACGACGGATTTATCCCTCTGGCTTTTGAGTCATTTCAAGGCCTACCCGAGCGGGTGCGTCGGTTCATCGCCAAAAAATATCAGTGGGCGGGGTCGAACCGTGCTTTATTGGGCTTCTCAGCGAACAACCCACCACCTCTCCATCCTTCCCTCATTACCCGTATGCTCAAACCGCTCAGCGAAATTGAGCTGCAGCTGGTGCGTGAAACTGGGGTGGTCTAGCAGTGTCGAGGCAACCCGCCGCCGAATCAATATGACGACTTTTGGCATGCCGAGACTGGCATCGACCACGAGTCTGAGCCTCCAGAAGCATCCGCATCCGAGTAGACCAACGCCAGGACAAGCGTGTCGCGGGGTAGTTCGAATCTCCAGTACCCGGCATTTGCTGTACCCAGTCGATCCGCCTGGACTTGGACAGGAGCAGTGACGGCACCATTTTGCGTTGCAGCGAAGTAAACCGATTCCTGTATACCGTCGTACCCGTCACTAATCTTGGCGCTGGCCCATACGTCCCCGTTCGCGAATTCCACGCCCTTGTATGAGAAGTAGAGGCTTGTCGACTCGATAGGACCGCTACATAGGATTGTGTATGCGACCTTGTGGCCGATATTCTGGCCCGTAGGTCCTGGATCGCCCTTGGCCCCCGTTTCTCCTTTTTCGCCTGCCTCTCCTTTGTCTCCCTTCGCGCCCTTGACCTCGATATTGGTCCAACGTCCACCCGTGCACGTGAGGAATCTCTTGTCCACGGTCGTGTATGCCAGCGCCCCTTCGAGTCCCGTTGCACAATCGGGGAGGTTGTCCGAAGTTGTGGCCGCAAGCGAGTAGGGTTTCTCTTTGGTACCGACCTTCGGTCGCTCGGTCGGTGTTGGGGCTGGTTTTGCACCGGATTCATTTGAATCGGACTTGGAGTCGCTCCCGCAACCAACGACCGTGAGTAAGACTAATGAGATAACAAAGGTACGGATCATGCGCATCTCCCTGATGCTAACGTGAAGTGTCCGCCGCGACCTTGCGGCAGGCACGAGATTCCAACTTTTCAACGCCCCTTTGGAATGAGCTTCTTTATGGTCACTTCGCAGAGGCCTTCCAAGATCGTAACTTTGTCGTGAGTGAGATCGTTAGGACATGGGATGTCCTCTGGCTCGTCGAGGAGAAGTGCTTTAAATCCGACACCCAAGGCCTTGGCGAGCCGAGCAACCGCCAGCAGATCGTGGGGGTTGGAGCCGGTCAACCAGCCCTGGACGACGCTCTTTGGTACCCCCGCGAGACCGGCAACAATCTTCAGCGTCAAATTCCGTTCGCGCATGATTCGCGCAAGGGTCGTCTTGAACGGGATGGAATCTGTCCCTGAGTTCTTCCTTTGCACGAGCGAGCCACCTCTGGGGTCAATGGTGGTTGCATCCTGCATCCGCTCGGGAGTCGGGACTTTGTCTTTCCACAATTCCGGCCTGACGTACGGGAAACCGTACGGCCGTGCCCTCGTCCGAGTTGATCCAGTTGAACCACCGAGCTTGAAAACGGGTGGAACGCGGTGGACTCCGGTGGAAGTCGTCAGGGCGTGGAAGGTTTTGAGTTGGTTGAGTTATCTAGGTGCGGCGGGCATTCTTTGGGTGCAGAGGGCGAGTCTCGCCGTCCGCACCAGTCGTTTCTCGTTCTACGCGCGCGAAGAGGTCCGGCTCCGTCAGACGGGGCCTGCGTCGTCGTCGAGGAAGGATCGCAGTGAAGACTGCGAGTGCGCGACCACAACGACGAGCCACGTTCCGAGGCCGGTCACGAGAGGAATAAGGCTGTATTCGCCGTTCAAGCGCTGCGCCAGGAATCCAACGGCTCCCTGAGCGAGCGGGTTCGCGACTTGTCCGAGCGTCATTGTGAGCGCGAACACACGGCCTCGGTACTCGATCGGGGTTTGGGCCTGCATCCTCGACGTGACGACGATATTGAAAAATCCGACGCAGAGTCCCAAAACGCAGACGGCCGCGGCAACCTGCCACGTCGTCAGGGCGAGTGACACCGCGACGAACGACGCCCCGAGGCTTCCGAGGCACAGAGCGATCTGGCGGGAGGTCCTCACAGGGAGCCGGAGGAATCCTGCCGCGAGCGATCCCCCCAGCATTCCCAGCCCGAGGGCGGCTTGCGTCCAACCGAGCGCCTTCGCGGAGTCCCCGAGCTGTTCTCGCACGAGGAAAGGGAGCCACACCACCAACGGGGAGAAGAAGATATTTAGGAAAATCATGCACGATATGAGCATGACGAGCCCATTCACGCCGCGCACGTAATTCAACCCCTGCCGGAGGTCGTGTCCCAATCTACGCAGGACGGGTTCCTTCGATGGTGTCGGCACGGGGAGAACGGGTCCTTCACCTGCGCGCCACCCGAAGCGCGTGCAAAAAATGGATATGGCGTAAGTGAATGCGTCGACGAGGAAGACGAGCTGCCGACCGAGGTAGGCGTACATGGCACCGCCGCTCGCTTCTCCCACCATGCCCGCGAGTTGCCGCGCGGTGCCATACAGGGATTGGGCCCGCTTGAGGGACGCCGCAGGGACCGAGTTCGAGATTTCCGTCATGATGCTGGGGAATCGCAAGGAAAAGGATCCGACAACGACCCCTCGCACGATGAATGCGGCGACGATTGCGGGCCCGAGTCCGACCCCCGACGAGGCGACCATCGCGAGCACGAGCACCGCGCACAGCGCGGCCGCGTCGGTGGCGAGGATGACGGCGCGCCGCGACGCACGGTCGCTCAAGGGGCCCGCGGCGATGCCCGCGACGACGATGACCACCGAAGCGAACGAAAAGTACGTGCCAATGACGCCGGGTTTCGCCCCAAGATCCTGGAGCCAAACGACGATGGAGAGCCCGGTCGCGAGGGAGCCGAATTGGCTGATTGTTTGTCCTGTCCACAAACTCCAAAAAGTCCGGCCGAGGGGTGCGGCGTTATCGGCTCCTGTTCCTTTACTCACCACGACGCACTCCGACAGTGGAGACATCCATTGTCCTTCGGGAACGGACGTCGATTCGCACTAGCAGGTCGCATTGGATCGAACATCACGATCGCCGCCTTCGACGAAGGTTCATGCGCGCCGGTGAGGGCGTAAGTCATTTCAGTGACCGCCCGCATGGCATGCCCAATCGCGCTCGACTCAGCGTATGCCGCTGGGTGGTAGCCGACGGGGATGAAGAGGAAGTCTGTGCGATCTGCGAGACGCGGTAGAAAGGGCAACGACCTAGGTTGCTCATCTCTATAGTGTCGAAATCGATGATGATGAGATTCCCTATCCCGATCATGCCAAGGTGAAACGCCAGCCACGAACCGAACCCGCCAGCGCCAAGTACGACGACACGCGCTGCTCGCAAGCGTGCGTGGAAGTCCAAGCCGCTCGATGCGTGGCTCTCGAACGAGTTAAAGAACCTGACTTGGCGGTCCCAGCGTTCGTCTCGTGGTTCAGTGCGGTCGAAGGGGCGCTCCTCGACGAAGATTCCTTTGTTCCGCAGGAAGTCGGTGATGTCGCCGAGCCGTCGAGTAGCCTCTCTTGTGAGTCGCGTGGCCCTGGCGCCGCGGCCTACCTTTTCAAGAGATCTAAGGAGCAAAACGAGATCGACCTCCTTGAGGTTGGTGATCTCTGCCAGTTCAGAAACGTAGATTCGACGCTCGCGTGGCGCGTGCAAGGCTTCGATGACGCGCAGAGTCGCGGTTTCGGCCCGGAAGGACCGATGCTGCCGCACGTCGAAAAGTCGTCCCGGTTCGGCCTTTCCCGACACGGGCGTGAAGATCCGGACCGTCGGAGACGTCCTCACATTGACTACGATACTAGACATGGGTCTTCCCGGTGTATGCGGTCTTAATGAGTCACTGGCCGCTTTGCAGCTGACCGATCTCGAGTTCCTCTTCCACGATGAGGGCTGCGATTTCGGACTCTTCGAGGGTGGAGATGTTGTCTTGCATGGGAAACTCCTTTGGGATTGAGGACGCCCGACTATCGGGAGTCCTCAAAGAAGACGAAGTCCCGCCGAACTTGCTGCAATCGACTTTCACCAGTCGGTTTATTCGAATGATCGCGTGGGATCCGGACACTTGAAGAATGGGCTCCGTGCTTGGCGCGATCCCGTGGCAAACGACTTTCTCCGCCTGTCCGGGCGAGTTGCGAACCTTGCGAGCTTCCTGCCTACCAAATAGCCTTCCGTCAGTAATGTGCGACCCTGCGAGCCATGCTTCCCAACATCGCTCAGCAAACCATCGGCTCGCTGGTCTGCCAGAGAAGGTCGTAGTCCTTCGCGAGATCGCGACTCCGATGAAGGGCGTCGTTTGCAAAACCGCCGTCGCGAGGGGCCCGCCCAGGGTTGGTCCTCCGGGGTCGCCCTCCTCACATACCCATTCTGGCCTGTGTCACGAGGCCGACCAGTCGAGGCGACCGAGGCGAGAGCCGACGCAGTGGACATGCGGGTCCATGAGGAGGCCGAGCCCGATGGGCAACGACGACTGGTCGGCCTCGTGACACAGGCCCAACTTCAAGCAACAACAAGCCATCTTA
>JBIKVI010000188.1:0-8573 GCA_044356935.1 Silvanigrellaceae bacterium | reverse complement strand
GTGCACGAGAGCCCGTGCCGCTCGCTGATCTCGAGCGCATGATGGGACATGCCAATATCGAAACGACGTCGGTATACGCACGCGTTCCGTGTGAGCAAGTGGGGGTCACGGCACCGGATGGGGTAAAAGTGTACGCTAAGGACTTCACCCCATTGGTGTAACCGCGTTTGTTTAATTTGCTCCCAAAGCCCGCCCTTCTTCACTGGCTCTCCCTGCGCTACGCTCGGGAGCGCCGACAGGGGCTCCGCCCCCGAACCCCCGTCCTCGCATCGCGACTCCGCCGCTCGCTGCGGAAGGAAACGGGAACACGAAATGAGCTCGCCTCACACTCGCCGACAATCCCCCCAATGCTCGGCCCCCAGGGGCCTGCGCAGATACCGCTTAAGAAGGTCAAGAGCAGGCTTTGCGAAGGCTGGACGGAAGTTCCTTTGTTGGAACTCCTGCGAACGCTCCTAGGTCCTAAAAGAAGCCCTTCGGGCGGTACCCGCCCTGCGCGCCGCGTCGCGGCTTGCTCCTACGGCCCTATCCTCGCCGCGCTTCGCGCGAGCTGCGTCGGCCTAGATGGCCCCCTTCGGGCCATACCACCGCGGATTGCGGACACTCACTACGTAGCTTAGGCCTCGCTCGAGGTTAGACAGTCCAGGCTTGTGGCTTTGGTTGACGCTGGCGGTACGACGTGAAACGACAGGGAACCGATTGGCCTATGGATTTTGTCGTATCATCGGGGACTTGATTTTCGGCGTAGGCGGACCATGCAGCGAAAGACACAGCAGCGAGAGACAATTCAGGACGTCCTCAAGGATGCGGCTCGACCCCTGACGGTCTATGAAATCCTGGAACGGGCAGCAAAAAAAGTGCCTTCTCTCGGAATCGCGACCGTGTACCGCTGCGTGAAAGCCTTGATGGAATCCAGCGACGTGACCCTCGTTGAGATCGTTGGAGAACCTCTGCGGTATGAATCCGCCCATCTTGAACATCACCACCACTTCGTCTGCGACAAATGTCGGAAGGTTTTCGATGTACAGGGATGCGCTCCCATCGCGTCGCTCGTTCCCAATGGTTTCAAGATGCGTGAACACGAGATCGTGCTCTACGGCGTTTGCGCGGGTTGTGGATAATGCTGTATCAATAACCTTGCTCGTGCTGACAGGGGACGCTAGGAGTGATTCTTGGCTGGCCGGGCTCCTCGGAGGGTCCTCCCATGTTCCATCGCTCCGCTTTCATGACATCCATCATTTCCGCTCTCATGGCCTGTCCTGCCGCTTTTGCAGCCTCTAAAGACAAGCACAAGACTCACAAAGCTCATGAACACGGGCATGCGAAGCTCAATCTCGTCGTGGAAGGAAGCAAGCTCACCGCGCAGCTTGAAGCTCCCTCGGAGAGCATCTACGGCTTCGAGTATGAACCCAAGTCCGACAAAGAGAAGAAACAGCGCGACTCCGGAGGCGAGAAGCTCAAGAGCAATTTCGACAAGATGCTCGTGCTCGACAAGTCCTTGGCCTGCACGTTTCAGAACACCAAGCTCGACCTTCATGCGTCTGAGAAAGACGAGAGCGATGATGGCCACAAGGGTGGAAAGAAGGCGGGCGACCACAGCGAAACGCACGCCGAATTCGTAGCCACTTGCCAGAAGCCCCTTGCGGGCACGAAGGCCTCGTTCGCTTTCGGCAAGGTGTTCCCTCGCATCAAGGAGATCAAGATTCAGGTGATCTCCGACACGAAGCAATCCGGCGCCGACATCGACAACGATAAGGGTATAGTCGAGTTCTAAAGAGCTCGTGCCCGGTTCCTGAGAAAACCGAGCCCGAGGCACGCAACGGCTAAAAGCGCGACAATGCCAGGAACCGTTGGCATGCGTTCCATGTGAAGCGACAGAAGAATGCCGATCGGGGCGCAGATTAATGCCACGCCCGCGCACAGTGCCGTGCTCTGCCGCGAGGAATCGCCATCTCTGACGAGAAGAGACGTCGGCACGAAAAGACATGCGCACGTGAAGAGAAAGCCTGCCGCCCAGGTGGAAATCGCGGGCAAGACGATGAAGGGAACGGCTTCGAGCGTTCCCCCACGCCACTTTGAGAGTCCTAGAGCACTGCCATCAAAAGTTCTATCCGTGATGCCCCGCCGATCAAAAACGAAGATCGCGACGGCAAGAAGGCCGGTCGTGGCGACGGTGAGGGCTTCTGCATCCGAGAGCGTCGCGAGGTCGCCGAGGAACACCCGCGCTAGGTGGCTCTCCAACGCGGGATGAAGGGCGACCGCAAGGTGCGTGACGGCAACAAGAACGATCCATGTTGAAAAAAGCCTTGGGGTGCGTGACGAAGCGCGGGTGCGTCCAACGCGGCTTGCGAGTCCCCCCGCGACAAGCGCGCCCACAAGGCCGCCGCCCAAGCTCCACCACGTTTGCGCCTCTTCCAGAGCGGTGTGTGTCGTATAGGCGACCAGAACGCTCGCGAGTGCGCCCAGTTCCGCACCCTGGGCCAGGCACAGGGATTGAAGCGTGCGTTGCCGCGTCGCAAGGTGAGAGCCCGCCGCCGCGAGGGCGGCGGCGCAGAGGGCCGCGGCGGGGATATGGAAAAGGAATGGGCCGAGGTCAATCATGTGGGTGCCGTCACTTGGAGCGAAGGGCGTGAGAGGAGCAAAACGGGAAAGCCGAGTTCCTCCCGCGCCGTGGGGTCTGAACGCCCTTCGGCATGCGATACCAGGAGAAACGCGCGTCGCCTGGGGCCTTTCGCTTCGGCCCGGAACGTCGTGCGCACGGCCTCGGCCGTCGCCGCATCGAGGTGATTGAAAGGTTCATCGAGGAGAAGAAGCGAGGCTTCCGACGCCAGCGCGCGTGCGAGAAGCGCACGCATGCGCTCCCCTCCGCTCGCGAGGTTCCAAGCCCTTTGCGCCATCCGTTCGTCGAACCAAGGAAACACCGCGCCCGCATCGAAATGGGCAATCTCGCCGAGGCGGTAAGGCAAATGGATTTCGGGAACCTGGAGTTGAGGGAGATAGAAGGTTTCTCGGCTGTCGCCACGCGAGGCCGAAAGGACACCGCTCAAAGCGAAAGGCTTGGGAGCAGTGCCCAATGCAATTGTCTTCAAGAAAAGGCTCTTACCGACCCCGTTTGGGCCCATGAGACAAAGGCTCTCGCCTTGGCCGAGGCGAAACGAGACGGGCTCGAAGAGCGATCCGTTCGGGCCATGCAAGGTCACATCTTTTGCAGCGACACGAGGATCGGGGGAACACGCCTCTGGTCTCACTTGGCGGTTCGCCCTTTGCCCGTGGCGGCCGCAACAATAGCCTCTTCGATGCGCGAGAGGAGCGCAGGGTAATCTTTCGGCTCTCCACGAGCATCAATGGAAACTGGGACGGTTTGCACCGGCACGCCCGAAAGCTCCTCAAAACGAGCAAGGAGTCGGCGCGGACTATGCTCGGTGGCGAGCACGATGCGGACACCTTCCGACTTGGCTTGGCTCGCGACGTTCACCAGACGCCCGGCAGAAGGCGACACACCCGGCTTCTCTTCAAGGCTGCCTAAGCTTTCGAGGCCAAACGCCTGCGCGAAATAAGCGAACTCCCGGTGGTACTCCAGGAAGCGTGCCTTGCTCCCTGACACGCCCGCTTTCACAAGCCGAGCACGGCCTGCGGTCTGAAGCTCGTTCATGCGTGTGACAAAAGCTTTCTGACGCTCGCGGTAGGCCTGCGCTTTCCCCGGATCAATGCGCGCAAGCGTGTCGGCAACTTCTTCCGAAGACTGGGCCATCGCGCTTGGCGAGAGCCAGAAGTGTGGATTTCCCGACGGATGGACATCGCCCATGCTGCGGTCAATGGGGCCTGTAGGCTTCTCCAGCACATCGATACGGCTGCCGGTGTCGCAGTACCCTTTGCCGCCAGGCTGCAAGGCAGCGCGCCCGGACTTGGCGAGCACCTTCGGCATCCAACCGACTTCAAGATCGAGGCCCACGACGCACACAGCATCGGCGGAGGCGACCTTGCGGATGTAATCCGGCCTGGCGTCGACGAAATGCGGGTCTTCCGTTCCTTTGAGCAGGCTTTCAACTTCGGCGTCAGTGCCTGCGATCTCACGTGCCATCCAGGCGAGGTCCGTTGTCGTCGTGACGAGCTTCGGAGTCGCAAGAGCTAATGGCGGGAGAGTCGAAAAACCGACCATGATGAGTTTCAAAGATTTAGAAATCATGGGCGGGGTGCGCTCCAAGGATGAATGTCGTCTGCGCCTGGAGAAATGCGTTTGTCACGCCGGACTTCGCTTTGGTCCGTTCGAGATCCCACTGGTAAGCGATCCGGAACGCGGAAAATTCGCTGGGCTTCCACGTAAGCGTGGGTGCGTAACTCTCGGCGTAGTTCTTCGTTTTTCGTCCCAATGCGTCTTCGAGCGTGAGGACCGTGTAGCCATCGTAGCGCAGACCGAGATCGAGCCCTTCGAGGATGTTCCCTTGCGGAAAAGCGTAGAAGCCCAGCGACTTCGTCGCGTCAGCTCCCTTGGGCGCCAGCGTGCGGTGCCAGAGTTCGCCCTGGAAGAAGAATGGAACCGTTTTCCCGTCGCGCCATTTTGCCGTGACATCGACGCCAGCGAGGTGTGTGCGCGTACGCTGCGCATCGGTGCGGCCGAGGTAGTTGAAGCCTGTTTGCAGACCTCCGTCCCCAGGAAGTTCCACGAAATTCACGAGCCGCGCATAGTGCGTCGGAGCCTTCGGTTTCTCGCCCTCGTTGTGGACGTGACCGAATTTCCATCCGTTGGTCACGCCAAGGGTCAGGTCGAGTGATACCGGCAGAGGCGGAAGAATGGAGTATTCAACGCCGGTGTCGTCGACACCCTCTTCACCAAAAAACTCCCGATGTACGCGAGGTGCCGAGGTGAAGGGCCAGTCGTGCCGATGGGTCGAATTGAGCTTGCCCACGCCAAGGAAGAACTGTCCCACCCGGAAGCGCGACCAAGGGATGAGCTTCGTCGAACCGATGGTGGCTTCGTGGATCTCAAAGAGGGCCACGCCACCTTCCTGGTGCGCGGCGATGCCGAGGATGCCGTCGAATGTCGGATCGATGGGCGCGTAGAAAAATACCTCCGCCTCGCGCACGGAGAGTTTCGTCGCCGGATCCTCCTTGCGCGCGAAGGCGTTGCCTACGATGTCAACAGAGATGCTGGTCTGAACGCCGCCGGAATCCGCGTGGGCGGCGCCAAAAGAGCAGCAAGCACTTGCGGAGAGGATCGCCGCGAGAAATCGACGGCTCTTGCTCTCACTCATGCTCGAATTTCGCGTCCGACACGGACGCGCTCGTCACGACGGCCTTAGAAAGAACAAGCCCCCAGAACGTTCCTTTGCCATTGCCTGCAGACTCGCCGTCACCAGCTTTTTCCGAGTTGAAGAGAGCGTTCTGGTCGCTGGGCGAGGCCGTACTGCCTTTCCACGCGAGTACGTGGGCGGGGGTCTCGCCGTTGTGCACGTCAACGAGAACGGAGACCTCTTTCGAGGCGTCGAGCGCCGAAAAGGTCTTCGAGATGTCGACGGTCTTGCCATCTGCCGCCAAAGCCGCCGAGAGCTTCGTGCCCTTGCGCGAGAGCGTGAGCGCCACGCCGTCTTCCAGCGTCTTCGAAGCGAAGGCGCGCACCGACAGCGATCCACCGTCCTCGACCGTGAAGGTCACGGCAAGATTCTTGTCATCCTTGATCTCGCCAAGCGGGTTCTTCGCGATGGCCAATCCGCTGCCCGAAAGCGTCGTTCCCGAGAACGTGAGTCCCGACTCGGAAAGGAGGAGAATGTCGGTGGTGCCAACCTTTCCCTCCTTGGAAGAGGGCGTCTCCGAGGAGGAGTCGTCATCCCCACCGCAGGAAGTGAGAAGCGTGACGGACGTGGAGGCAAGGAGGAGAAACAAAGCGGTAGAGAGGGGGCGCATATGAGACTCCGTGGAAAGGTTTCGAGATTCGGCCGGTGCAAGGGTTCTCGTCAATCGAAGACGCACACGTCTTCACGCACCGGACACGCGAGAGGTTCGCCCTCTGGCGTATGGTTGCCCACGAGATTGAAGAACGACAGCTTCGTCAGTTTCGAAAGCCCCGCGATGGAAGCATTTCCCATCAGCCCCAGGCGATTGTCGGAGAGGTCGAGTTCTTCAAGGCGCGCTAAACCAGAAAGCGCATTGGCGTCCTCAATCTCGTTGAGAGAGAGAGTGAGCGAGCGCAGCTCGACGAGACCCGCCAGCGGGACGACGCTTGAAAGTCGATTGTCGTCGAGGCCTAGCACCCGGAGCTTTGTCAGGCGAGCGAGCGGCGACGCATCTGTGATGCGGTTGCGCGCAAGATCCAGGTCGGTGAGCGCGTCGAGCTTCACCAATGGTGATGCGTCCGCGATAACGTTCCCTGCGAGATTGAGCTTCGAGATCCGTGAAAGGCTGGAAACAAAAGCGATCGACGAGAGTCTGTTGCCTTCAAGATAGAGGCGCTCGAGGGATGCCATCTTCGCAAGTGGCGAGGCGTCGGCAACCTGATTGCCCGAGAGGTGAAGGTCGCGAAGGCCATCGAGAGCAGAGAGGGGAGCGACGTCGACGACGCGATTGCCTTTGAGGAAGAGCTTGTCGAGCGGCCGAAGCGCGGCAAGAGGGCGCAGGTCCTCGATGGCGTTGCCCGAGAGATCGAGTTCCTTGAGGTTCCAGAACGTCGCGATGGGCGAGAGATCCACAAGCCCCTTGTCCCGCAGGGTCAGGGTGCGAAGGCCGTCGATTTTTCCTGCGGCTTTGGCGCAGTCCTGTGTTCTGGCCACCTCTCTTAGGAGGACCTCCATGGTCCGCCGTGCCTCCATGGCGAGATCTTTCCTAGCGCACATGTCTCGGAATCGCAGCGTGCTCGCTTCTGCCGACTGAACGTCTTGATCCTGCAACTTTGGCGCGGGAGAGGCCACAGGAGGAGCTTTGGGGCCGTCCGTTCCTTCGCCTCCCTTGCCACCCTGCGAGCAGGCGGGCAGGAGCGAGAACACGGAGACGGTGGCAATAACGACGTTCAGACTTACTTTCACGGAGGGAACCTCTTCAAGGGATGTTTCCGGCGATCATCATTGGTGGTGATGGAACTTCGCTTCGCTTGCGCTTGCCTTCAAAAGAGTGGCGTCCTTCAAAATCACGCCGCGGCGCTGTCCCTCGCCGTTGCCAGGGGAGCGTCCTGTCTCTTCGGTGTTGAGAAGCGCGTTGTCTTCATGAAAATCAGCTTCGAGCCCATCCCACACGACCAGGTGCGCGGGAGACTCACCGTCGTGAACATCGATTTGCAGGTTGATGACTCGGCCCGCGTTGATGTTGGCGAGTTCCGCCGAAAAATCGAGAGCTGTTGCATCATCACCTGCCTTGCGTACGAAGCTCTTGAGAGCACGTCCTTCGCGCGTGAACACGAATTCGAGGCCCTGGCCCAGCGAAGGGTCCGCGTAAGCCACGAACGTCAACGAACCACCGTCTTTCAAAGTGAACGACAGGGCATGGCTCGTATCCTCGCCGATGGCATCGAGCTTGTTTGCGAACACGAACGAACCCGTGCCCGAGGCGCGGGTCGCGCCGAGCGTGAGCTTTGAATCGTCACCAAGCGTAGAAATATTCTCGCCGTTGAACGCCGCTTCGGCGGCATAGGCAGAAGGATTCGAGACCGCGAGACCAACGGGAGCTACCACGGCGAGGGCAAGGGCAGCGCGGACAAGGGATGGACGAAGGAACGACATGAATTCTCCTTGAATGGGCAGGTGTTGCAAACGTAAGACTCACCAACTGGCTTTGACGATCCCAGGGATTTGACCCGCAAGAGCCAACTGGCGGAAAGAAATACGGGAGAGCATGAAGTCACGATAGACGCCGCGGGGGCGACCCGTTTCATGACAGCGGTTGCGCACTCGCATGCGGCTGCCATCGCGGGGAAGTTCACTAAGCTTTTTTTGCGCGGCCGCACGATCTTCCGGCGACAATTCCAGGTTTCGCACCTTCGCTCGAAGCTCACGGCGTAGGGGCTCTTGCCTGCTGGAAAGCGCACGCCTGCGCTCGTTCTTCTCGATGGATGCCTTCCTAGCCACATTCTTCTCCTTGATTGGCAAGCCACGGTGGGTTGTAGCTTCAACGAACCTCGAAGGCCCTGGACAAGGACCCAAGAGCACGGATAATGATATGGCCGTATCATCGACGAGTCTCATTGTCCATTCTTTCGAAGAGGCCACATCCCATGAGCGCGACACCGACCTCAAAGCTCCCCGTCACCGTCCTATCCGGATTCCTTGGCGCGGGAAAGACGAGCCTTCTCAACCACATTCTCAATAACCGGGAAGGGCTTCGAGTCGCCGTCATCGTGAATGACATGAGCGAGGTGAACATCGATGCCGCTCTCGTGAAGCAGGGTGCACCGGGTCTGTCGCGCACGGAAGAAAGGCTCGTGGAGATGAGCAATGGGTGCATCTGCTGCACGCTGCGCGAGGATCTGCTCCTTGAGGTCCGAAAACTGGCGGAGGAAGGACGATTTGATCACCTGGTCATCGAATCCACTGGAATCTCCGAACCGATGCCCGTGGCCGAAACATTCACGTTCGTGGATGAACAAGGCGTGA
>JBIKVI010000187.1:0-8649 GCA_044356935.1 Silvanigrellaceae bacterium | reverse complement strand
CGCCCACTCCTTGCCAGTTGAAGCGCGAGTGCGATCCGACTTCCGAGCGGCCGGGCGTATGGATTTGCGTGTTGTAGACCGCGCGGACCTGCCGCAAAGGCGCCCAGGTGAGGCGAGCTTCCGCCGAAAAAATCAGGAACTGAGAGAGCCGCGTCTCCTGCGCGAGCAGGAGATCGGCCCCGGCTTCGGTCACGTTGGTGTCGGCGTAGACGTCGCTGCGTCCGCCGTAGGCATCGCGCGTCTTCTGGAACGTGCCGCCGTTGTAGAACGTGGCCGACGGTCCAAGGAAGTAGGCGAGCCTCCGACCATCCGCTTCGCGCCTTGGCGGCGCCAGTGGGAACAGGAACGAGAACCCGTACGAAAAATCGGCAAGGTAACGCGTCTCCGGAGGAGCCTTGAGGGCCCGCCAGCTCCCGAAATTGGCGTCGATACGGAGGTTCACCGGCAAGGGCTCGCCCGTTGAGTCCTCCGTGTCGGGCCGCAGCGCCTCGGAAGCCTTTTCCCACCAGGCGCGCACTTTGCGACGCGGGGGCGGGGGAGCCACGATGCCGGCGGCTTCGAGGCGCTGCCTGCGCTGCAGAGGCGTTTCGACGTTGTCGCCATGGAAGCCAGAGTCTTCGGGCGGTAGAACTCCGCCACCCGGGGGCGGCGAGCCCTCGCCCGGCGCGCTCACGCCGCGACGCCCCGCTCCCCGTCCGGCGCCCGGCGGGGAGATGATGGCGGGGGCAGACGGGGCTTCGATTTGTGCCAATTCAAAAGGAAGGGGCAAGGGCGTCCTCCGATTCCCCAGAGTCTAGTCTCCCCGGAGCGCGCACGCTGCCCGCCAAAAAACCGACGTGCGAGGAGCGCGGCTTGCCTGCGACGCCCCGAGCGGGCTCCTCCATGATGGGAGGGTCACGAAAGGGTGCGGCGGCCCGGGCCCTCGGCCAGGACGCGCGAAGCCCGAAATCGTGAGGGAAGCGGGGCGCAGGCGTGATTTCTATGGATGAAGGACTCGTGGGCAGGGAGATCCTCCTGGTGCTCGGCGGCGCTTTGTCGCTGGCGGTCTACATGCTCGTGGCGCACCCGGACCGTCGACGCCAAGCCCGCGCCCGCGCGCCGCGCGAAGAACTGCCAGAGCATCTGCGCGTCCTTTATTCCTTTGCCGACGACTGGAACGGCGAAACGACGCGTGCCTGGGCGGGCCGCTGGCCCGATGGCGAGGCGCGCGTCTGGGACGTGACCCTCTTCGGCGCGCGCGCGCTCGATGGCCTGCGCGCGGTCGAGTTGGGAAACGCGCGCTACTTCGAACTCGGTCCCGACGCGCGAGCCTGCGAACGCGTCCTTTCCCCTTTGGCGCGCAAGCTCTTGGCCCGATTCCGCGGGGAGTTCGAGCGCTCGCGGCCCGTTGCAGTTGCACGGCCGCGCGCGGTGCGCGAAGGCGCCTGGGTCACGTGGCTTTCGTCGGAGCGCCACATCCACCACGTGTGCCACTGGTTCCTCGATGAAATGGTCAAAGTCGCGCGCGACGCGCGGGTCACGCCCTCCCTTTTGGTGGATTGGGACGAAGGTTTCGCGCTTTGCGTGCGTATGCCCTTCGCGCGCGAACTCAGCGCGCTCGAAGGACTCGCCCACGACAGCCCCGGACTCGAAGTGGCCTTTTCCGCCGAAGAGGTCGTCGTGAAGCTATCGGTGGCGTGCGCGCGATCCCGCTTAACGGACGCCCGCGTCCGATCCGAGGGATTCAAGGTTTCCACCCGAGGCAAGCCCGGCGGTCGCAGGAGCGCTTCATGAACACCGCCCCGGAGCGCCGCGAGTTCCTACGCTGCCTGCTTGGCGGCGGGATCCTCGCCGCAACATGGGCCTCGGGAAGCGCTCTGCTGTCGGCCTGCAAGCAGAAGGTGTCGTCCGACGGCCCCGCTCCGACGCCCGGGGCTGGTGCGTGCCCTCCTGGCGCCCCACCCTACCGTGTCGTTCGTCCCGCCGCGTCCGACCAATACGGCCAGGGCAGTGATCCTGCGACGGCTCCACAGGCGCAATCTCCCACATATGGCCTTACGGACGTCCCAAGCGACGCGCCATCGGCCGACCTGATTGCCACCAACTCGAAACGATACGAACGCGTCTTCAACTTCGATGCCGAAACGGACACGTTCCACCTCGCCATTTCCCTCGACCCCGCCGTCGACGCCTCCACACTTTCCGCCCTGCGCATCCTGTGGCGCATGGACGGTCAAAAGGAACAAACGGTGCTCGTGCGAGATCCCGCCTTCAAGGCAGATGGCAACACGTTCATCGAGGGGCGTTTCACAGCGCTGCTCATTGCACCACGCCCGGGACGGCGTGTGACGCTGGTTTTGGAAGGGGTCGAGGCACTTCGGGTCCTGCGCGCAGAACTGGAAGGCGAATTCGACGAGCCGCCGCCATTGGCTTTGTTCGGAGGGGAGAGCGCTGGTGGCTTCGTGCCGCCCGGGTTCACTGCGCAGCCGCGCGGCTTCCAAATCATTCCCCGGTCCCTTTGGAGCGCGCAGGCCCCTCGCGTTGCGGCTTCAAAGGCACGGTGGAGCAAAATCGTGGTCCACCACAGCGCGCTCTACATCGCTCCAGGCACCGATCCCGCCTCCGTGGTGCGCTCCTACCAACGATCGCACATCCACGGCGAAGGCTGGGATGACATCGGGTACAACTTCCTCGTGGCCCCCGACGGACGCGTGTTCGAAGGGCGCAACGGCGGTAAGGACGCCGAGGGTGCCCACACCAAACACGCCAACGGCGAAACCGTGGGCATCAACTTCATGGGCCAGTTCCACGATCCGGAGCCCGGCGCCAAAAACGAGCCCACGCCGCAGCAGCTCGACAGCGGGGCACGACTCATAGCGTGGCTCGCTGTCGAGTGTGGCATCGCCCTGGACGGGAGGTCTCCGCTCTCAAGCGGATCGCGTGCGCCGCTTCCCAACGTCACAACGCACCGCGAGGTGGGTGCCACGTTCCCCCAAGGAGGCACAGCGTGCCCGGGGAGCCGCATGTACGGCAGGATCTCGCAGCTGCGCGACACTGCCCTGCGCTACAAGCAGGAGTATTCCGCCCCGCCGGCCACCCCTCCAATGGGCGCTGGGGTCGCTTCACCTTGCTAAGTTCACGGGCGTTCACCCGCGAACTCCAAGCTCCTCTCTACCCGCGCCACACTCTCACCGCGCGACGAGAGGCGCGCACGCCCTGAGAGCGACGCTTCGCGCGCAATGGCTCCGCGGGCAGCCTCGTCTTTGAGACCCGCGGCGCACGCGTCGTCGCAGGCAAGGGAGATGCGCATCGCGCGGGCTTGGTGCGCCGCTTCGAGGGCCCCGAGTTCCGCGAGATGACGACGCACGGCGACCTCCTCCACGATGGACACGGTGGAAGGTGCGACGAGAGCGAGATCTTCACGGTGGGATGCGGGATCTCGGTCGGGAGCTGGAGGGGAGGACGGGGTGCTCTTGGCGGCCGGACGCGGGGCAGGAGGGAATTCCTTTGGAGACGAACGCTGGGGCAGTCCGGCAGGTGCCACGGGAGAATCTATCCACGTGGACCTCGCTCGAGCGCTAGCGCCTGACGCGGCGCGAGCGGGCGGGCGGTCGGCAATTTGAATCGCCACGATGAGGCACACCATGGAAGCCACGCCGCAGGCGACGGCCCACAGGGTCATCTTCGTTTCGTCGTCCTGGCGCATAGGGGCATCCTTCCTCGATAAGCGAACCTAGGGCTTGTGCCCTCGCGGGCCGCATTCAGCGGGACTTGCTCCCCTTCTTTTTCCGCGAGGACGCCGACTTTCCGTTCTTGGATTTCGCCTTGGACTTGTCCGAGCGCTTGGACGCCTTGCTCATCTTCACCGACGAGGAAGCGCCTCCATCCTCACCGAACATGGACTTGTGCCCATCGCCGGAGAGGGGCGAGTTGTCGAGCTCCGCAGCGAAGCGGGGATCCTCGTAGCGCTGCCCCGTCCATGGGTAGGCTTCGAGATCATCCTCGATAACGCCGTAGGTCTGCACGTGTTCGGTGGACGCCAGTTCGTCGGGGAGTTGGGCGCCTTGTGCCTCGGGAACCTCCGTGGTCGTGCAGGCGGAGCCGACGGTGGCGAAGAGGACAGTGATCCCCAACATGCCCTTGGCAAGCCAGGCTTTGGAATTCCGTTTTGCGTCGAGCGGCGTGCTCATGTGGGTTCCTCCCGTGTCGGCAACCCGCCTCTACGGTGTGGCTGCTCAGGGCAGGGAACAGCAGGTAGCGTGCCAGAAACGAGCGATAAAAAGTCGATTCAATCTGGTTTGTTAAATGAAACAGCACGCAGAACGAGCAACCAAGCTTTCATCACTTGTCAAACGCATAGACACCCTCCATTCTTCTCGATGATTCTCGATAGCCACCCCATTCTCCGTTCATTTCTCGACTTGTCCTTCCGGGGGTGGGCGGCACATGATGAACTCCGCCGGAAGCCATTATTTGTGAGGAGACCCATGCAGGAGCCCAATGCGGCGGTGCCGACGTCGGAGCTCGTGGGACAAGACGCGCGCCTCGTAGAACAGGAACTCGTGCGTTTTCTTGCCGCGCAAGAGCCAAGCCAAAGCGCGTGCCCCTTGCCGGCCCTGGTGCAGGCGGCTCGCGAGGAGTCACTGCTTTCCTTGGCGAGCCGGCTCACGCTTTCTCCTGGCAAGCGCGTGAGGCCGCTTTTGGCTCTCTGGATGTCGCGTGCCTTTGGTGCGCAGCCGCAGGCGCAGCCGCAGCCGCTGGAGTGCGACGAAAACATCCTGCGCATCGCCGCCTGCGTCGAGATCCTCCACGCGGCAAGCCTAGCGGTAGATGACGTGCAAGACGGAAGCCTCGAACGGCGCGGGGAACCCTCCCTGCATTCCGTTTTCGGGATGCCTCTCGCCCTCAACGTTGGCGGGTGGTGTTACTTCGCGGCGGTTTCGTGGCTTTCCGATGGACACCTGCGCGACCTCGCCTTGTCGACCCTGGTGCGTTGCCACGAAGGACAAGGACTCGACCTGAGCCACGGTCGTAGCGCCGTGGTGGACGCCCTTTTCAAAGCCTCCCACGCCGAGAGGCTCGACTTCTATGACGCCACCGCGCGCTGCAAGACAGGCGCGCTCATGGAATTCGTGAGCGAGGCCTGCGGCCACGTCCTCGGTCTTCCCCGCGAAACGACTTTAGCGGCCACGCGCTCCCTGGAAATCTACGGACGGGCTTTCCAAATCCTCGACGACGTCAAGAATTTCGTCCCGGCGTTGTCGGGCTCCAAAACCCATGAAGACCTTTCGCAGGGCCTTCGCAACCGCGTGTGCCTGCATCTCGTGGGGGCGCTCGACGGCAAGGGCCTCGAGGAGGCGCGCCAACGCTGCCATCTAGGGACGTTCCGCGAATTCGTGTTGGCCTCGCCGAAGCTTCAAGATGCGTTGGCTCGCACCCTTGCCGAGGGCGAAGCCCTCCGCGAGGAGGCGGCGGGCATCCTGCGTGTTTTGACGGCCCATCGCCCTGGCGCATTCGACTACCTCGCGCTGCTGCTCGACAAGCCACTCGGAGAGCTGCGCGCAGCACTCCTCGCGAGCGTTCCGGCGCTAGCTGGTGGGCGCACATCGACTCGAGGCACGACAGGAGCAAGCAAAAGCTCGAACGGGGCGGCTTTCGCGGCCCGCAGGGGAGCGCTAGGAACCGCATGACACGTCTGCCCATCGCGAAAATCCCCGTGCGCGCGGCCGCGGTCCTCGGTTCGCGCGCCGAATACGAGTGGTTCTATGTCGAGGTATCGCGGGGCGAAGATAGCCTCGTGGGCATCTTCTCGCTCGTGGACCCGTTCCGGCGCGAAGCGGGCCACATGGAGTCGAGCCTCTACCTTACCTGGCATCGCGGCGGTGAGGTGGAAGATTACGCGTACGCCATTTTCGAGGGGGAGGCCTCCGAGAGTTTCCGCGAACGCGTCGTCGCGTTCTTCACGCGGGCCAACGATAGCTTAGAGCTGGCTGTTCCCTCGCACGCGCGGGGCCACGACCTCGCCCTATGGCTTGCATGGAGCGAGGATTCCCAGAGCGTTCCTCCCCGCTCCACCCCACAACACGCCGCCGATTTCAAAGCGCGCGTGGACGCGGCCGAGGCGGCCGCTGTTCGTCACGTGTGGCAGCCCTTGGCGCTAGGCCGGGCGCTGCGCGGCCGCTTGTTCCGCACCGGAGCCTCAGCCCGCGAGCCGGGAGCCGAAGTCCGCCGCATAGGCCTGGTGCACGATCTTCCCATGGCCCGCCGCCTCGCGCGCAACGCCAAGCGCGAGCGTGCGTTCCTCTTTGACGACGCGATCGGCGGCAACGACACCCCTTGGTGTTACGTTGATCACAACGCAGGCCTAGAGCCTCTCTCGGGTGTGGGTGAATCCTGGTATTGGTGGCACGCGCGCGGAGAAGCCTCCTCGGAAGCCTCCACGGAAATCGGCTACTGGTTCCCTCGGCTCGGCGACGGTTGGCTCTGCCTTCCGAGTGAGAACATCACCGGCACCGATCGCTTTTCGGGTCGCGATCCCGCGAAGTCCCCGTGGCGAGCGCCTTTTGGGGTGGAAGCCGCGCGTGCCGTAACGCTCTCCTCGGGCCGCGATATGCACTTCGCCCACATGCTTGAGGCCGCGCCGTTTTACGCGCGACTCAAGGCCGTCGACGCCGCGGGCACCCACTTGGGAACGCTCGAAGCCCTGCACCCTCGCCGACTCCGATCGCGCCTCACGCCTTTCCTCATGGCATGCCGCCAAACGAGAACTACGCGTTTGGGGCATGGCTACGGTTCGCGCGGGTTTCTCGAAACCTGCCGCGCCGTAACCTCACGCAACGGACGTTCGTTTTATTTGGCCTCGCATGTGCTCCCTGAAAGCGCGCGCGCGGGCGCCTATTTCGTTTACACGCTGTGCCGCCTCATCGACGACGCCACAGACGAGCGCCCAGCGCCAGCGGGCAACGCCGAAGCCGGAAGCACCGAATCCGCCGCGCTGCTCGACGCCCTCTTCAACACGTCGAACCCTCTGCATGGCGATACTCCGGTGGTCGCTTTCGTGGCGCGCGCCCTCGCCGCCAGCGGTGGCGGGTCGCCCGCGGATCCCGTCGCAGGCCGTGCGTTTGCGCTTGGATTCCTGCGCGAGGCGCGCCTGCACGCGCGCGCCCTAGGGCTCGAACGCGGCCCCTTCGAGGAGCTCGTGGAAGGGCAGCGCATGGACGAAAGCTTTGGGCAGCCGGGCGACTTCGCTGCCTTCTACGTTTACTGCTTCCGCGTCGCGGGCGTGGTTGGCCTGCTCATGGCGCGGGTCTTCGGCGCGCGCGCCGCGCCCTCGACGCTCGAGGCGGCCGAGCATTTGGGCATCGCCATGCAAATCACCAACATCCTGCGCGACGTGCGCGAGGACTGGGAAGGACGTGGCCGCGTCTACCTTCCCGCCGACGCGTGCGCGCGCCACGGAGTCGACATCGCGACGGCCATGGGCACCCAAAAGGGAACACCGTCCGGCTCATCGGGCGGCCCCGCGCTCGTGCGTTCTCTCGCGCTGCGCGCCATCGATTACTACCGCAGCGCCCTCCGTGGAGTTCCTGACATCCCTTCGGCCCGCGCTCGGCTCTGTGTGCGCCTGATGGCCGCTGTTTACGGCGCTATCCTGGGTGTTATCCTCCTTGACCCCAGTGTTCCCTTCCGCAGGCGCGTGGTCATTCCGCAGGCACGACGGCTCCTCATCGCGATGCGCGTGCTCCTCGGGGGTGATCCCTTGGTCGCGGCGGGACTAGCGAAGACGGGTAAAGATTGACCCCTTAGCCCAACGCGAGCCCGAAGTCCTCCGCCACCAAACGAGCGGTCATTTTGGCCGACATCATCACCGAAGGCGTGCCGGCTCCGGGCTGCGTGCCCGCGCCCACAAGGTAGAGCCCTTCGACGTCCTCGCTGCGGTTGTGCGGGCGGAAAAAAGCCGACTGCCGCAGCAGCGGTTCGATTCCGAACGCGTTGCCTTGAGCGCTGTCGAGGGTGTCCTCGAAGTAATCGGGTGTCACCCAGCTGGAATGGAGCAGGCGCGCGCGCAGGTCAGGAATGTAACCTTCGTCCTCGAGGAAACGCAGGACGCGATCTACGAGTTCGGGTCCTCGACGCGACCAATCGATGCCTGCTCCCTTGTGCGGCACGGGGATGAGCGTGTAGGCGGCATGCGCGCCCGGCGGCGCCAGGCTCGGATCGGTCAGCGTGGGCAGGTGGAGGTACTGGCTGAAGTCCTTCGAGAGCACCTTGTGCTCGAAAATATCTTGCAAGAGACCTTCGTAGCGCGGCCCAAGAATCACGTTGTGATGCTGGAGATTCAGTGGCTTCCCGTCGTCGCGGAACCCGAAGTAAATGACCACCAGCGACATCGATTGCGCCAGGGTTTTCAAGCGCAGCTCAGAGTTCCACACGCGGGCCTTGCGCGGAACAAGCTTGCGGTAGGTGTTCGTGACATCGGCGTTGCTCACCACCACGTCGGCACGCAGGACCTCTCCACTCTCGAGCCTCACGCCGCGCACGACGCCCTTTGATGGACGCAGGAATCCTCCCTCGAGGGCGCGCCCGTCCTTACCCTCCACGAGGATCTCCTCGACGCCCGCGCCGAGCCGCAGCGTGCCGCCGAGCTCCTCGAACTTGCGCACGAAGGCG
>JBIKVI010000186.1:0-8660 GCA_044356935.1 Silvanigrellaceae bacterium | reverse complement strand
CGACCAGTCGAGGCGACCGAGGCGAGAGCCGACGCAGTGGACATGCGGGTCCATGAGGAGGCCGAGCCCGATGGGCAACGACGACTGGTCGGCCTCGTGACACAGGCCCTTCGCGACTTCTTTGCGGTCGAAGACGTCGTCGCGTCTCACGCCTGGCTCGGCGGACTCTATGGAGTGCAGGCAGGCACGGCTCTCGCACGGACCACCGCCACGGGCCGAAAGGGCCTCCTGACGCGAGCCGCGTTCCACTTGCATGGCGCTCACTCCGCCCACATGCCTCTTCCCCACAGAGGCTACAACATCAAAGTCACAATGCTGTGCGGCACGGTCGGTGCGTTTCCCGACGGAATCGACGTGTCGCTTCCCGCGAACGCGCCCGACTCCATGACTTCACGGCAATACTATAGCGTCCTCACCGACCGCCCTGCGTGCGCGAGCTGCCACCGCGACATGAACCCCTACGGATACGCCCTTTCCGCGTTCACTGTCACAGGTAAGCGCATTACAACGGAACGGACCATGCACAAAGTCTCCAAGGCCTTCGTCGACCTGCCCGTCGACGAAAGCGCGAGCGTTCCCCTCTATGGCGCAAGCGTGTCCGTGGCGGGAGCTTCCGAGTTGAGCGAGGCCATTGGGCGGAGCAAAGAAGGCATGGCTTGCTTCGCTTACCGCTTCAACCAGTTCGCAGTGGGATGGAAAGAGGAACCGCATTGCGGGGTCGCGGCCGCCTACAAGACGCTCTCCCAGGGCTCGGGCAAGCTCGAGGATGCCATTATCGCTTACGTAACCTCGTCCGCATTCCGTCGTCGTTGAGAAGGAGCCATGGAACATGGACAATAGACTCATCCTGCGCAGGCGCGAACTGCTTTCCCGACTCGCGATATTGGCGCCGCTCATCGCACTCCCGAGCTTCACCCGTATGGGCGAGGCAAGCGCCAACAATGGCAGACGCAGACTCAAGCGACTCGTGGTGGTTTGCCAACCCCACATGGCCAACGGCTACCAACGCATTCCCGAGTACTGCAAAGACGGCTGGGGCGCGGCAGATGACCCTCGTCCTCGGGCTTACCAACGCCGACGCGTCGACCCCCAGCCAGCCCGATCCCTCCCATAGCTATTCCGACTTCAGTTACTTCTCCATCGGCGGCAGCACCGTGCTCGAAACGGGAAAGATGTTCGACGCCCTCAAGCCGGGCACCGGAACCAAGCGGGCTCCGGTAAACGGCCCGTTCTACACGGTCAACCAGTATCTGCAGACCCTCGCATATGCGTTTGGCTGCGATGCTGCAGACTGGAATCGTTCGGGATCCACGGGTTTTGGACCTTGGTTGGGTGCGACGTCAGAGGGTGTGCCGATTCGGGTCGATGCCGATGCGAAGACCAAGCCCATCGCCGCTCTCCTCAAGCCGTCGTGATCGTCACCGCAAGGAGGGTCTTGTCGTCGATATCGAGTTCGCGTTCCTTTGCCGGGTCACGCGAGGCCTCTTTTTCCTCGCGCAGGGCCGCGCGGAAGGCACGCGCCAGGGCTCCCGAAACGCTCTTGCCTTGACCCTTGCATTGCCTCGTGAGCCGGTGCGCCCATGTCAAGACTCCCTCGGGGGCAAGGCAGAAGCCATCGGTAAATGCGCAGAGCGTCGAAACGCCCTCCGGAAGGTCGCGAGTCGCGACCGGGAACGCACCGGCGTCGGCGTAACGCTCTCTTTCGGCTCCCAGACCTCCCGCACGGGTCTGGAGCGTGGCGACTTCGCCTTCGGCGGTCTCTAGAATGAGCCCTGGATGGGCACACGTGAGATACGCCAGACTCCTCCTGTCGGGCGACAGAAGGAAGAAACACGCGGTGGCCGTCTCCTCGCTCGAGAGCGAGGCCAACGCACGGTGCATGCGCAGGGCCGCTTGCGCGAGAGCCTGGCTCGGCCCGCCAGCTCCGAAACCTTCCGCCGAAACGCGCGACCACCATTCCCGCCAACGGGAACACAACGCACTGGCCGAGAGCGATGGACCGATGCCGTGCCCCGTGAGATCGACGATGCAACCCACCACGCATCGCCTGCCATCGGGCAGAGCTATTTCACGCACATCGTACCAGTCGCCGCCAAGTCCGTGCGCAGGAACGTAGAGGGCGCGCCAGCGGCCAAGGCCGGGCCACTGCCCGCGGGGCGGAGGCAGCATGCGTCCATGGATGTTTTCGGCGATACGCAAGGCGTCGTCGAGCCGCGTCTTTTCCTCTATCTCTCGCGACACTTCCGCGATGCGGCGCGAGGTGGAACCCACCTCGAAAAGCGCCGTGGTCAGCAGGAAAGGAAACAGCGCCATATGCCTCCAGTCGAGGGGATTCTTGAACCCCTGCCCCGCGAAGGCCCGCAGTTCGGCAAGGTTGATGAAGGCCGTAATGACCAGGCCAACGAGCAGGAGCGCCAGCGGCACGAGGCGGGTCGCTTGCCCGAGCGACATCGACACGACCCTGCGCCGCGAGCGCTGCTTCTGGCCCGCATCCTCCTCCTTCTCGAGGCGATCCTTCAAACCACGCGCAAGGCGGTAAGCGAGGGTTCCGAGGCCAAGGCAGAACGACGCTCCGGCCGAGAGCGCGTCCGACCATAAGTCGCTGGTCATCACGAAGTCGGAATCAGCGCGTCCCGCCATGCAGAACGCTGACACCGCGACGACGAGAAAGGGCACGTCGAACCTCGCGCGGAACCGGGGCAATCCGCACATGGATCGGGTGAACAATATCAACAGCGGCACGCAGAGGCCGCAAGCGGCGTAAAGAAACAGTCCTTCGGGGCCATAGGGGTCTAGCGATCCGTCGGCCACCCGCGTGTTGAGGAAGGTTCGCACGGCCCGCGCCACCGCGTAGAGGCATGCGTAGCCGAACACCTTTGAGTGGTCGAGCACCAAGCTCGTGGCCGCGAGCAGGAGCGGGAAACCCAGTTCCAGCTGCCAAGAAAGCCGCGAGGCGAACGTGAGTTTGAGCGGCAGCGACGTGAGCGCGTCGACGTGAGCCAAATCCACGAGCACTGCGGGAACGTCGGAGGGTCCGAACCACCCGAGCCCAGGGAAGTCGAACTGCACGCGGAGGCCCTGCCCTCCAGAATCCACTTCCGCCAAAAGCGCACGCGTGTCGAAAGGGAACACGACGTTCTGTCCCACGCCGCGCGCAACCGGGGGTTCCGTTCCAACTCCGGGAAGAAGTCCCCTCGCCGTCGCTTGAACGCTCCGCACAAGAACCAAGGCCGCCTGAGGGCGCGCCTTGAGGAAGGCGCGTTCGCGCTCTCCCAACGGAAATCTCACGACCGCGCTATTAGGACGAGGCCGCCCCGCGGCGCGTATGGCGTCTTCGAGGGCCGAAGGTGCCGGGAAAGTGAATTTCCCGCTCCCTCGCGCCTCGCACACGGCCGTAGCGGCAGTGCTGGCGGTGCCTTCGCAACGCTGCAGGAGGACTTCGGACTCGCCCAAGCGGACGGCCGCTCCATCGCGCAGGAGCGCGGCGAGCGAACGGTTGGCGTCGAGTTCAGAGGCCTGCTCACGGAGCGAAAAAAGGAACAGGAACGCCGCGAGGAGGGCCGCACTGGCCAAGAGGATTCGCCATGTGGGCACCCGCGATTGTACGAGTCCTCTCCACGATGCTAACATCCCGTGCTCCTAGTGGTCCGGCGAGGACCACGAGTGGTCCGGCCAGAACCCGGAGACCTCCGACGCGCAAGGGATACGATGAAGCTCAAAACCATCTCCATCCACGGCTTCAAGAGTTTCGCCGACCGCGTCCACATCCAATACCACGATGGCATCACCGGGGTGATTGGGCCCAATGGTTCGGGCAAGTCCAACGTCATCGACGCCGTCCGCTGGGTCATGGGCGAGCAGACGGCCAAGAGCCTGCGCGCCGACGAGCCCACGGACATCATTTTCGCGGGCTCCCAAAACCGCAAGCCCCAATCCATGGCGGAGGTGACGCTCACCTTCACCAACGACGGCAAACGCTGCCCACCCGATCTGCTCCACCTGCCCGAAGTGAGCATTGGGCGTCGTATCTTCCGCGGCGGGGATCGCGAATATTTCATGAATGGCGAGCCATGCCGCCTCAAGGACATCGTCGACTTCCTTCTGGCCATCGGCTTGGGCTCCAAGAGCTACTCCATCATCCAGCAGGAGAAGCGCGACCGCATCATCCAAGCGGGCCCGCAGGATATGCGCGAGATCCTCGAAGAAACCGCTGGCATCAGTGTCTTCAAGACGCGACGCAAAGAGGCCGAGAAGCGGCTCGACAGCACACGGGGCAACGTCAAATCGTTGGCCGATCTCGAGCACGAACTCCTCAAGCAGTCGGAGAACCTGCGCGAGCAGGTGGAGAAGGCGGTCAAGAAGAGCGAGCTGGTCTCGGAGCTCAAGGACAAAGAAACAGGTCTCCTGGGCGTGCGCGTCGGTCAGTGCCGTAAGGAAATCGCCAGGCTCCGAGCCGAAATAGCCACCAAGGCGCGCGAGGCGGAAACCAAAGCCATTGCCGCCGCCGAGTGGGAAGCGCGCGCGAGCGATCTCCAATCGGAGCGCATGGAGCTTTCGCAGCAAATCAAGAACGCCGAGGATGCTTACGACGACAAGAAGGAGACGCTGGGCAAATACAGGGTGCGCGTCGCTTCCTTCGAGACCCAAGCCCACGAGCGAGCCAAGCGCAAGACCGCGCTCTCGCAGGAAGTCGCCCAGGAACGCGAAGGGCTCGCGCGCGAGGAAGCTCGCATCCAAAGCTTCGTGGCTGAGCTCCAGGGCTACGAGAAGGATCTCGCGCGCCTCGACGGCGAGCTCGAGAGCCTCCAGGATCGCAAGGCGGAGGTCGACGAAGAACTTCTTGTTGAACGCTCGCGCGGTGAAGAACTTCGATCGGAATTGCGCGCCACCGAGGAGGCCGTGGGCCGTCTGCGCATGGAGAACGACGGTGGCCTGCGCTCGCTCGAGAAGGCTACGCAAGGGCTCACCCGGGTGGAAGCCGACGCCTCGGAGACCCGCACGAAGCGCGGCGCCGCAGCCGCCGATCGCAAGGAAGTCGAGGAAAAGCTCTCTCGCTTTTCCTCGGGTCTCGAGTCGGTGGCCACGGAGCGCTCCCGCCTCGAGTCGGAACTCGGCGAGCTAGAGGAATCCGCCATCGAGGCGACCCGCATGCGCGACGAAGCCAAGGCGCGGCACCTCGAGGTTGCCAGCCACGCCTCGAGCCTCGCCAAGCTCGTGGGCGGGGGGGCGGGCCTGTCCGACGGTACGCGCGCCCTGCGCGACCGCCTCGCCGCGAACCTGCAAGGCTTCGTCTACGAAAAAATAACCGTCCACAAAGACGACGAGCGTTACCTCGAGAGCGCGCTGCCCGATCTCCTCGAGGCCGGCCTGGTGGACAACTCCGAGACGCTCATGGATCTCCTCGACAAGGCCGAGGAGATGGGCGTCTCACGTGTGGGCCTCGTGGTGCGCGACCTGCTCGCACAGCTCTCCCCCGAGGAGGAGGCCCTCAAGATCCGCATCGCCGAGATGCCGGGATTTCGTAACGTCGGCGATCGCGCCCCGCGCGTGGAGGGCGACGATCTTCGGGCCCTCGTGTGCCGCGTGTTCATCGTCCGCGACGAATGGCTCGCACTCAAGGCCCTGCGCCTGTGCCGAGAAGCTGGAGTTGCGGGCTTTGTGTTCGTGTCGGAGCGCGGTGCGGTGTTCTCCGGCATGGCCCGGGAAATCGCCTTCGGAGAAAAACAAGGCGGAGAGGGCCAAGGTCTTCTCGCGCGCAAACGCGAACTCGCGGAACTCGAGGCATCGCGCGAGGCCCTGCAGGAGGAGCTCGCCCGCTCCGAAGGAGCTCTCTTCGTGATCGCTGCGCGCCGCAAGGCCTTCCAAACGCGCGTGGCCGAGATCGCCGAACAGTTCTCGCGCGAGAAGGAGGAGGTCTCCCGCCTCTCGAGCCAAATGCAGGGCTACGATCTCCAGCTTAAGCACTTCGACGAGAACCTCGCACGACACGACGCGGCGCGCGCGGAATTCCAGCGCGAGACCGACGAAATCCGCCAGGCGTTCGCGGTGAACCAAACCCGCATCGACGCCTTCGACCGCGACATCGTCCGCATGCGCGCCGACCTCGACGAGTACGAGTCCGGGCTTCAGGAGAGGCGCGAGCTTCGCGACGAGGTGCAAACACAAATTCAAGGCCGATCGTCGGAACGCCTCGTGGCCAACACCAAGCTCGACAACGCTCGGCAGAATTATGAGCAGGGCCAGCAGCAGCTCGCGCGACTGCGCGCCAAACTCGACCGGGATACCATCGAACTCGCGAGCCTCGACGAGTCCCTGACGGGAGCGAGCGACGAGGTGGAGGCACTCGGCCGCGAAATTCGTGGCCTCGAAGGCGACGTCGTGCGCGTCGCCGAAGTTATGCGCGAGCTGCAAGCGCGCGAAGCGGAAGTGGCCGAGCAGATTCGCGTCATCGACAACCGCCTCAAGGCCGAACGCGACACGCGCGAAGCACACCAGAAATTCGTGGGCGAGCGCGAAGTGAAGCTAGGGCAGTTTGGCATCGTCCTCGAGACCGCGCTCAAGGAGGCGTGGGAGAAGTTCGGAATCCATCCCGACACCCTCCCGCAGGAGGCCGAGGACGACCCCAAGTTCGTAGGGAGCCTCGAGCGGCGCATCCGCGCCATCGGCGAGGAGATCACCGAGCTAGGGCCCGTCAACGAACGCGCCGTGGAGGAATTCCGCGACGTGGAGGAACGGCGCATCTTCCTCGTCCAGCAGAAGGAGGACATCGAGAAATCCATCGCCGACCTCGAGATCTCCATCGCCGAAATCGAGGAAGTCACCAAGACCCGTTTCCAAACCATCTTCGTGGACGTGAACGCGCAGTTCCAGCGACTGTTTCCCATCCTCTTCCCGGGGGGCCACGCCGAGCTCGTCATGGATAAGCCAGGTGACCTGCTCGCCACGGGCGTGGAAATCCAGGTGAAGCTGCCGGGCAAGAACCAGCAGAACATGAACCTCTTTTCCGGCGGCGAGAAGGCCCTCACGGCCATCTCGCTCATCTTCGCGCTCCTCAAAACCACACCGGCGCCATTTTGCTATCTCGACGAAGTCGACGCTCCCCTCGACGAGGCCAACGTCGGACGCTTCAACGCCGTACTCGAGGCCCTCTCGGGCGAGTTCCAGTTCGTTGTCATTACCCACAACCGGCGGACTATGGAGGTGCTCGACCAAATTTACGGCATTTCAATGCCAGAGCCCGGAGTCTCCAAACTCGTGAGTGTCGACCTTACGGAGGTCGCACCCCATCTCCAGAAGAAACCGAAGGTGACCGCGCGCCCTGGCGCGTCGGCGAGCCCTCAATAAATCCATAGATGATGGGCACTTAAGCCATGGGCACCTATATCGTCACATTTTAGCCATAAATATGGCACGGAATCGTCCGATATGTTACTCTAGCGGACGCGTGCCCAGCCGGTGCCCTCAAAAGCACGGCGCGCATCGACATCCACGCGCGCCGCTCCTTTGAAGGACGATGATCTATGCCGCAATGGCCACCAGCCCCTCCCCCCGACGACCCCTTCCATGCGCCGTGGCGTTCCACGGAGTCGGCTCAGCCCGAGAAGCGAACGGCTGTGGTCTTGAGCCTTTCCCTTGGTTTTGTGGGCGCGCACCGTTTTTACCTGCAGGAGCCTTGGAAAGGGCTCTGCTACCTCTTGTTTAGCTGGACCCTCGTTCCGCTCGTTTTGAGTTTGGTGGATGCGGCTTGGCTGGCGCGCATGACGTGCAGTGACTTCCACGAGGCCTACGGGGCCAAAAATGCCGAGCCCACCTTTGGACGACTGAGGGTTTAACCCCATCGCGCCTTGGGTCCTCGCGATTGACGAGACGGCAGTCGCGCATTCGCAGCCAATCCTCTCAAGAAACGCCCTGCGAGAGCCGAAAACATCATTGGGAAGACCTTTGGTGTGGGAGGTTCCATGCGACGAAGAATTTTCCGAGCAGCGTTCGCCGTTCTTGTGTTCCTGGCTCCCGTCGCGGCAGCGCATGCCGATGCGACGTCGAGATCGCGGCTTTACCCCTCGCCTTTCGCGGCAGAGGCCTCGCGCCCTCCTGCCTCGAAGGACGCTTCGTCGGCAGCTCCACGAGGTGAAGCCGCATCCTCTGCCCTCCTCCAACCGAAACCTTCACTCCCGTCCCGCGAGAGCAAAGGAGCATTGACGGTGAAGGCAGGACGCTCTTGCCAAGACGAACAGGGGCGCATGCACTTCGACCTCGACCCCGGATTCGCAGCGTGCGTTTCCACGGCCGGACGTGCCGATGCCGCACGAGCGTCTTCGGAGAGGTCGCTCGGCGGACCCGCTCCGCGTGGGGGAACGGCGGCACATCTGGGTATTCGGTTGAGCGACTGAGGCTCTCGCGCTCTCACGCGGTGGCCTCCAGGAGCCGCCAAATGCTTGCCGCGCAAGCGTCGGCGAGGCGACGGGCGGCGCGGGTGTCGCCTTCGGCAAGTTCAGGCACGCCTGAGCTTCGCGAAGGGAGCCCATGGCGATGTCGTAAAAGCGCCGTTTATCGGGCTGCGTGCGGCGTCCTGACCCTTCCGCCAGGTTGAGCACGACGGAGGAGGCCGCGCGGGAAAGCTGGTCCTTGAGGTGGCCGGGCAGTCGGAGCGTGCGCGTTTC
>JBIKVI010000011.1:0-27933 GCA_044356935.1 Silvanigrellaceae bacterium | reverse complement strand
TGTCACGAGGCCGACCAGTCGTCGTTGCCCATCGGGCTCGGCCTCCTCATGGACCCGCATGTCCACTGCGTCGGCTCTCGCCTCGGTCGCCTCGACTGGTCGGCCTCGTGACACAGGCCGGGGGTTCAATGGGGGTTCGCGCTCCCTTGAAAAGGGGTTCAAACTTTCGTACAATCTCACAAGTTCAATACTTACAAGCTTATCATGGGGGTTCATATGCCAAACATGACTTGGAAGACTCACCGCGCAATGCGCCTAAAGCTTTTGCGTATGAAACTTCCACACCCCGGATTGCTTTCGACTCTCTTGTTGGAGTCCTTTCTTGAGAAAGGGGGAGTCATTCCATCTCGAGTTTACTATGGCTCCGATCATGAGATTAAAGGAAAAAAATACCAGAAATGGATCGACGAACTCGTTCAGGCTGAAGTGATCGAGCCCTTCAAGAGCCCTGACTCTGTTCGAAAAGGCGACGATTGGGTCAAATTTAAACCCGGGAAGATTATACGAGACTACATAAATAAGGAAAAGTCTCACCAGTACGAGATGGCTTCGATGATGGACCTCCACGAACTTGATCAGCGAAAAGCTGACCGTTCTGAGTTGGAGGAGACAAAAGCCAAGTTGGACGCAACGAGCGCAAAACTTGATGCAACCAATCGAGCACTGGCGGAAATTGCGGATGCAGTTCGTGAGCTGCAAGAAGCATCAATCCCGCCTGATACGCCGGCGAAGCGGAAGCGAAGGGAAGAGGCAACTAAGCGTATCGCGGTCCGCGCTCATGCGAACTGAGGATTAAAAAACGGAAAGATACGACTTACGCCCCCTCACATCGTCTATCCGCGCTGTGGCTGTCACTCGCTTTCCTTGAAGGCACGGGCGCGCCCCCCTCCTCGCTTGCCCTGAACCTTCAAATAGCCAAGTTCAATCAGCGCGTCCTTGACGAGCATTGCCTGCTCATCGGAAAGACCTTTTGCCTTAGCATAAGAGTTCAGTCGCTCCAGGACTGGCTTCTTTCGGTCCGCGCTTTCAGCAAGCCCTAGCTTCTTCCTAACTTCGATCTCGATCTGAGCAGGATTCAGTGATTTTGATGCGAGATGTACAAGAAAAGTAGACGTAAACTTCTCTTTGTTTTCAAGAACGAGTCGTCGCGTTACGTCATTCCAATCGTTCATTTTATCGAAACGGCGCAAATTCCACTGATTCCGTTCGAACAAGAGTTCCAGTTCGGCGAACGTCATTCCTCGCTCGGTCAACGTTCGTACAGACTTCGCAAGATCGAAAGGATGTAGTGCCTTTCGATGCGTATTCTCGATTACGGTCGTGATGAGCTGAAGATTTTCGTTCTCGAATTTTCGAACGATGAAGTTCATTTGCTTCATGCCAGGGACTGCTGCGCATGCTGCCCGCAAGCGCCGATGCCCCGCGATGCACTGAAAGCGTAGCGTATTTTCCGTGCGTACAACGCGCAAGGTGGCGGGTTGAATGACTCCGACTTTCTGAATGGACGAGACGAGACTTTTGAAGTCGGGGTCGGAAGCTTCGTCTTCGAGATGACGAATATTCTCGCTCGTATCGACGAGCTCAAGGGGGATCGTCATCAGCTGGTACTGAGACCTGCTCTGCATAAATGCTTCGACGCGTTTCTCGAGTTCAGCGTACGGCTGACTCGTTTCGTTTGCAGTAAGCGGAATCTGATTGACGATGTTCGCGAAAGCCTGCTCTGCCGCCTTCTGTCTTGAGGTACTATTTTCGAGTTTCACAGGCAGGGTTCTCCCGATTCGAGGTCATCCACGAGTCCATCTTGGATCAACAGATCGCCGAATGCATCCACGGTCGAAGGAGTGAGGCGGGGAGGCTCGGCACGGCGTCCCGCACGCACTTGGAGCTGAGTAGCCATCTCTTCGGCGAGCGCGAGATAGGCCTGTGACACTGGCAGAGTGCTTTTGTGGTCGACAACAGATCGCTCTAGAGTGCGAGCACCTGCTACCGCCGTAGATGCGGGAATGATGCTATCGAAAAGTCGTGTGTTGTTCTTCTCACACCAAGCCCGAAGAAGATTCGCAAACTTGACGTGGGTCTGGTTCTTTCCATCGTACCGAGTGACGGCAAGACCGAGAAGGTTAAGGCCGGCATTGTAGCTCTTCTGAATTTCACGGAATTCTTCTAAGAGAAAGACAAGGCCTTCAAGTGCATCAGGCTCTGCGAAAAGTGGAATGAGAAGATGATGACTGGCCGCTAGGGCCGACTGCAGCATGCAGTCGAGGCTAGGATGAGTGTCGACGAGGATGACGTCGTATTCCTTAACCTCCTCGCAATCCAGGAGGTCTTTGAGGACACGCGCCTGTTTAGGACGACCAGTGATCTCAACTGCCACTCGATTTAGTTCGATATCAGCAACGATCAGATCGATGTTTGGATTGCCAGTCTTCACTCGCACATCGCGAAGCGTTAGCCCCTTGCGCACGGCGTCGGTAAGCGTGCGCCCTTCTTTCTGTGCGGCGCGCTTAAGCCCGAGGCCTGAGCTTGCGTTCCCTTGGAAGTCCATATCGACGATCAAAACTGTTTTGCCGAGTTGAGCGAATGCGGAAGCGAGAGATACGACCGTAGTCGTTTTTCCGCACCCACCTTTCTGATTGGCGACCGAGATGACACGTGGAGACTCTCTTTGGGGGGAGCGGTTGCTTGCTCCTGAGACGGTACGGGTGTTTGCGGCGCCAGATCGAACGTTCATTGGGACCTCCTGGTGAAACTGATATGCGATCAGTTTACCTGACAATGCAGAGGCTGTGGGAGGTCGGAATGTCAAGTTTGACACAGCGAGGAATGAGTGATTGTGATGCGTATCTCATTCGTAACCGGAACTGATATGAGATCAGTTTCACCCAGGCATCGATTCAGTGTGTCGACGAACAGGCTTGGGTAAGAAACGCAGAAACTGACAGTCTATCAGTTAGGAGTGGGGCAAATTCTTTCGGGCTTTGGGCAATCACCCGTTTCGACATGAGCCGAGCGTGAGACAGCGCTTGCAATTAGGGCGTAAGCCATTTTGACCAGCTCGCGATTGAACTGCGCGGCCGTCAGTGCGCCACCTTCGATCGCTGCCAGGTCTCGTTCCCACTGCGCGGTAAGCTCGGGGCTCTTGAGGGCCTCAAATCGCACAACGTCGATGAGCTTCATCCCGTGGTCCGTGGGGGCAAGCGTCTTCCCCTGTGCCACGACGTAGCTCCGCCGGAGGAGCCCTTGGATGATTGAGGCCCGGGTTGCCGGCGTGCCGATGCCACGTCCCTTCAAGATCGTCTTGCTCTCGCCTTCGAGCTTGTTCCCTGAGTTCTCCATCAGTGCAAGGAGATCGGCCTCCGTGTAGCGCTTGGGAGGCTTGGTCACGTCTTTCTTCGCTTCGTGCTTCACGACGGAAAGCGCATCCCCCTTTGCGACGCACGGCAGCGAGGTCTCCTTGTCGGTTTCAGGCGGGGGTAGCACTTTGGTCCACCCCTGTTGCAGTACGACCTTGCCCTTGGCGTAAAAGCGATGAAGGGCGCCCTCGGCACCAACGGTGACGTCCGTGATGGCCACCATGAGGTCATCGTGAAAAGCCGCAAGAAGGCGCGTTCCGATGAGACGGTAGACCCGCGCCTCATCGGGTCCGAGGGCAGTAGGCGCCTTGGACGTCGGGATGAGGGCATGGTGGTCGCTGACCTTGGCGTCGTCGAAGACGCGCTCCCGCTTCTCGCCTAGGCGTGCGAGTGCGAGGCTCACGAACTCCTTGGACAGCCCTGCTGCCTCGAGGGCACGAAGAGCGGCAGGAAGCTCACTGCGCATCTCCTGGGGGAGGTGTTTGGAGTCGGTTCGCGGGTAGGTAATGGCTTTGTGCTTCTCGTAGAGCGCTTGGGCCACCTGGAGGGTCTTGTCGGCCGAGAACCCGAAAAGGCGGTTGGCGTCCCGTTGGAGGGAGGTGAGGTCGTAGAGGAAGGGGGGGCGTTCGGTCTTCTTGGACTCGACGAGTTCGAGGACGCCGAATCGGTGCGACTTCAAGGCCTGCAACACGTCCTCGACCTGCTTGGGATCGCGGACTTGGTGAGTCCGAGCCGCCTGGCCGTCCTCGCGCTTCACCGGGAACTCGTAGCGGGCGCTGAAGTCTTCGCCGCTCGGCGTCCGGAACGTCCCATGAATTGAGGTGAACGCCTGCGGGACGAAGGCCTGGATCTCCTTCTCTCGTGCGACAATAAACGCGAGGACGGGGGTCTGGACCCGACCGACGGTGAAAAGACCTCCTCGCTGGCTCATGGTAACGGCGCGGGTGCCGTTCATCCCCACGAGCCAATCCGCTGCGGCGCGGGCACGAGCGGCCATGCGCAGGCCGGCGAACTGTTCCCCAGGACGAAGGTTCTTCATCTCGCGCTTGATGGCGTCCTGGGTGAGAGCCGCGGAAGTCCAGAGGCGTTCCACGGGCTTCTTGCAGCCTGCGGCGCGGTAGATGTAGTCGAAGATGAGTTCTCCCTCGCGCCCCGCGTCGCACGCGTTCACAAGCGAAGTAACGTCCTTGCGCGCCATGAGCTTCTTTAGGACCGAAAACTGGGCCTTGCCCCGCTTGCTGACGCGCAGTTCGAACTTCTCGGGGATCATGGGAAGCTGCGCGTGCGTGAATCCCGTCTTCCAAGCCCATTCCGGCTTGTACTCGTCGGGCTCCGCGAGCTCGACGAGGTGGCCCGCTGCCCATGAGACCACGTATCCGCCGCCTTCAAGGTAACCCTCTCCACGCTTCGAGGCACCGACAGCACGGGCAATCTCGATTCCAACGGAGGGTTTTTCTGCAATGATGAGCTTCATGGAAGAAGACCTCGTAAGTTGCACGCCGAAGGCGTGCAGTGTCGACGGTAATGCGTCGTTTCTATCTAAGCCAGGAGATCTCCCCTTGGCTGCGTCACTGTCATGGGCCTTTGTAGCTTCCGCGATCTCACAGCCGTCGGCCTCGCGACCGGCGGCGCACCTGCGTCGTTTCGCGAGCCGGGTCCACGCTTTCCGCTGGTGCTTCGACATGTTTCGCAGGAACAAGGTCCGCAGCAATAGTCTTCTTTTCGATGCGCGTGGCGGACGCCTTCACCTCCTCCTTCGAGGAGGCAAAGATTCGAACGCCGCTCGTCGCGCGGGTCGTAGCAACAAGGAGGTCACGTGCCCCCGCTGCGGCATCGGAGTAGAGGACGACGTTTCGGGTCGTTCGACCTTGGGATTTGTAGACGGTGAGGGCCCAGGCGTGTTCCATGTGATGCCTTTCCTTGCGGGAGAGTGTGAGTGTTTCATTTGAGTCGGTCCGGATGGTGATGCCCTCGTTCGTCACCGTTTCGATCACGAATCCACGGTTGTTGACTTGGTCGCGGGCTTTTACGTTGCGATTCCAGATCATCCGATCGCCTTCGGCGACCTCGATCGTGGATTTCATGTAGGTCGTGAACCGCCCTGTCTTCGCCAGGTCGATGACAACAGGCTTTCCCTCTTTGCAGACGGTCAGCGTGTTGCGCGTGGTATCGACGTTCTCGATTTCGTAGGATGCGTCTTTCTCAAGGCCGAGAGACCGGTACTTTCGTGTGGGAACAAGGAGCGAACCCTCAAGGTAGGAACTTGCGTGTGCCTGTTTCGGCTCGGGAAGGTCCACACGCTCGAAGGTCTCGATGACCACTGCGTTCCCTAGATGGCCCTGGCGCTTGAGTTCCTCACGCACACGCTGAGTCAGGTCCGCTCGTGACTCGTTTGTCCTGGTGAGGAGAAGAACGTCATCTCGCGACTCACCGCCCGCTTCCAGGTACTCGCGCGCGGCCGCCTGAATGCGATCGGATTTGCCCCTGAGAGTCTGCACGTCTTTCTCAAGCACCTGGATGGCCTCTTCCATCTCCCCTTTGTTCATGTGAGCCACAGCTTTTTGAAGGTCTGGGGCCTTTTGCCGAAGGCTCTCGTCGAGGATGGCGAGAGTCGTCGTCGTATTCCTCTGAAGGTCGGCAAACGGATTGCCGGCATCGACTGGCGAGAGCTGGCGCGTATCCCCAACCAGGAGAACCCGCGCGTGTGCGTCCATGGCCTTCAAGAGGAGGGCGTTCATGTCGGCCGCCGAGACCATTCCAGCCTCATCGACGATCCACAGTTTCGTTTTCTCGTCGCGACGCTCGCGCTTCAGAAGATGGCTTTGAAGCGTGTTCGCTTCGATACCAGCCTCCGTTTGCAATTGGATGGCAGCGGCAGCTGACGGCGCAAAGCCGCTGACCTCGACGCCTGCCTTCCTCGCCTCCTCGACGATCTGTCTCATCGAGAAGGTCTTTCCCGCTCCCGCGACTCCCTGCCAGATGACCACTTGGTCATTGGATGAGAGTGTCTTTTCGATCGCGTCCTGTTGGCCGGCCGTCGGAGCGAGAAACGCTCGCTCCAGTGGGGCAAGGACGCTTGCCACGGCCATCTTCGTCTTCACTTCCTTGCGCTCCGCCTTGGGCCGGTCGTTGAGGTCTTCAAGGAGGGCAACACGCGCCTCGGTTATCTCGGATAGCGAGAGCCTTTTGCCCTCAGCGAGGGCCTGCACGAAGGCCTCTCGCTTGGAATCAAATCGTGGGGTATTCGCGCCCAATTCCAATCGAAGGGCGTCGGAGCGCGTCAGGGCGCCTTCTGCGCTTGTCCTGTCGAGTACGCGCAGGCGTGTGATCCGGCTCTCGATCTCTTCGCGGGAGGCGAGCGGTGGAACGCTTTCCTTCCCGACCTCGACCATCCGACGCGTATGCCTGTCTCGTTCGACGGCGGCCAGAGACGTGAAGGTCTCGCTCTTGCCCCCACTCGTGCGCAGAATCGTCGTTCCCACGGCCTCATCGAAGAACTGCTCAATCGCCTTCAAGTAGAAGCGTCCGAGGCCTATTTCGAGTGCCCCACGGATGACGTCCTCGCGCTTGAAGTCCGCGCGACGCAGTGACGCGAGCGCGAGCGCGTCATCCATGACCTTTTCCAAAGTCAGTGGCCTTTCGCGCACGGGACTCTTCGAGGGGGTCAGGGGAGCGACTCCTACGGCCTTGGCCTCCGCCTCCCACCCGTCCATGAGATCCTCTCGAAGCTGGGGCCCTTCCTTGGCCTTCCTATCCTTGAGGACAAGCTCGCGCGTGTGGCGGTAGGAGTCGGGTGCGTGGGAGGAGATCTGCTCCTTCCTTTTGGAGAAGGTCGTGAGGGCTTCGGGCGAGAAGCCCTCGATTTCGAACGTGCCACGGGGGCCTTGCTTCACGCCGTAGCCGAGGTCCTTGACCTGCCGTGCCAGAGAGTTCTGGTAGATCATCCCGATAAGCACGCTGTTGGTGTAGATCTCGTCTGCGCAAAGCGCCTTCACTTCCCCATCACGCGTGATGACACGGTTGAGGACCACGTTGTGGGTGTGAAGTTGCGGGTCCTTGAGCCTGGAGGTGTCGTGCTCGAACTGGGCCACGAGAAGACCCGTTCCCTTCACCTTGACCCGCGCTTCCTTGGGACCATCACGGTAGAGGGCGTAGTTGGCTTCGGCGAATCGGAGGGCTTCATCGACGGCCCTACGGTGAGCTTCCACGAGCCGCGTGTCGCCGAACACGAGCGCTTGGATACTTGCCGACTTGGGTGCCGAGAAGGTCATATCAACCCCCGCGCGGCGGTTGGCCTTGGTACCTCCGACCTCGATGGTGGGGTGGGTTCCTGCAAGGAGCTGGGTGAACGTGTGATGTTCCACAGCACCCGAGAGCCCGTTGCGTTCGGCCCCAACGCCAGCCCACTTCGAGTAGGCCGTGGCATCGGCCTTCGAGTAGTAGTTCTCGGTCTTGTAGTAGGTCGCCCCGTGCCCGGGGCTCACGTTGGCAAGAGAGAGCATGGATCAGGTCCACGAGCTTCGGTTGGAGGAGCGCGACGGGCGGCTTTCTTCCGGGGAAGGGGGAATCGGGGTGACCTTCTCGGGCGTCTCGACGTATCCCCGGGCGCTCCCCGTAACCTCGTCTGGAGAGGTTGTTACGGGTGTCACCTTTCCGCTTTCGCCCGCGTCTCGTACCGAGGCGTCGCCTTGGATATGGCTCTTCGCCTCGGTCTCGATCGAGGCGGGAGCAACGGCCGCGGCTCGTTCCTTGGAGGCAAGATCGTGCGGCAGGGGGGCCACAGGATGGGCATTCTGGTCGAGCCACGACTTTTCCGGGATGACGCTGAAGTCGCGCGACCGCTCGCCCGAGTCCTTGAAGCGGACGTAGGGGAAGTGGATCTTGGTGGGGGGCAGGCGCGCGAGCTTCAGGTAAGCGACGTTCTCGGGGAGGCCTCGGATTTCATCGGCAGTGACCGAGACCCGTTCCCGTTGCCGCGCGGCGAACGAGACGCGCATGGGGTTTTTCCCCTCGGCCGGACTCACCGAGGACTCGTATTCCTCGACCTCCGCGCGGCCGAGCCTCTCGGAGAACTCGCGGGCAAGCCGAGTCTCGTTGCACGCGAAGATGAGGAGGTTCTGGAGGCCCTGCATGATGTTGGCCGAGGCATCGACCCCGTAGATTTGCTGTATCTGAGAAAGGCTCTGGAAGCCTAGAACCAGGCGCCCACGGTACTTGTAACCGCGGTCGAGGACTTTGGGCAGCGAGGGCAGGAGCCCCACGGTCGAGAGTTCGTCGCACACGAGCCACAGTGGGGTGAGTTCGCCTCCGGCAGGAGGGACCCGCTCGAGGATGGCCGTCGACGCGACGTCGAACCACAGGCGCACGAGCGGCCGGGTCTGCTCCCAATGGGAATCCGAGGCGACGAGGAACACCCACCTCGAATCGGACTCATCGAGAATCCAAGAGCGGATCGAGAAGGACACCTCAGGCCCCTGCGCAGCCTCACGCGCGCTTGCGTGGTGGTTCAGGTATTTGAGGAACTCGAGGTTCATGAGCGAGGTCGCGATAACGCCCGCGGCCTGCCCGCTATCCCCCTGGCCGAGGTACCTGTGAGAGATTTCGTGATGCGACCGGAGGACGGATTCGAGTTCCTCCGCAGGCAGGTTCGCAAGGCGCCACAGCTCCGGGAGACGGTCCTTCGCCTTCTTCGCTATGCGAAGAAGCGAGGTCAGTACGGCCCGTCCGGTGGTCTGGAAGAACTTGCTGCTCGCGTCCATGCCGTCACGGACCTCGACCAAAGCCTTAGCCAGTTCCTCCTCCGAGACCCCCTCGGACCAGAAGTCCCACTTAGCGGCTCGGGTGTCGTGGAGGGAGAGAATCACGTCCCCTTCCCGACCGAAGCGGGCGAAGAACTCCCCGTTCGGATCGACGATGAGAACCTTCTCGCGCGCCTCTCTGCGCGAGGCGAGGAGCTGGTTGATGGCGTTGGTCTTGCCGGTCTGCGAGGCGCCGCCGATGCCAAGGTGGAGGCCAATGGTCTCATCAACCACTCGGATCCTCTCCTTGCCAAAGACGACATCGTTGTCCCGGAAGGTGTGGGGACGGGCCTTGTCGCGGACGGCCTTTCGGATGGCCGCATCGAGATTCTTGGGGGTCACGAGGGCCTGTTCCCCCGAGCGCAGATGCTCAGCAGCCGAGGCTCTCTTGCTGCGCGTGCTCGCGAGGAAGGACCACACGAAAACCACCAAGACCGCCCCCCCGAAGAAGAGCCAAGCGGCGATGGTATTGAGGGTCTCGTGGGCATTCCACGCCGCAAGGTCGTTCGCGTACTCGAACCTCTCCTTGCCCGTGAGCGTGCCTGATGTGTCCGGGGAGACCCGCTTGAAGAGAGTCCAGTACCCGTAGGAGAGCGCCACCCGCACCCAGGCGTGGAGGCCTCCTGGGAAGAAGACAGAGAGCATTGCAGCGGCGAGGCCGCAGGCGACCAGGAAGGCAACCACGAGCATTGGGGTCAGGTCCGAACGCCCTCCTTTGAGACGTTCGAGGTCGCGTGCGTACGACCCGGTGAGCTTACCCACGGCTTACCTCCGGCACGATACGGGCGAGCCGCTCTTGAATCTCCCGCTCCTGTCCGCGGACGAAGTCGTTGACGCGCTGCCTGACGTGGATGGGGTCTGGCATGTCATCGACGATGGCATTGAGGCGGTAAAGGTTCGCCGAACTCTCCCGGAAGATCTCCTTCACGAGGACAAGAACCTGGCTCAAAGCCTGGGCCGTCTCCTTGGCCATGCGCTGCTGCTGGGCCTCCATCCGTGCGAGCGCATCAAGGATCTTCGGAGCGTGGCCATCGGTCGAACGGCCCTGTCTCTGCGCGTCAATGAGGTCCTGGACGATCTTGGAACGCAAGTTCCCGGTGCGCAGGAACTCGGTTTCGAGCCAGTCGTTCTGATCCTTGGTGAGGGCAAGGTGAATGGGGTGATTTGCCGGCATGGGCGTGTCCTTTTTCGTCGAGGTGATTGGGAGAAACCAAGATTCACTTTCGAAATCGGTTCGCACCCGAAAGCATTCGTCTTGATTGAGGTTTCACTGGAATTCCGACACAGGTTGCCACCCTGGCCGGTTTTGGTTGCCACCCGATCCGTCTTTGGTTGCCACCCAGATGCTCGCGGTTTTTCCGGGTTTTCGTCCTCGCGGTGTTTCCCTCGGTTGTCACCTTGGTGGCGTACTGTGTGCCGAGAGAGCCGCCGAAAAGGCCGGCGCGAGACCTGCTCAAGCAGGGCTCGTGACGGACTTTGAGGTGGCGAGAGAGGAGGGGGTCCGGGGTCACCCCGGGCAAGCTCAAGGCGCCCCTTGGGGCGACGTAGAGCGCGCAGGGCTCCGCGGGAAACGCGCAGCGTTTCACGGCGGGTGCCGTGTGGACTGCGCAGCAGGACGCGCGAGCAGCCGCCAGCCGCGGGGCCCGGAGTCCGGCAGCGGCGGGGCCCTGCGCTCCGCGCCCGCCACTGCTCATGGGGAATTTCGAGCCCAACGCGATCGGGTTCATGCCTTCCCCTTCGCATTCGCGCCCGCCCGTTTCGTCTTCGTTTCGGTCTTCAGGTACTCCTGAAAGGCTACGTCCCCTTGCAGGAAGTTCTTCAGCACACTCTCCACGACCGTGCTCTGCGAAACCTCGAAGTCCTCGTGCTTGGACAAAAACCGGGCATAGCTTTTGACGAGGTCCTGGGTGGATTCGCGCAGCTCGTAGGTCGCTCCGGAAATGGGGCTTTCGCGCGAAACGGAGATGAGGGGTCGCAGATTGCGAGGTCCGCGTTTCTTTCCTTCGGCCGGAGACGTGCGGATGGATTCGTTCGTCATGGGAGTCTGTTCCTTTCGTTGCCCGCCATTTGCGGGCGGATGGGATGAGAGGGTCTCGTGGTTGGTCTGGTTGCGATGCAGGGGGTCCGATTGATGGGGTGGAGGCGAGGAGTTTCGTGTGCCAGTCCATGGCTTCACGCCCCTGCACGCGGTGCTGACGTGCGCGTGGACGATGAAACGTGGCGAGTGACTTGGATGGCCTTGGAGACCAGGGCTCCTCCCAAGACTCCACCAAGCGCTCGTTGGTAGCGGAACACGGCCAGGCCGCCCGCGGCCGTTAGGGCCGTCAGTCCGAGCTGGAGAACGAAGTAGGTGGCCTGGACGCGCGAGGCGTAGGCATCCATGACCTGGGCGCCCGCGAGCACGAGCGGGTCGGACTTCAGGGCTCCCATGGCCTCGACGACTTCGGGTGGCTGGGTCAGCGTGACGGTCGCTTGGTAAAGGAACGTTGAGAGGGGTTCGTAGGCAGCGACCAGGAGCAGGCACCACCCCCACGAAACCAGGAGGGCGGGCGAGCCAAAGCACAGCCGCGCGGCGGCGACGAGGAACATGAGCGCGAGAAGCGCCTTGGCGAATCCACGGATCGCCGGCAGGAAGACCGACACCTTGGTGTAGAGGGCCGCAATATCGTTGCGCGCATCCGCAGCCTCGTAGTCGGTCCCAGTGAAAGGCCGAATGGCGAAGTTCAGAACCCCGGCGACCGAGAATAGGCGCGAGGCGGTGACCCAGCCGCTTGTCGCAGTCAGGGACCCGTCCGGCGAGCCGAGCGCGGCGTTGCTGACGTTGTTGCTCGAAAGCCCCGCGCGGGTCTGCAAGTAGTCCTGCACGGCCGAAGCGATGAGCTTGTTCTTCATTGCCTCCGAGTCGTCGAGCCCCAGCGCCCGGGTGACGCGGTTGTTCCGCGCCGCCTCGGCGAGCGCGGTAACGCGCGAGCCGGGGGACGAGATTCGTGCCTGCGCCCAAGATTCGAGCTGGCTTTGCCACTGCTGATAGAGCGCAAGGCAGTTCTCGCGCTGGAGGTCGAATTGGTTCGAGAGCGATGCGTAGGGGCCACCGGCAAGCGCGGCTCCTCTTCGGCCGCAGCTCTCCGCGAGCTTGTCACCGGTTGCGAGGAGCTGGGGGTCATCGAGGGTGTGGCGGGCCGTTTCCCGCAGCGTCTGGAACAGAAGATGGGGCGAAGCCGCGTGGCCGGAGTCCCCGAAGATCGAGGCCACCTGCGCCGAGAGCGCAGCCGAAAGGCCGTTCACCCCTTCATGGACGAGGCGGTAGTACTTGAGCCCGCGCGCGTCCGACGAAAGAGCCCCGTAGCGGCCTCCCGCCCCCGCGGCACTGCGCTCGGACCAGGCGCTCCCCCCGTCGCTAACCGGGCGGAAGGTCGCATCCGAAGTGGCTCCTAGAAGTGCAAGCCCCGTTAGGGAACAGCACAGGGTCAAGGCCATCTTCGTCCACGGTTCCGCCGCGCCGCGCGCAAAGCGAAACAGAGCCAGTCCAACGGTGCAGCCCATAAAGAGGGCCACGCACCCCCGGAAAAGGGCGGTCTGGAAGAGGCTCGAAGCGAGCTTGTCCTGCAGGGACACGGCAAAGGTCCACAGGGCGGCCTCAATCGGGGTTTCGGTGAAGAGAGACATGGCGGGGGGCTCCTTACTGGCACGTCAGGCTGTCGGTGCAGTCCGCGCGTGCATCCGCGTCGCCCTGCGCATTCTTCAACCGGCCCCGACTCGCAGCCGCAGCAAGCAGCGCGGTCTTGCGCCGCTGAACGTTCGCAAACGCGGCCAGATCGGCGCGCACGGCTTCCACGGACGGGATGGATTCGCTCTCGATAGCCGAGCGCAGGGCGGGGAACGCGGTGAGTGACCGCGCCCGGTATTCATCCCGGAGAGGCTCAGGGATCGCGGTGTTGAGGAGGCCCGTCGCCACGGCCGACTCGTAGCGCGCGGACGCGCGGAGGGCGGCCTCGCGTCCCACTGCCCGTCCCAGGGCCAGGCACGCAATCTTGCGGTCCGGGGTCGACAGGACCCCGAGATCCTCAATCACCTCGCGCGTGAAGCGGCGCCTGATGACCGCAACCACGTCTGTTTCGTAGGTGTTCGAGGTGACGAGCCGGCCCTCGAGAGCGTCGGGGAGTCGGGCGCACGCGATCCCCTGACCCTTCGTCAAGAACGTGTCCGCCACGTCGGCTGGGCGAAGCAGCCCTTTGTCGTAGAGGGGCTCCCAGCCACCCTCGGTGTTCACGAGGATTTCGCCGAGGAAGGCCGTTAGGAGGTCGTAGGACGTCTCGTCCTTGGCGAAGGCCAGAATGGACTTGAGGACGCGTTGCTTCTCGTTTCCGAACTTGCGCATGACGCCGGTTTGGAAGTCGCGCATCGCGAGGCCCGTCTTGTTCTGGCAGGTCTTTAGGGCCATCGCCATGTCGACGCCGCGTTTCGAGGACTCCTCCCGAACGCACGCGGCTTGAGCTTCTGAGCGAAGTTGCCTGGCGCCCTTGTCGGCCTGCGAGTCGATAAATCTATCCACCGCCGCGCACGCCTGCGCGCGGAGATTGAGCTTCCCTTGAATCGAGAGCCAGTCATGGCGGAGCTGGGCGCAGATGGTCGGATACGCGTAGCAGACCGTCAGAAGCGCGCCTTGGGTTAGGTACGTCGGAGCGTTGTTCTTATTCGGGATGAGTTGGCGCAGCTGGCTTTGAAGCTCCTCCCATTGCCCCCGGAAGTTCGCGTTGATGTCGAGCTTACCGCACTCGAGCTTCGAGCCGAGATCGAACTTGAAGCTGCCCGCGTTGAGGCTTGGATCGTTTTTCGAGGAGAGCGGAGCGTAACCAAACGCGCGCTGGGCCTCCTCCGTCGTGGAGAAGTCGTTCTTGTATTGGAACTGTGCCTGCGCGAACGCCGGGGAGGAGTAAGCAAGGCAGACGATAAGACAGCGCCTCATACAACGCCCTCCTGAGCACACAGGGTGCGCGCATGGGCGAGCACGGCATCCAGCTCGGCCGAGGTGAGCGGTCGCACGTTGCGATCCGAGCGCACACCGCCTGGATAAAGCAGGGCCAGTGTCTCGATGGCCGCTGCAAGCGGCCGGATCGAGACTCCAACAATGCTGCGCTCCACTGCGGTTATGGTTTCTAGTTCGACTGGATTCGATGCGGCACACCAGTAGTCAAAACCGGTGGGGACGTAGGTGAAGGTCCCTTCGGTCCGATCGGATAGCCACAGGCCGTCGGCGAATTCACCCTTAGAGATGACAAGCGACCTGAGCACTTCGCAGTGTGAAAGCGAAGGAACAAGACCGTTGCGGCCTTCGCGCAAGCGTGTCTCCATGTCCATCACGGCCGTGATGTTCTGGGGCAGGATCACCTTGTTCGACGAGTTGTTCCAGATCTCCCGCGGGCCCGCGTGGTCGGCGTAATCCGTGACGGTGTTCGTCACCCCGATGCATGTGACGTCGTACTTTCTAAGCGTCTTCCATGCGTCGCGGATGAACGAGACGATGGCCTCGGACTCGCCCGCAAGCACGCCCACCTCCTCGATGAGAAGAAGAGAGGGTGAGTTCGCAGCTTCTCCAGAACGAGGGCGCACGAGGCGCAGAATGTCGAGAATGACAGCTTGGACCGTCAGGACCATGAGAATAGGGTCGCTCGACACGCCATCGAGGTCGCACAGGGTGAACGCGGGCGCACTCGCGCTTACGTCAAACACGCCCTCGGCGTCGAAGAAGCGCGCATAGGGTCCCCCGCCATAGAAAGGCGAGAGCCACTCACCGAGAGTTGACGCCGTCGTGGCTGGAAACGCGAGAGAATCGCAAGCCTCGTGCAGGTTCGTCACAACATCGGAAAGGCGCGGGAGAACAATACGCGCCCCTGCGGATGCGCGAACTTCGCCGGTTTCCGCCTCGAAAACGCTCGACGCCTGGCGGATCTTCTCCGCAAAGGTCATCTTGATGGCATCCGCGAGCACGCGCAGGTGCGTCGCCCCGACCTCGGCCTTGGGCGTCATGAGCACGATCGCCGTGCGCAGGAGTCCAACGACAGCTCCAAGCTCGTCTTCGTTGTCGCAACCTTGGAAAATGTTGGGGAAGGACTGCGGTGGCCGCAAAAACGTCGCCGACGATTCCTCCGCGGCAAGCCGCGCGAGCACGCCGTAGCTTGTCTTCTTGTCGATGATGAACACGCGCGCGTCCGTGTGTGCCGCGCGGAACGACTGAATGAGATTCGCCGTGAAGAACGACTTTCCACCGCCCGAACCGCCGAGGATGGCGGCGTGCGAGGCCCCTTGCGCGTCGCGGGGATTGAGGAACACCCGTTCGCCCGCGCGGTTCATCATTTGAACCATGGGTGTTGGTGAGCCTGGGAACCCACCGAACACGGGCAAAAGCGAGGCGACGGTGCGCGAGAGCCCTTGGACCTCACGCCCAAGGAGCGCCATGAGTTTGGTTTCATTCTGAAAGGGAAGGCATGCGGCAAACACGAGCGGCGCGCAGAGCGTTTCGGCTGCAACGCGGCCCGACAGTGCAGCCGTGACCTCGGAAAGAACGCCTGGGAGAGCTCCATCGGCCGGGGCGTGGGTATCCGCGAGCGCGGCAAGCGGCACGCCCTCATTGCGCACCAGGATGTGCCAGGAGAACGCACAGAGGGTCTCCTCGCCCTGCACGCGCGTCGTGACACCGTCGAGGTCCTCGCGCTGGTGAACACCCACGGGGTCAGTCGCATAGGCAAGGAACATGCGCTTCATCGAAAGGTCAGCTCCCGGCTCACAGGCGCGAAAATTCACGACGATGCGGTGCGCAGCCTTGAGCGACAGGAGGCGCGCGAGCACCCCCAGGGAGGTCGATTCCGGAGCCTCTAGCAGGCTTGCGACCTGCCAGGAGTCCTTTCCCACCCCGACGCCAAACGGCGTCGCTTCGATGGCCTGGTAGAGCGCTTGCTCCGCGAGCGGACGTGCGGCGCTTGCCGCCAGACGGTGCTGGACCGGGGAGCCTCGCCGCGACGCGAGCGAGTGCAGCGAATCGCGGAAGAAGAACAGCAGCTCCTCACGCGTCATCACACGTGGCGCAAACGCGTCCTGGAGGGTGGCGACGACGATTGAAACCGCATCGGAAAGAGCCCGCTGCCGCCGCGCGAACGCTCTTGAAGCGTCCTCGAGCTCGGCTCCCGCAGCGCGCAACGGATGCTCGCCCGCGAGCCGCACGGTGAGAAGGTAGCGTCTCCGCACGAGACGCATGCCGTATCGGGGCTTGTATGCGAACGTGGAGAGGGCCTCGAAACGGGTCTGGGCCATGGTCTGCGCCGTGGTCGAGGGGGTACGGGCGAACCCCGGCGCCGTGTCGCCCGCGTCTGGCTCGCAGTCGTAGATGAGCTGGAACGAGAGACCATGAACCTTGCCCTTCCGGGAAGCGTGAACGACAGCGTCCGAGAGCTTGGTGAGGCGGGCCTTGATCTCGACCTCGGAGAGCATTTCGTGCGCGACCGGCGCGAGCCAAAGTCCCACGCCAAGCGCACCATCCTTCATCAGAAAGACGGTCACCGGCGCCGCAAAACCGGGAATCGGTGCCTCGAAGGTGTCCTCGGGAAGCAGGAACGCCTCGAAGGACAGCCCTTGGGTGAACAGGGCCTCGTGGGGGCGGACCGGGCGCGCATCCTCCAAGGCGCGTGTTGCAAAGCGAAGAGCGGTCTTTCCAACCTCTCGCAGGAGAGAGGGGCGTTGCGTGTTCACAGCGCCCCCTTTGCGCTTCGCGCAGACGCGGGAGCCTCATCGGAGTCGGTCTTCACAGGGTTGAAGGCGCGGGACGAGGACGGTGCATGCGTCCGGGGGGCCTCGCGCGCGCCGACGGTGCGCGAAGGGACGAACAAGGGCCCTTGGCCTTCACGCGCCCAACGGGAGGGCTCGACCTCGATGAAGGCCCATGTTCCTTCCATCAGAATGCCGCCCTCGAGGAGCTGATCGTGGATCCACACGCGCGCCACCGTCGGCTGCTCACGGACCGGCACGGGGGCGGGCTTTGTGCTCGGTGACGTCGCGGCCGCAGCAAGGGCGGCTGGCGGGGCCTTTTTCGCGGCCTCGCTGTCGCAATAGCTCGACGGATAGAGCCCGGAGCGGCGGTCGAGTTCGCATTCCGTGGGGGCACGCGAAACGCAGCCCGCGGCCGCGCCTGCCAAGAGAAACAAAGTAGGAGAGGAGAGAAGCGTCTTTTTCATAGTCATTCATCCTGGGAGAGAGGAGGAACGGCGATAGAGTCGAGCATGACGACGAAGACGTCTTGCCCACTTCCGACACCGATGCTGGGGAGAAGGTCTTTGGCCTGTTCGAGGTACCACTGGGCGACCATGGCGCCGCCGTCGACCAGCGCGGAGCCGCCAATGAAGGCGGCTTTATTGCCTGTGATGTTTGAAGCCGTCGTGGCCTTGTCGAAGCCGCCGATGGAGGTGGTCTTCTGCGCGTCGGCGATGGCTTGGCCCGCGTTTTTTGCGATGCTCGCGAGCACGGCGGCGAGAAGGACTTGGCCTTGCTTGCTGATGTAGGTCCCCGTGGCGCCAAAGGTGTTGTCGCTTCCCGCAACGTAACCCTTCGCCTCGCGCTTGAAGTGTTCGCCCGAGTCCCGGACACACGAGAGACTTTCAGTCTCCATCATGACGCGCTCCGTGCTCATGTTGGCTTTCGCCTTCGCAATCATGAAGCAGTTCGACAGGTCGATCTTGGTCTTGTTCGGCCCCGAGAACGCATAATCCAGTTGGAGGAGAACGGGATAAGGCTCACGCGCGTTGGCTTCGACGCCGGAAACCACGCGAGCCTTCACGTGCGAACCCGTGGGAAGAACGGTGAATCCCTCGGGAGACTCGTCGACACCCTCGCGGTGGCTCACGGCGAACACCTGAAGCGGGGACCCTCTCCTGGTGTGGCCTACCGCAGGACGGTGAACGCTCGTGCTCGCCTGAGCTGCCCTGGGCGTCGCCTCCTCAGGCACTGCGACGGCAGGAGGGAGACTCGTTCCCGCCGAATCATCCTCAACTCTCGCCTCCGAAAGAGGACTTCCAATTGCTCCATCTGCCGTTGTGGTGCTCGAGACGGGCGTGCGTTGAACCGCCGCGGGCTGGCCTGCTTCCAGCTTCAGGCGAGCCTCGTCCAACTGCCTTTTGATGGCTTCGATCTCTTTTTGCTCGTCCGAAGAGTTCGAAAGCGCGCGGTTATCCGGCTGCGTTTCGCGAACTGTGGTGCGCGAGGCATTCCTCATCTCCTCGGACTGCGCTCGCGTGATGAGCGGTGCGAGCGAGAGGCCCAAAGTGAGCCCTGCGATGGTTCCCGCGGCGGGGCACAACGTGCGTTTCATCCTCATGGCGCGCCTCCGACAGCAGGTTCAGGACGCATGAAAGGCATGGAACTGGCCGGATTCGACGAGAGCCCGCGAGGTTCGCTCACCTCTCCGCGCGCGACCACAAGCACACGAGCTGTGCAAGCCGGCTTCGAACTGAGGCGGCACGACTCGAGGGACTCGCGGTCTGCATACGAAAGAACCGCGCGCCCATGAGCACCCACTGAGAGTGCCTGCGGCGCAAGGGTGACGCCCCCACCGGAGCGGTTCTTGATCTCGAAGGCGTACCCGACGACTCCGGCACTCGCGTACACGCGCACAAGCGTCGCCTTCATTCCTTCGACGCCCACGAGCGCCACCGTCTCGCTCGTCAATTGACGAGCGAATTCTCCCGCTTCGTCGCGGATCATGGCCTTCATCAGCGCCATCTCGCTTTGCAGAAACCGCGGGTCCTTGCGCTTCTTCGACTCGGAAGGAAACACGAGGTCGTAGTGCGCATCGGCTTCGTCTGCAGGAACCAGACGCACCTTCACAGCGCGACCGTTGCCAAGGACAAAGGTCACGCGCTCAGAGCGCGCCCCAGCCAAAGCCCGCACCGAGAAAAGACGGACATCGATCTTTCCACCCGACACAGCGTCCACATCGGAACCCACGTCCGAGATCTCGAAGTGAGCGGAAGGGGTGATGGTCTTCACCGATGAAGGCAGCTGAAGAAGGCTTCCGGTTTGCTTGTCGACGGGAATTTTCACGTCGTCATCCGTGGGAATGATGACTACACCGGCGAGACTCGCAGAGGGCAGGAATACACCCACGGTGCCGCAGATGCCTGCAATAAGGTTCTTGATGTGATTACGTCTCATGTCATTTTCCTTCGGTAGCTTTCTTCGCGGACAGGTCTTCCCTGACACGCGTTGCGAGGAGAGTTTCCGCTTGTGCGCGCGTGATCCATTCGAGCCTCTCGATGACAAAGAGCGATTCGTCTGCGCGCGACCCCGGGCTCAGTTGAAGATGCGGACGGAGGACGAGAAGTAGGTTCTCTTCGCTTTCTGCGAGAAAGGTTCCGTCCGCGTACTGGGTGCGAGTTCCCTTGACGACGACCGAGTATTTCGGCCCGAATTGGTCGTTGAGGACGTCGAAGCGGTTGATGGGCTCGAACGCGAAGACCTGGTCGACACGACGCCTTTGCCACTCGCCAAGGCGACTATCCGTGTCGCGTAAGAATCGACCCTTGAGTTCAGGCGCCATGCGCTCGGCGACCGATGCAAAATGGCTCTTCGCGTTGCGGTAGGTGAACGTTCCGGCGTAGGTCGCCACGTACTCCGCAAACGAGAACACGACCGCATCCGGGATCAGATTCGGCCGAATTCTCATAAACTCGGCAGCGCCCGGCACGATGAGGAAGTCCGAGTTCATCTTCGTGAAGAGCTGATGATTCAGGAAGTACGCGAACCCGCTCGAGGCGAGAAAACCCACGCTTGCAGCGCACACGAAGAGCGCCTTCCACTTGTTTCTCTGCGCGGAGACAAGCGCAAGCTGCGATTCGAACGGGGGCAGGACGATCGTGCTGGCATGTGTTTCCACCGTTGCACCGATCGGCTTGGCAAAGCTTGCCCTGCGTGCCTTCAACCTCTGCAGCACCGAGCCCACGTTGAGGGATGGGGTGTTCATCCGTTCACCCCTTTTATGCGCAGAGCCGAGATCAGTCGAAGGAGCACGAGCTGAAGGAAAAAGACGAACAGCCCGAGGCGCGGATCGAATGGTGCTGGCGAAAGCATCGCGAAGAACAAGCCAACAAGCAGGCTCTGGGCCACCTGCCTCACCGAGATACCGAAGGCGATTCTTTCGTCTGATAGGGACGTCGTTTGATGCATGAGGACCACTCCTGAACGGGTTTTTCAAGGTGCGAAAGAGACGAATCGGCGCCTCTTGGCAGCGAAGGGGTTCGGGTATTGAGAAGGCCGCAGCAGCTGGCGGACACAGGCGTCGAAGATGCGGGAGCGCCTCGTGTGCGTGTCCACGACGCCAAGCGACCAAATCAGATGGGAGAAGAACTTCGGTGCAAGCGCGCGACGGATGTGGCGCGATCCGAACAGAATGGAAACAGCAAGAAACAAAGCGACGAACGGCGCATAGAACGAAGGAATCGAGGCCACGGCGATGAGCACGAAGATGCCAGCGGCGAGGTCCTGCGCGGTGATTCCCAGCACAATGGCAGCCGGAGCATTAATGGTGTGGTGTGTTGCAATGCGTTCGAAGTACGCAATGCGTGCGGTGTTCTCGCGCATCAGCCACCTCCCCCGAGCTTGCTCAGGGCCGCGATGATCTGCGGCATGAAAAACAGCCCAGAGCCACCAAGGAGTGCTGGAATCGCGTGGTTCCAGTCGCGCTTTGCGATCTGGAAAACCCCGATTGTCGCGAGCACTCCACCAGCGACCTTGGCGAACAAAAACGCGAGATCCTGCGCCGTCGAGGCGAAGTTGCTGATGAACGGCAGGTCGCCCATCATAGACTTTCCTCCAAGATCCACCTGCGCGTACGAGCTGGTCGACCACAAAATCGCGGATGCGGCGAGTGCGCCGAGCACTGCGCACCTCTGACTCAATCGAAACGTCCTCGTGATTCCCATGTCCCTGTTCCTTTCCTATTGGGGGTTGTGGGAGGTCTTCAAAAGCGATGAAAGTTGCGATGCGAGAGCCGACTCAGGCTGCTCTCCTTCGAGACGCAGGACTTGCCCGCGATAACGGAACACCCAGGTGGGCGTCGCCGTGATGCCGAACTGCTTTGAATGCGCTGCCGTGTAGGGCACAGAGCGCGGGTGGAGGGGTGGCAACTCACCGGCATCGAGCTGGACAAAGGAGACGCGCACGCCGCGCCTGGCGAGGTCCTCGACGTGCTCCTTCGCCGCCCGGCAGTGCGGACAGGAAGACTGGTAGAAGTAGAGGAGGTCGAGGTTGCTCCAGGGGAAACGCGTGGCCGCCTGAGGCGCCGGAGCCGTGCTGCGAGCCTGGGTTCCGCTCACAGGGCCTGTGGGTGCAGGGGAAGCCACCCCGGCACCGACCTGTGCAAGCCGCTCACCGAAGGCCGCGAGAACGGCGAGCCGCTTCGCCTGCCAGGCCGTGTAGCGCTGCAGGTTCTCGGGGCTCGGGTTGGCGACGGCCTCACGCAAGGGACGGGGCGCGACGTAGTCGCCGCCATCGTCCCAGAACTCGGGGCTCGACGGATCCTCATAACGAGACCAGTCGAAGGGCAGCGCATCACGTTGACGGATGATGGATCCCGACGGGGGAGGCAGTCCCTCCGCGCCTGAGCCTGTTCCGGCGGGCGCGCGGGGTGGCGCTTTCTGGAGCATGGACGGGACGAAGGGCTGAACCTTCTTCCCCTCACGCCAGAAGTCGAGATCGGAACCCGAGAAGAAACCCTCCGTCATGGCGCCAGCCGCCGCGACCGCAGAGGGGACGAGGACGACGGACAGGAAGACGAAATTGAGAGCTTTGGACGTGTCGTTACGCATAAGATGCGGCCTCCTGTGCACTGATGCGGCCCGCCTGTAGAGCGGCGAGTGCCTGCTCCGCGAGCGAGGACTCCTGGATGAGTTCGCGACGACCCGAGAGGGTGCGGCGCGGAGCGATGAACTCGAACAGCAGTTCGCGGCCGGAGATGCCCGTGCCGTGGCACTGCGCACAGCCGCGCGCGCGTTTGGGGACACCCTCGAAGGTGGAGAACAGCTTCCGGACGAGAGGAAGTCCGTCGGTGTCGTCCTCGGTGCAGTGCGGACACAGCCGCGGTGCGAGCCGCTGCGCGCAGACGAAGCTGGCATTCGCGCGAGCGAGCTCCTCCTCCACCCCAAGCGCGGCAAGGCGCGTGAACGCTTCCGCCGCCGAGTTCGTGTGCAAGGTCGTGAGCACGACATGTCCGGTGTTTGCAGCCTGGATGAGGGCCGCTGCGGTCTCGCGATCGCGTGTCTCGCCCACGAGGATGTAGTCGGGGTCCTGGCGGAGGAATGCGCGCAGGCCATGTGCAAAAGAGAGCTTCTCGCTCACCTGCACCTGCGTGATTCCCGCAAGCGCGTACTCCACGGGGTCTTCAAGAGTGAGCACCGAGTACCGCTCGAAATCGATACCTTGCAGAGCACTCATGAGCGTGACCGTCTTGCCCGAGCCCGTGGGCCCCGTGACAACGATAAGACCCTGGTTCCCGCTGAGAGCCGCATCGAGAGCGACCCGCGCGGGAACGGGGAGGCCAATGGCTTCGAGGGAAAACGAAACGTCGCGCGGGAGTGCGCGAAGAACGATCTGCTCCGCCTCCCGGTCGCCAACCTGCGCAGGGACGAGGCTCACACGGTAGTCGGCGTTCGTCCCCGCATCCGAAAACCTGCGGTCTTGCGCGATGCCCTTCTGGAAGGCAAGCCCCGCGCGGCGCTTCACTTCCTTGAGAAGGTCATCCCACGCATGTGCGTCGGCAATGGCCTTGTGGACCATGCAGTGCCCGGAGACGCGGAGGCGAACGTGCCCACCTGCGGCTCCCCGAGGAGCAAAGTGAATATCGGACGCCTTCCGCTCACGCGCGACGCGAAGGATATCTTGAAACTGCGCCTCGAAAGCGTGTCTCATTGCCATCCTCCTTGCGCGTTCACCGCGGAGCAAGCGGCCGCGTTCTTCGTCAGATTCACCTTGTGAGACGTGCTCCACCCGCCCACGGTTTCTAGGGGCTCTTCGCAGGTGGACCGGCGGCGCCAGACGGCGATGACATAGGTTCCCTTGCGGACGGAAACGGGATTTAGGTCGTGAAGACCGCGTTGTTTCGGGTTCTCGATGGGAGCGGGCAGAAGGCTCGCGAAGGGGACCCCGGGCTTGAAGCAAGAGGCGGGCAGATTCGTGGGAAAGACCACCTGCCACTTGTCGTCCGCGAGAAGCTTCCAGCGGTCGTTCAGGTTCATGTCTGCAGCGAGCGAGGTGAAGCGATACGCAGCCTGGAGGGCCGACACCAGGGGGTCCGCCGTGACCGCCCAACCCGTGCGAGGCAGAAGGTTGCCCCAGGAACCCATGCACAACTTCGAGGAGAGTTCGGTCGGACCCGACGTGAGCGGCGCAAGCGCATCGGAGGTCGGACGGAGATTCTTCGCAAGACCCTCCGCGACCGCAACGGGCCGCGCGCAGACCTCGCCCGCACCGCCTCCGAAGTTCCCTCCACCGCCGACCTTCGACACGGCTCCTTTGACGGCCTCGAGCCCACCCATGAGGCTTGCACCTTCAGGCAGGGTGCACAGAGGGATACCGACGGGCGCCCACGCCGCGGCATAGGCAACATCGACGAGGTTGAAGTTCCACTGATCGGGAAGGAACTCGGAGAGCCCCGCGAAGCATGTCGGCGCCTCGGTCCCCTCGACGCTCGGCAGCGGGTAGAAGGAGCCCATGAGGTTCGCGTAGGGCATCACGAGCACGCGCGCGTGCCACATGTTGGACTGGCTCAGGGCATCGGACATCGACCGATCGGACTTGGGGATCGGCGGCGCCTTGGTGCGCACCTTCCAGTACGAGAAGCCCGTCTTCAGGTGCGACGCGAGCAGGGCTCCATCGGCGCTCAGCGCGAACGCGCTTTCACCCGGCGCTGTCGTGACCTCAATGAAATACTCTGGGAGCCACATCTGCAGATGGTCGCCGGGGTAGTGGATACACGCAGGACAGGGTCCTTTCGTCTTGATGCAGCCGTTACGTCCACGCACGGCGGACCATGCGGCGCAGCCTGCGAAGGGAGCACCGCCCGCGAAAGATTGCAGCACGAATGGTGGAGCGTAGGCTGTGCAGGCATTAAATGGCGCCATTCCGGCCGCGCGCGCCTCGGGTGCCGATAGCACCATCGTGCAGGCCAGCAACGGAGTAAATTGCACTAGTTCGATGAAACGTTGGCAGCTCTGCATTATCGCCTCCAGTAACGACGCAAAGCTTCGCCAGCGTGGCGCTCGAAGCGCCGCGCACGGGGGAGGCCGAAACCTGCGTCAAACGTGTCATCGCAAGACGAGGGCCACACATGGGACGCTGAAATGACTAGGTTTTCCCGTTCGCAGGCCGTCTAAGGGTTAGGCGACCCAAAAAATTCTTTTTGGATCGCCGATGTGTTTTATCGAAGCTGGGAAAGTTCGATGAATATCTACCGCGCTTAATCGAAGACGATCAAGGGACAAGCGGCTGTTATCAGAAAATAATCCACCGCGGCGGTTGAACCACCGCCGCGGCGGTGGTAAACGCTACGTGTACATCCCGAACTCCCGCTTCTATAAGATCGCTCCGTAGACTCCCTGGAGGAACCTCTATGTCGACGAAGGAACTCGTCACCGAAATGGTCGACGAATGGCTTGCTGCTCGCCCCGGGAGGAGCATTTCAATGCTCGCTCGACAGAGCGGTGTGGGCGAGACAACTCTGCGCAGAATTCAGAACTCGTCAGGAAAACCTTCGCTCGATGTGATCGTCTCTCTCGGGCGCGCAACGGGACAAAGGGAGAAGATGCTGGCCGCCATTGAGACGCACTATCCCAACTGCGTCCCTGTCATCGCGAAAAGCTCGATGGGCGCAGGCCCCCAACCGGAAGGCGAAACGAGCGAGTTCTTCGAGAACAGCCTCTCAACCTCTCTGTTCCTTTCGCTCTTCACCCGTGATGGTCTGTCGCGAGAAAGTATCGAGAAATCCCACGGCAAAAAAGGTTTAGATATCGTCGAACGATTTGTCGAAATGGGCCTGGCTCGAACGGAAGCAGGCCGTGTCTTCTCCGTTGAGAAGTGGTATTCTTACCGCTCACCCGAAGAGCTTTTGCGGGTCGTGCGGAACCTGACCATGGAGTTCGAAAAGTCAGACCTCGGATCCGAATTCGCTCGCATGAGCGTTTTATCGGAGTCGGTGAACCTCGCAGGAGCTTCGAAGATCCAGTCCATCATCGACGACGCCATCGCAAAGGTGAGGGCGGTCATGGATGACCCGGCAACTGCTGGCGACAACGTCGTTTCCGTGTCCCTGCTCATGCAACGCGTGAAATAAGGAGGTGAATAAATGAATCTAAAGCATGCAGCCCTTGGATTTGTGACATGCTTCCTTGTCACCTTGCCTGCGTTAGCAGGAACGGTTGGAGTTTTCCGCGTCGCGGACGGCCAGATCGTCGAGGTATCCGACGATGGTTCGACTGTCGTACTTGAAGCCTCTGCATTCCGGAAGCTTAAGCTGAAGGCGAAGGACGGTGACCAAGTGATCCTCGATGGCGGCCGCTGGACGGTCGTCAATGCGACCGCGAAGGATGAGCCCTTGAAGCTCACATCCGACCTCGCCCGCGATGAAGTGACGCTAGTTCCTGACGAGGTTGAGTAAGCAGCTCGTTGCATATTGTAATGTAAATGCAATTTTTTCCGATTATCTTCCTATTCAGTAGAGCTTTAAACTACGGGAGTAAGAATTGAATTTGCGTTCTTTTTTTTGGAATTTTTCCGTGGCGGTGTTTCTGATTTCCTGCGCTTCTAGTCCTGGGTCTGAGATCGACGGAGGGGTTAGACACAAGTGGCACCGTGACCGAACAGGTAAGGAATCTCAGTCAATCGAGACTGAGATCAGAGCGAAGCTTTTTCTGGGCTCAACGATTCCACCAAGTGAGTGCGAACCTGTCGTTACTGGATCCACACAAAGCACCTCGAACTGGACATCCGCAGATACGCTTGAAGACTCGGCACGTGAAGTTGGTGCAAATTACGCGCGTATTTCTTCGGAAGGCACTAAGTTTTATCGCTGCCCAGCAGCCACTATGCAAGGCCCCATTTCGACAGAAGGGCGAGAGGACAAGGGCCCCTAACCGACTCGAAGGAGTCCAACCTGATAAGCACGGTGCTTGTCCGGCGGGTTCCTCATTCGAAAGCTCACCTCGTTGGGGGGGCAACCGGATATCGCTCGTAACGAAGCCGACAGCCTCCTTGCTTCAGGCATTTTCAGCGGGCGACTCCAAGCACGTTCATCGGAATAGGCAGGGATCCGCTAAGGTCAGGTGGATGCCGTACCACGAGTCTTCGAATCGAGGATCCCAGGGAAGGCCTGCCAAATGTGTTTGCAAGCTCCCGCGGCCTTCCACTCATGGATTCGCCGCCAGCACGTAGTGAAGCTCCCATGAGGCTTCGGCAGAGCCATCCAGGGAGCTCTCGTCCACAAAACCCAAACTATCCCTTCTTAGGAAGGTCGAACCAGCGTTGCTGGAGTTGAGTATTATCTAATCGTATCAACACTTTTCCCGAAGATTTTAGATGAATTTGATAAATCCGCACCCCAAACCGATACCCCCTATAACAAAGGAGGTGTCTAGTGAGGGTGAAGTTAACATGTCCGAACGACACATGTGGGTTCCATGCCCTCCCTCCGGAAATTCCTCCCAGAAGCTACATAAATAAACACGGCTTCGAGAAAAACAACCTCTCCAAGAATAAAATTCAAAGATACCGCTGTCGGATATGCCTAACGACATTTATAAACAGAACAATAGCCCCAAAACCAGACTTCGCCTTCGATGAAAAAGACAAGGAAATCTTCCACTGGGCGACCCATGGGGCTACGATTAATGACATCGCCCAGGCTCCTTCGGTATCCCTTGACCGCAAAACGGTGCTTAAACGAATAATAAAGCTCTCAGAAAAGGCCGAAGAGCTTCAAAACATCTACCTCAAGTCTTTGACCTTGAAAGACCCGGCCTTCCAAATTGACGAGCTGGAAACCTACGAAAATACCATCCTGCTTCCACTCTCTATTTGTGCAGTAATGGAAGCTAAAACCCGTATCATAATTGGTTTATCCATAGCTGAAATGGGCCTGTATCTTGAGGCCGACCAAGTCGAGGGTTTGTATCAGCATGATGATGCGATGATGATGGGAAGTTGAGCAAGTAGAGAAGTAGGGCACTCCCAGGTTACGTTCCCGTTCCAATAAAAAGTAACTCCTAAGGAACAGGGAGTGCCCGAAGCATGCAGGATAGCCCAACAGCTCTCACGCCGTCTCCTCGCCCCCTCCATTCCTCCATGAAGGTCGTTATTTCCCTGCAAAGCTATCGCGCTGCGCGCCAAGAGGGCGCGAGCCAGCGGGACGCCGCTCGAAGGGCGGGGTTGCCCCGCTCGACTCTCGGCGACCTCGATGGCCTTGGGAAACGCAACGGTGTGATCGACGAGCGCGACGCGCTCGTTCTCTCCCCCGCGGGTCTTGCTCTTGTCCGACAGCTCATCGACGCCGCGCTCATGGTTTTCTGTGTCGCCTCCGGCGTCGGCCTGCCGACCTTCCGCCGCTTCCTCGCTCTCTCCGGGCTCGACGTAACCCCTCGTTCTTGGCACATTGCGAGAGGGCTTCCGTGGCGTGATTCTCTCCTTCGCCACCAACGGCGGAGGTCCCTATGGCAAGACGAGATATCGATGCATGGTTGACGGACGTCGCGAAG
>JBIKVI010000185.1:0-8707 GCA_044356935.1 Silvanigrellaceae bacterium | reverse complement strand
GTCACAGGCTTGAAAAACGGTGGTTTTGTCGAGGGTCATGGCCGCGCCTCTTGTAACAAAGCGGATTTTGTAACATACAATACAATTTGTAATATTATTACATTATGTAAGATACATTACAACTACTCTCTATCAACCGCCGCGCGAGTCGCCGGGATGCCCTTTGCCGCCTGACAGTCCCCTCTCGGGCACTCTGCTTCTCGACCCTGACCAGGGCGAGCTCACCCGCCAGCGTAAGCGTCGCTAAAGATACGACTCGGATTTCCGATACGTGGAAGGGGGAATCCATTAGAGGAAGGAATGCCACCCCCAGCGTCGCCCTTCCCCCGTCGTGGGGCGAGACGAACCCAGCTACGAAGGCGGCCAGAATGATTCTGCGTACACGCACCACCCTCGCGGTCCTCGGAATCACCTTGGCAGGCATTCTTGTGGCCTGTTCCAGCGACAATTCTGGCTCGACGTCTCAAGGAAACGGCAGTTCGACCCAGCCCGTCCCCAGCGACGAAGCTCCTCCCGCGGGCAACTCAAATCAGACGACCGGAGCCACGGTCAAACCGAAACTGCCCCCTGCACCGATCATGTCGCCCGAAGGATGCCAGAATCCTCGAGGAGACACGTGCCAAACGCTCTGTTGCAACGGGACTTCAGAGAACCCGGACGGAGCGGACGGGTGTCCGGACTGGCTCGACGCCAAACCCAACCGATGCGAACCTGGCATCCGCCCTCGAAATCCGTAAACGATGGCTTCCAATCCAATGGCGCGGCCATTGATGCTCACGAGCGCTGCGATGGCGATTGTTACCGCCTGTGGAGCAGCGTCCTCCGAACGTGGTCAAAAACCCTCCGCCAAGACCTCCGAGACGACTCCCCCAGCCCCCAACCAGCCCGCGACCTCAAACAAACCCCAGCTCGGACTTGTATTGAACGACCCCTCATTCTCGTTCGAGACCCGACCTTCAGGCGCATCCTGCTACGGCCTGTTTGTCTCGGAGTCGAGATTCCTCGCTCCGGCGCACTGTTTCGATGACCCATCGCCTGGCCGCCACGTCGCCCTCGCCTCGGGTTCGTCTCCATTTATGGCGACGTTCAGCTCTCTCTTGAAGGCTCCGTCAAACGAAGTCGAAGGCGTCGTACTCCTCGCGGCCGACCCGGATGCCTTGCGCTCAACCCAGTCTTTCGATCCCACGCTTTTCGAACTTCCAGACCGGATTCACCCTCCGTTTCCTTTGACAATGAACGCAGGATTCACGGCCGACCCACTCGTCTGCTCCCCGCTCAGGTACAACACGGGAGGACTTGTTGCGTACGACTGTCCCACGTCGGGCGCGATGAGCGGGGCAGTGCTGAAGTCCAAGGATTCCAAACCATTCGCGATTCACCTTGGCAGGAAATCAGGTCTGGGCTACGCACTCGTTCTGGGAAGCATCAAGAACGAAATTGTGGGCGTACTCGAAAAGTCGGGCAAGCCTACGTTGAAGGAGCCCAAGTGAAAACCTCCACCGCAGCAAGCATCGCTGCATCGGCACTTCTGGTCGGATGTGGAAACGCCACCATCAAGGGTGTGTGCGATCCCAAAGAAGAAGGCTCCGCGAAGGTATTCAGCTTGGACGGTGCCCCGAGTGATGAAAGCGCCCCTGGCGGATTTCTCGTCTATGACGAGATCGCCACCGACTCATTCTCGAAGACCGGCAACCTAGCGGGAAGCATCGTGCCGAATCGGAAGTGTTCCGCAGTTCTCGCGCCACGTAAGCGCTCGGGGAAGGCATATTTCGAGGTCATCTCTGCAGAGAATTGCTTGCGGCCATTCGTCTGGGGCGCGCTCAACCAGCGCATCTTCCTCTACCGCCCAGAGAGCAAAACCTATCAGCAATTCACGGTTTCGGATCTCCGTGTTTTGGCCACACCTAAGCTCTTCGACCTCTTCGCAAAACTTCCGAGCAATGCCAGAACACGGGCGGTAAACGAATCGTTCGTCGAGAAAGCGACTGGACCTTATGAATATGCTGTTGACATAAAGAAAATGAGCGAGACCGAAGAGACCGCGTTCTACGCAAGCCAATGCTGGACGATCGGAAAGGCGACGCCCGATCCCGAAAACTGCTTGTGGCTCAGCGGATCGCGCTCGGATTTCATCGAGGTCGCACCAACGGCTGCGCAGGATTTCGACGCACTGGTCACGCGCTACGAGTCTTTCGAGAAGGCACGTCTGGCGAAGATAAACATGGCTTCGTACGGATCGGCTGTAAAGATCTCGACATTCACAGGCGGAAAATCTCAGTTCTCCGCCATCTATGACGACTTTTTGGCGCGAAACGTCGCCTCGTTTTGGATCGACTGCAAGGATGCAGCGCCGACCGATTACTGCTACGGGCTGACACTTGCCCAGCGCAAGGCACTTTCCGCGGACATCATCGGGCTTTATCAGCCAACCCGAGTGTCGGAGTACGATGCAGCGTTCGAAGCTGCAGACCGAGCGGCTGCAAAGAAAGCGATGAAGGCGAAGATCAAGGCTGACCTCGTGGACGGCGTGAGAATCACGCTTGCTCTCGCGCTTGAAGCCTACTTCTCGCTGCGCAATGAATTTGCGCGCCACAAAGAGCTTGTGAGCGTGCTTTCGAACCACCTCGACGGCACGAAGTACGAGCCTGGCAAGGTCAGCTATCGCTCGCTTTCACCGTTCGCGTCCAAGGTGCCAGAGCCCCTCAAGAGCATTATGTTTGCTTTCAACGACGGCAACATCTTGCTGACACATCCTGGTTTCATGGAGAATCAGAACCTCGCGATGGATGGACACATCGGCAGCGTGATCGCATTTGGCGGCTTGCCCATCTTTGCGTTCACACCTGCGAGTATCGACCAGTCGGATCGCGCATCGGAGATGCCGCTTCCCCGCACCTCGGAACGGGCAGACGTTCCGGCTCGCGCCCCTGGCGCGGGTGAAACCGCCAAAGGCTCGGCGAAGGACACCCCCCAGAACGGTGGGAAGGGCTGCTAAAGCCCGTCTACTCTATGTCCTTCCGGTGTCATGAGGATGGCGGGCCCCTGCGCAGACGCACGGGCCCGCCATCCGTATTGTCTGGAATAATGCACCTCAGAAGGACGAGGTGCGATGACTCAACAGCCCACCGGGGGTGGCTCGGCTAAAACATTGAGTGGAATCGGTACTCGCATGGGAGCCCTTCTCGGGCCCGTGCGTCTCCCCCGTCGCGCCCCATTTCTCCTGCTTGCGCTCACCACCGTCGCCGTAGCTGCCCTGTTTCTCTTCACCCTCGAAGGACAGCGCAGTCAATTCGAGCCCGCAGTCCAACTCACGCGCTTGCAGGGGGACGGGAGCGTTCTTCCTCTCCGCTCGTTCCAAGCCGTCTTTCTCTCGTGCCGCGGAGGTGGAGAGGAGCGCCAGTGCGAGCGCATCGGAGACGTCAAAAGCCTCTCCCTCCCCTCATACTCCGAAACTCGGGCGGCAGTTTCGTCGCTCTCGGTCCCTCCAACACACGTCATCCTTGAGCATTCTCTTTCACCACAGGAACGAGAATTCGTGCGATCGGAGGGTGTCGTTTCGCTCGTCATGCCACGAAGCGTTCACATTGAAACGCGGCTCGACCGTAAGCCTCGCGACGGAGGCACCGTGCTGGGGATGGGAAGTAGCGTCGCACTCGCGGTTTCGGATCAAGACATCGAGGATGAAGGAGGGATTCTCCGCCTTGAAATGAAGATCAGCGGTCTGCCGTGGTTTGGCCCGTCCGATTTCCCAGTCGTGCTCGCCAAACAGGAGGTCACCGCGGCCTATCAGGCGCTCGGTGCGAGCCCTAAACTCACCGCGAATCTCGGACGCCAATTGCAAATCGCCATCCCGATGATTCTCTGCCTCCTCGCCCTCTTTTTCGATCACTCCCGCGTCTTTTCCGCGCTCGCCTATCTTTCCGCCACGCGCGCCGCAAGCGTCTTCCTGCACGCTTCTTACGAGAACCCCGTCTACTCACAGCTCCTTCACGCCGTTCCTTCTCCACTCATCGACGGACTCGGTGGGTTTCTCGTCGGCCTCGGCTTGACGAGCATGGTACACTTCGGCCTCGTCTTCACAGATCGAAAGCCAACCGCGCAACGCCCGATTCTCGCCCTACGAGGCATGCATGTCCTGGTTCCACTCTTCTTTCTTGTCGCTGGAATCCTTTCACCCGTAGCGTGGAAGAAAGCCGACCTAGTTGCCGACGCAGCGGCAGGCATCATCGTCGCCATGGTTCTGGGGTACGACGTTTTATCGAGACAGCGGCGCCAACCTGATGCGCGGACATTCGAGAGTGTGCCCGAGCTGAAGAAGTCAGCCATCGAATTCAGGCTGATGCAAGTCGCGGGAGTCGTGACGTTCGTTCTCTTCGCACTCTTGGGGTCGTCAAATCTTGAGGCGCTTCTCTCGTCCGAAAGCGCGCCCAAGACACTCATCGACTGGAGATTCGCGCTTTTCTACCCGGGGCTGCTTCTCGTCGCCTTCTTGCGCGTTGGAACCTCCTCCCGTCATATTGCACTTGTTGCGTCCGAATTGACACGCAAGAAAGTATTGGAATCCGAACTCTCGACTGCCAAGAAACAGATGCTCTTCATGCAAGGCGAGCGTAAGGGCAACGAGGCCGGAGTGGAGTGGCGTGTCTGGCAGCGCCAGTGTGTTTCCGTCGGAGGCGACTTCTTCGACGTTCGCAAGCTCACGTTCGAGGACGGAGAACTTGTTGTCGCCGTTGTCCTCGACGTCACTGGACACGGCATTCAAGCTGCGATGATAGCACGATCACTTGCGGACGCGTGGGCCACGTGGTGCGCCGATGCGACACGCGCGCGTCGGCGCGAGGACATGCCGACATCCGGTCTCCGGCCTAAGCCCTCGACCCGCGAAGAACGCGAAAATCTCCTCACGCGCGCACCAGGCAGGTTGCTCGCGCACCTCAGTGCAGCAAGGGAACCAGGTTCCTGCACCGCGATTTTTGCCCTGCTTGATTCCTCTACCCGCGAGGTCACGCTCTGCAACGCGGGGCACCCGAGTGCAATGCTGGTGGGAAGCGCATCCCACCGGACGCTCACTCCGAAGGGAAAGCATTCGACCATCGGCGGTTCGAACTACGAAGGCGAATGGACACCAAACACATTCGTTCTCGAAGACGAAACCCTCTTCCTCTTCTCCGATGGCCTTTTCTCCGACCTTCTCGGTGTCCGCCCGGCTGTCATCGCGAAGAGGTTTCGACTTCCCGGCGAAAGTCGGACGAACCCGCACGATCCAAGACTACTATGGAAGCTGTTTCGCATGACGCAACGTTTCTACAGCACCGCACACCCGGAGGACGAGGACGACATCACACTTGTCGCAATCTCGCTTCCGAAAGCTGCAGACCAGGCCACGTGCCTATCGAGTCACGAGCAAATTTACTTACCGAAGGGTGCATAGATCATGCTGAATATTAATCGACGAAAGAACGAGAAGGATGCGTTTGACATCATAGGCCGATTTTCTGACGTCAGCGCAAACAAAGCTCTCCTGGACGCTGTCGGCCATCTTCCATCCGCACGGCTGTACACGGGCGGCATCCGTTCCGGAAACAGCACGGCGCTTTCGCACTTCGTCTGGTCTCTCGAACGGAACGACTATCCACCACTGACGTATTGCGAGTGTTCGGACTACTGGCTACGCTGCCTCAATCTCGCTCAGCAGATGCTCAGGGCAAAAGATGCGGTCGAGTCGATGACGCTGCCGTTGTCCAGTGAACGAGGCGATCGCGACGAAATCCTCTATGTGGGAAAGGACATCCCATTGCTTGAGTCGTACGATGCCTTCGAATTCAAGGCCATCATCGACGGCGAGACGTACGAACTCGACGCACACGTTTCGGTCTTTCAAGTTCTGGAGCGAATGGCTGCGTTCGCACGTTTGCCGCGGAGCGCCTCATGAAGATCCTCCTCCTCGCAAAGAAAGACTTTCCTCGCGCGTTCTCAGAAGTCTTCCGTCTCACTGCGGCTGTTTCTGGATTTCGTGGCGTTGTCTGCTCAAGTGAAGATGAGTTTCAATCGGAATCTTCGCGTCTTTCTTCCTGCGAGGAACTTCATTATCTCGTTGCACCCCTCTCCGATCGCAAATGCGTGCAGAGCATCGTTGCAAAGCGGGGGTTCGTCCACTCCGTTGTGACGTTTCACTCCGCCCACCCCAGCGCGGACGAGGTCCGCGACCTCGAGAGCGGATTCGTGCGGCACCTGATTCCGCTCCGAGAGGCAACGGACGAAGGCGTGGCGGCTCTTCGAGAGAACCTCTCGTCAACCTTCTCCCGGTGGCGGGTCCCAACGCTCCAGACGCTCGCTGCCGAGCTTCCGTATGCGAGATGCCAGACAATGCAAATCCGCACGCAAAAAGAACGGAGTGCCGCACTTGAATCCGTCGAGAACACGCTTGCAGCGCTGGCCCCTCTTGCGGCGCCCCGCTTCAAATCAACATTCGTCTCTCGCTGCCTTGAAGTCGTCGACGAGTTCCTCCTCAACGCCATCACCGCGACGGGAGTCGACACAAACGCAGCCTTCGAACTTCAGGAGGAGCAGGTCGTACAACTTTCGTTCGGATTCGATGGCGGAACCTTCGGCGTGAGCGTCACCGACCAAGCCGGCTCCCTCCGCCCGTGGACTTTCTTTCGTAAGGCGCTTGGCGTCGATGCCGATTCACCCTCTGCAGACACTGAACGCGGCACATCCCTTGCTCTAGGGCTCCGCTCTTCGCTCGCCGTCAGCCGAAGCCTGGTCGCCCAGGTCGCACCGCGTCGTTTTACGTGCATCTCGGCGTTCGTCTCCTACGGTCGTTCTGGAGGGGCTGCATCTGCCGTCTCCGAACCAAAGCGACTGGAGTATTTTGCGCTATGAGGAGGCCAAAATCACTTGTTGCGACTCTAGAGCGACTTCTCGCGTGTGACCCTGAAAAGCTTCCTAAGCTCTCGGCAAACGATCTTTGCAATCTCGAAGATGGACTCGTTCACCTTGCACGTTTGCATGCGGCCATCTCGAAAGTGAATTCAGACAGTCAAGACGACATGGGCCTTGTGGGCCAGAGCGCAACGATGCGTGCCCTACGAAAACAAATCCGAACCGTGGCACCGTCTCGCGCATCGATTCTCATCCTCGGGGAGAACGGGACTGGCAAGGAACGTGTGGCCGACGCGCTGGTCGCATGCTCTCCTCTCAACGGCGCACCCTTCGTGAAGGTGAACTGTGGCGCATTCGCGGAGGGTGTCCTCGAGAGCGAACTGTTCGGACATGTTCAAGGTGCCTTTTCCGGCGCGGTCGCATCCCACGAGGGCGTCTTCGAAAGGGCAAACGGAGGAACTCTCTTCCTGGACGAAGTCGGGGAACTCTCACCGGCAACTCAGGTCAAACTGCTTCGTGTTCTTCAAGAGGGGACCTTCGTTCCTGTCGGGGGAAAAAAGGAGCGGAAAGTTGAGGTGCGTATCATCGCAGCAACGAATCGAGACCTCACAGAGATGAGGAAGCGCGGCTCGTTCCGTGACGATCTTTACTTTCGACTCGCTGTCGTGACGCTCACGATTCCCCCTTTCCGCGAGCGCCTGGAAGATCTTCCGGAACTGGTGCAAACCTTCATCGAGCGGGAGACAGGGCGTCAAGGCGATCTCATCGCGCGTACGATGACGAAAGACCTCATCACCACGCTTCAAAAACGCGCTTGGCCTGGAAACGTCAGAGAACTTGAAAACACCGTGCGTCGGCTCATGGCCTTGGCTGCGAATTCACCCGTCCTCGATTCGCATCTTCTCGACTCCGCGGACACCATCGACGTGACACGTGAGCCTTCCGCAACCGGGTATGACCTCAGCGAAGGACTTCAGCCACTTGTTCACGAGCTGGAGCGTGCCGTCATTCGTCAGGCTCTCGAAACGGGAGGGACGATGACGGCTGCCGCCGCCCTTCTTCAGCTCACTCAACCGGGCTTGCGTGCGAAGATGGATCGCCTTGGAATTTCCCCCCATCGGCTCTCGCAAAAGGCGAGCTGATGCACTTCTTTCGAGCATCGTATTTGCTCTCCATTAGTGCATCGTGAGTGCGTGCTTGATTTGGGCTCTCGTAGGCTCTCTGTGCGTTTTGATTCGCCTTGAATGCGTCTCCCTGCAACGGACTTCAAACGCGTGCTGGTAGCCGAGTTTGGCGCCAAACCAGGGATGCCATTCCCAAGGGGCCCCTTCCCGGTGGTCGCACAGTCCGTTCCTCGCACGAAGACACCTTCGTCTTCGAATCCGCACCGCGAGGTCCACGATGTCCGAAACGAGCACGCACCTACTCCTTCTCTGCACCACTGGGAGCTTCCTGCTCCTCACGCATCTTGGGCACCGCATACGCCTGCGATTCGGGCGTAATGGCCTTTCGCTCACATGGGAGCGCACGCGGCCTTCGTCGTAGCGGGGGTATGGCCCCGAAGGGGGCCATCTAGGCCGACGCAGCCCGCGCGCAGCGGGGGCGAGGATAGGGCCGGGGGAGCAAGGCGCGACAGCGCCGCGCAGGGCCGGTAGGCCCGAAGGAATTACGTTCCAGCGGAAGGCTGAAACACTTGGTTCGAACTTCGCGGAGCAGAGTGACCGCTTTCACAGCCCGCACCCTGCGTTCTCATCAGCTGCCTTCGCGCAGGCCCCCTGGGGGGCCGAGCATTGGGGGGATTGTCGGCGCGCCTTTGGCGCGC
>JBIKVI010000184.1:0-8763 GCA_044356935.1 Silvanigrellaceae bacterium | reverse complement strand
AGGCCGCTCCTTTTTCAACGGGTACGGCCGACGTCTGAATGCCGTGACCCGGACGCTCGATGCGACGAGCGCGCGTCTCAATGCGCTGGCGCGCGCGCAAGGAAAAGTGGTTGAGGGCGAGCCTGCTGTCGTGCGGGTGGTCGATCGTGGGAACGGTGGGACCCTATCGGCCCGCTTCGGGCCTTCCTCCGACGCGAGATTCGACCGGGAGGTCGTGGTGTGCAATGCGGGCAAGCCCTTGCAGCTGTTCCGTTGGAAGACCGATGGATCGTCGCTGGAAACCTGGCGAGACCTTTCTCGCGGCGAGATTGGCGGAGCCAATGGTGCCAGCAAGGTCGTATCCCGTGTGCGCGCGCAAAAAGAGGCCCACGGGGAGGCACGCCTCGACATTGCGACTTTCGGAAGGTGGAGCGATGGTGACGGGGACGCCACGGGGCAGGGCATCATCGAGCGTCTTTTCGCCACTCGTGATTCCGAAGGCGAAATCCACATGCGCGCAGTTACCGATCGTTTCGAAGGGGCTCCCCCATCGGTATTTGGGGCCGACGCCTATTTCGTTGGACGACTCTTGCCGATTGCTCGCGGTGCCCAGGGACGCTCGCGACGGTACGAGCCGACCTTCGTCGGTTTCAGTGCTTCGTCGAAACGTCGGTCGTGCGCTGCTGGGTTCGACGAGAAGGCCACCGATCTCTGGCTTCCTTCGTCCCCTGTCGGAAGTCCGCGCTTTTGCCTCGCGCGTGCCCTCGGTGGCAAAGCCCTCAGAGGCTTCGAGTCCTTCCGAGGTCACGTGAAGTCGTTTGAGCCCATCGGTCTTTTGACCCGTTCGGATCTTGAGAAGATTGCTTTGCCCAAGGACCTCACGTGTGAGTCGCGTTGAGACTCACCTTGATTTGTCAACCAGCCAAAAAAAAGCGGTGCTGCCACGAGTGGCAACACCGAAAGAGCAACAAAAAGGAGGAGAAAACTACAGATCTGTGAATAAAACCTTTCGGAACGAAAAGTCAACCACTCAGTGACAGGATAAGTCGACCCAGGGCAAAGGGGCTTGCCGTGCCCTTGCCGCGTTCACCGTCGTGCCCCTTCGGTTCTCAGGGGTCTCTTCAGCACAAAATTAGTGCTTGTCGGCCTTGGGGACCAACGTCACGATAAGACGGCGGCCTTCGAGTTTGGGCATGGACTCTGGCGCCACGACGTCTTCAAGGCCCGCGAGGAGTTCCTGAACGACGCGATATCCAAGTTCCATGTGTGAGAGCTCGCGTCCGCGGAACTTCACGAACACCTTGGTGCGGTGCTTTTCCGCTGCCCATCGGCGGATATGGTTTTGCTTGGTCTCCAAGTCGTGCTTGTCGGTGTTGGGGGTGAGCTGCACCTCCTTGACCTCCACCACGACCTGCTTTTTCTTGGCCTCGTGAGCCTTCTTGCTCAGCTGGTACTTGTACTTGCCGTAGTCGATGAGCTTGCACACGGGCGGCTTCGCGTCAGGCGAAACTTCCACGAGGTCGAGGCCGGCCTCTTCCGCGCGTGAGAGCGCTTCGCGGATGGGCAAGACGCCCAGCTGTGCTCCATCGTCGCCGATGAGGCGAACTTCGAGAGCGCGGATCTGCGCGTTGACGCGCGGGCCTTCGGTGACCTGGTGGCGGTTTTGACCCATTGGACGCATACCTGGTGCATTCCTCCTTACGGGATTGAAAAGGTCGGAGCTGACGGCTTTACAGGAAAGAGCTTCCGGTCGGGCCTACATGCGAAAGGTGTCATAGTGTTCTTCGCAAGTAAACTCAATGTGACCCGGTGAGAACTTCCTTCCATCGTCGGCGATAAGTACAAAAAAATCGAGGTGGACCCAAGCGATTGGGCGTCCCTCGACCGTCAACTCTACTCGCGTGTGGGAGCGGACTCCAAGGGAAGCTCTTCGCTTCCCGAATTCCGCATCTCGAGGCGGATCGTCACTTCTTCTCGTTCGGCGTCGGCTTGTTGAGCTCGAAGAGGCCTGGCGTCGTGCCGTTGGCGCGAACCTTGTTCTTGCGTTGGGTGCCGCGCTTAGCGAGCTTGTGCTTGCGGACGCTCTTGGTGATGTCGCTAGGTGATGTCATGGCAGAGTCCTTCAGACGGTATGCAGATGTGGCACGCCCAGGTGCACGGTACGATTCCAGCCCCGACCGTTATCATCGACCCAAGTCGTTTGCAACGACGGAGGGAACGGGCCTAAAGGCCGTTGCCAGGAACAGGCGTTGAGCTGTCGTTCTCGGTCGAACCCGGGTCGGTTCCTTCTCCCTCTCGCTTTTCATCAGTGGAAACGGGGGTGTCTGGAGATGGGAGAAGCACGCTAGGGAACGAAGGGGAGTCATCGGGAAGGTCTCCTCCGGCCTCCTCGTCTCCCGGTCGGGGTTCTAAGTCTTCGTTCCCTTCGCCCCCGTCCAAACCGGAGCCGTTTGCGTCGAGGGCGGCGGGTTGGGTGGGCACATCGCCGGCGTTGCCTGTTTCCGGGTTCTCGGCCTTTGCCTCGTTTGGGGCCATGCTTTCCAGCTCGCTGCCCTCTCCACCCTCCACTTCTTCGTGGGGTGCGACGGGAGTGGAGGCCGCCTTCTTTTCCGAACGGACCTCGTCGGCCGCGAGGCTCGCCCTCTCTCGAAGGCTCAAGGGGCGCCGCTCGCGTGCGAGGCTTCGGCGAACCTCTTCGTCGGCACCTAACTTCACGTGCTCCATGCGAGCAAGGATGGTCGCGGTCCTACGTGCGAAGAACGGGGTGCGCCTCTTTTTCACCAGCGCTACGTTCCAGCGGTTTGGGGCGGGAAGGACAGCCACCAGGCTGGCGCATTGGCGCTTATCGAGTTGGGCCGCGTGCTTGTCGAAATAGAATCGGGCCGCGGATTCGAGTCCATAAACCCGTGGACCGAACTCCACCACATTGAAGTACCATGTCAGTTGGTCGTCCTTGGAAAGCGTCGCATCGAGCAAGAGTGCGCCGGCGACCTCACGAACCTTGCGCAGGTAGCTTTTGTCGCGCGAGAGGAAGGCGTTCTTCACCAGTTGCTGAGTGATGGTGCTGCCGCCGCGCGCGATACGCCCGCCTCTTTCGTTGGCGCGGTAGCTCTCCTCGATCGACTCGAGATCGAGGCCGTTGTGGTAGAAGAACTTCGCGTCCTCCGACGCCACCAATGCCTTCTTGCACGCCGCGGGGATGAGGTGCGAGGGCACCCAGTCGCCTTTCCAGGTCGCGGCGACGGGGCCCGCCAGGCGAGCGTAGCGCATCGTGCCATCGGGTTCGTAGGGGAAATAGAGGAGTAGGCCCGCGTGCAGGGTCAACACCCACGGGAAGAACCACGCCACGAATCCGATCGTGGCGAAGCCCACGGCCAATGAGGCTGCGAGCGGCAGTCGGAGCAGGATTCGGAGGGCTTTCATCGATCCGCCGGCTTGAATTCGATAATCAAAAGGAGCATTGTCGCCGACGCTTCCCAGGACCGCAAGCACGTCGCCAAGAGCGCACGCATTGGTCTACTCCCACCACCGTATCAGCCGAGGAACCGTTCCCCATGGCACTCCCCAAGATCAAGCCCGTGACCTTAGAGCAGAGGTCCTCCTGGAACGACGCGCAGGCTGACCTCTGCGTCATCCTGGCCGACGAGGGCGACTTCGGCGACGGCGGAAAGGTCACCTCGCCGACTCTCGCGAAGCTCGACGCGGATGTGGGTCTCGTGGTGTCGGAGTTGGCGGCCATCAAGGACTTCGAAGGTAAGTGGCTGCAGTCTTGCCTCACTCTGTGTCCCAATAAGGGTCTCGCCAAACGCGTGCTCGTGTTGGGCGGCGGCACGAAAACCGACCACTCGCCCGCGCGCGCGCGTCAGTTGGGTGTTCGCATCGGCGAGGAGGCCGCCAAAGCGAAAGCGGCGAAGGTGGTCGTGAACGGTTCTTCGCGCTTCTTCTCCGACGCCGAGGGCGTCGCACAGATTGCCGTGGGCGCGCGGATGGGCGCGTACAAGTACCCCTCGCTCAACCCCTCCGACGATGCGAAGAAGGACGTCGAAACACCGCTGGCGATCAGTTTCGTCCATGCCGGCGCTGGCGATGCGTTAGCTAAAGCGCGCATCCTGTCGGAGAGCGTCGACGCGTGCCGCTTGCTGCAAGACGGGCCTCCCAACATCGTCCATCCCAAGTACGTTGCCGAAACCATGGCGGCGCGCGCCCGCGACGCGGGACTAAAGGTGGAGATTTTCGGCGCGCAGAAGCTCCGCCAAATGGGCTTCAACGCGATGATGGCCGTGGGCGGTGGTTCGGCCAACGAGCCTCAGCTCGTCGTCGCGGAATACGCCCCCGCCCACTACACCAAAACCATCGCGTTCGTGGGCAAGGGGCTCACAATGGACACTGGCGGTTACTCCCTCAAGCCTGCCACGAGTATGGTCGGCATGAAGTACGACATGAGCGGGAGCGCGGTCACCCTTTCGTCCATCCTTGCCATTGCAGCTCTCAAGCTGCCTGTGCGCGTCATCGCGGTGGGTGCACTGGCCGAAAACATGATCGATGCCCATGCTTATCGGGTCGGTGACGTCCTCAAGACCCTCTCGGGCAAAACCATCGAGGTTATGAACACCGATGCCGAGGGGCGCATCGTCCTGGCCGACGCCCTCTACTACACGTCCACCACATTTAAGCCCGACTACATTTTCGAATACTCCACGCTGACGGGAGCCATGGTCATCTCGCTCGGACACGTGGGCGCTGGGGTCTTCCCGTTCAACGACGACGGCATCGGCTCCATAGTTGCCCAGGCGTCCGAAACCACGGGCGAGCGCGCCTGGCTGCTTCCCACCTGGGAAGAGTATGGCGACGACGTGAAGGGCACCCTTGCGGACCTCAACAACGTCCAGAATACCGCCGGCTCCGCGGGAAGCGCCACGGCGGCGCAATTCCTCAAGGAGTTCGTCGATGGGCGCCCCTTCGCCCACATCGATATCGCCGGCGTCGCAGACAATAACCAGGCCATTGGCTATCCCCGCAAGATCAGCTCGGGTTACGGAATCCAGTTGTCTGTGGAGATCGCGAGGTTGGTCGCACAAGGTCGCTGAGGTCACATGTCGCAGCTTGCCGAACGGCCACAGGCCCCGATTCTCGTGTTCGACATCGAGACCGTGCCCGACGTCGAGCTCCTCTTCGACACCCACGAGCCCTCGCTCCCTTTCGAGGTCGATCCGGAGCTCCGCTGGCAGGACCTCCGCGTTGCGCAGGCTGCCCTCGCCAAGGCCAACGTCAATTTCCCGCCGCCCATGTTCCATGTGGTGGCGAGCGTTTGCGCGGTGTACGTCCACCCCGAAACCTACGCCATCATGGATGGCTTCAAGCGCACCATCGCCCTTCCGGAGACGCGAGCCGAGTTCCTAGCGGCCGAACGCAGCCTCCTCGAGGCTTTTTGGGCCTTCGCCGTCAAGCATCGCGATTTTTCGCGTACCTGGTACGACTCCCTGCAGTCCGACTACCGCATGTCGGATTACCAACGGAAGAAACTCAAGCCGGTGCCTGTTACCTTCTGTGGATACAACATCACAGGCTTCGACCTGCCCGTCATCGAGCAGAGGAGCCTTCGGCATCTGCTCACCTGCCCCCTGGCCGAGTACGGGCGGGAGACTGGCTACGATTCTTACAGGTCGCGCTACGCCGTAGAGAAGAGCTTCGACCTTTGCCATTACGTGGCCGGAGCCAGTTCCTTCCGCACCGGACTGGACGTTCTTTCCCGTGCCATGGGTTTGGGCGGCAAGATGGAGGGTATGGACGGAAGCAAGGTTGCCGAAACGTACTACGCTTTGAGAGAATGGGATTCGATCGAGGAATACTGCGCAGTGGACGTGCTCATCACTTACGGGGTCCTGCTGGCCGTCCAAAAGTTCCGCGGTGTGCTCCCCGGTCCCGTTTTCCGCGAGGCGACCGCTCACTTTGAGAGGTTCCTGCGTCAGGATGGCCGGCCTCCGGCCTACCGACGCCTCGCCGATGCATCGGCTGAATTCTTCGCGTCCGCCAAGGCTGACGAAGCCTCGGGTATCTGATACCGATTCCCCCTTTCCCTTTCCAAAAGGAGACACTCGCTGTGACACAAGACATTGGATTTTCTAAAGGACTCGCCGGCGTCGTCGCCGACGCCACCTCGGTCAGCCAGGTACAAGGCGAGGAAGGTCGCCTCATTTACCGCGGCATCGCCATCGAGGAGATCGCCGAGAAGTCGACCTTCGAAGAAATGACCTTTTTCCTCCTGCGCGGGAAGCTCCCCAGCGCCGAGGAGCTCACGAAGATCACGTCTGAGCTCAAGGCCGCTCGCACGCTGCCCAAGCACGTGGAAACGGTTATCGACGCGGCGCCCAAAACGGCGCACCCGATGATGATTCTCCAGGCGGCCATGGCTGCGCTCGCCTTCGACCAGGGGCCGGTGAAACTCACCGACGTCGATGCCAACGTCGGCTCGGCTATTCGCTTGACGAGCCAACTGGCCACGGCCGTGGCCCGGGCCTCGCGCAATCGCCGTGGCCTAGCTCCCATCGCGCCCAAGAACGAGCTCACCCACGCAGAGAACTTCCTATACATGCTCACCGGCGAGACGCCGAAAAAAGACATCGCGCGCATGTTCGACGTCGCGCTCCTGCTCCACATGGACCACGACTTCAACGCGTCGACCTTCGCCGCCCGCGTCATCGCTTCCACCGAGGCGAATCTCGTTTCGGCCGTGAGCGGCGCGGTGGGGGCTCTTTCGGGTCCGCTGCACGGCGGCGCCAACGAAAAGGTGTTGGCCATGGCCGATGGCATCGGCTCACCCGAAAAGGCCAGGGATTGGGTGCACAACGCGCTTGCCACCAAGGCGAAGGTCATGGGCTTCGGTCACCGGGTGTACCGCACCATGGACCCGCGCGCCAAAGTCCTGCGTGACATGCTCGAAACGCTCGTCTCAAGCCAAGCCGACACCAAGGCTAAGGCGACATACGAAACGCTGCGCATCGTCCACGACACGATGATCGAAGAGCTCTCGAAGAAGGAAAAAGACTACATTTGGCCCAACGTCGACTTCTGGTCGGGCGCTCTCTACCGCCTCATGGGCATCGAGACCATCGACTTCACGCCCATCTTCGCGGTTGCGCGCGTGGTGGGATGGAGTTCCCACACCATTGAGATGTGGCAGGACAACCGCATCTATCGTCCGGCGGCAAAGTACGTCGGCCCTACCGAAGCGCACATCGCGCGCTGAGTCCGCGCTGCCCACCGCGTCGAGTCCGCGCCGAGTCCGCGTCGAGTCGGTGGGTGGCGAGCGCCGGCTCGTGTTACCTTCGTGGGAGCGAACACCCGGAGGTCTCCCCCATGCGCCTGAATTCTTTTGTCGCCTTGAGCGCGCTTTGTTACGTGGTCGTCACCGCGCCCTGGCTTAAGGGATGCAAGGACCGCGGCTTCAATCAACAGCGCGAGGCAGACGCGTCCAGCTTTGTAAGCCGAAAAAAAGATGGATTCGCGTTCCTTCTGACGACGTCGCCCCTTATAAAGAAGTCCGCTTTGAGAAGCGCCAAGACAGAAGAAGATTACAAGTCCCTGCAAAAGGGCGTCGCCGATCACGTTTGTTTTTACCAAGCTGAGGTCCCGTACGACCACCCTAGCCTTGGGGGCAGGGGCAGTCTGACGCCTCCTCAAGAAGCCCTCAAGGCGGTTTTTGCACCCGTGCGGTTTCCCCCGGCGCGGAGTCAGCCCTATGCAGTATCGGATGTCTTGCAGAACTTGAGATCCCGCAGCACGGTGTCCAACGAGCGTGCCCAGGCGACGCGCGCCGAACTCGATCTCGTGATTGCGAGCATCGAGGCCACGGAAACGCGTATAAAAGAGCGTCTCGAAGCCGCACAGGCGCTCGAGGGACTTCCCAATGCAATGAGCTTCGAGGATCTTTTAGAAAAGGTGAATGCTCAGAAAGAGGAAGTGGAAGTCCACATCGTTCATGCCAATGCCGAGGTCGCGAGCCTTGCAAGCGACAAGGATCGTCGCGACAGAAAACTTGATCCGCTCTACAAACTCCATCTGAGTTCGGTAAAGCAGTATCAGAACTTAATCATAGGCATGTCGAGGGAAATGGAGGGCCTTGCTGAGGAGCGCGCTCAGAACACTCGTGGACCTCTCACCGAAAATGACCCAGGGGAATTCCACATGCTCCAGGGCGTTCTCGGGGAACTCGAGGGGAGGCCAGTGAACAAGACATTCTTCTGCCCGACTTTTCAAGAAGTGCTTGAGGTCGAAAAGTCACGACCAGGTGACCCGGGTCACGAAGGCGCCGGCGCGAACATCCGCTGAGGTCGACGTCGAAGGGCGAGGCGCACCCTCCATGCAAAAAGAGGCCTGGTCCGAATGGACCAGGCCTCTTCTATTCGCGGACGGGAGCCCGCGAAGGGGGCGTGCAATCAGTCGCGGCAGATGCCGAGGATCTGCCTGCGGACGTTGTTGATGTAACCAGCGTCAACGGTACCCTTGGTCAGGCCCTGGGCCTGAGCCTGAGCAACGACTTCGTTGGCGGTGATTTCGCCAGCGAGCACGCCGGAGCAGAAGGAGTTGAAGCCAGGGATGCCGTCGAGCTGGCTATTGTAAGCAGCGTTGGCAACTGCGAAGGGGGTGCCCGCGAGCTCAGTGGGGGGGAAGTTGGTCACAGGGCCTTGGTACTCGTAAGCGGAAGCAACGGAGGAGAGGGCGAGGCTGGCGAGGACGAGTGCGGAAATCTTCATGAGATGCTCCTAACGTCAAACGAATGGACGT
>JBIKVI010000183.1:0-8769 GCA_044356935.1 Silvanigrellaceae bacterium | reverse complement strand
ATGCCGATCGCCTCGTGGTCGTCGACGAGAAAGGGAACATCCTCGACGGCGACCAGATTATAGCGCTGTGCGCAATCGACATGAAATCCAAGGGCGAGCTTCGCCACGATACGGTGGTGGTCACCGTCATGAGCAACAAGGGCCTCGATCTCGCCTTGTCCCAGCGCGGTATCCAGGTCGTGCGAACGGCGGTAGGCGATCGTTACGTCGTCGAGGAGATGCGCAAGCGCAACGTGGTCTGCGGTGGCGAACAGAGCGGACATCTCCTGTTCCTCGACTCCTCCACCACGGGCGATGGCATCATAGCCGCGCTGAAGGTCCTCGAGATAATCGTTCGGACCCAAAAGCCCCTGTCCGAGCTCGCAGGCGTGATGCACAAACTCCCGCAAGTCACACGTAACGTGAAGGTGCCCGCGAAGCCACAGCTCGAGGGCCTCGCGGTCTTTCAAAAGCGGCTCAAGGCCGTAGTCGACGAGCTTGGTGAAGCAGGACGAGTGCTCGTGCGCTACAGTGGCACCGAGGCCCTCGCGCGTATTACAATCGAGGGACCTGAGCTGCACACCATCCGGGCGTATGCTCAAGAACTCGAGGAGGTGCTCCTTGCCGACATCACCTCCCGCGGGAAACTCTCAAAGTAACCGCGGGAATCTCCGCGGACGGGTGGATGCGCTCGAGCGCTTCCTCCGCCTGCAATACGCCCGTGGCGTGCGTCGTCCGTCGCGACGGCTGCACGACGCCGACGTCGTCGCCCTTTCCGAGCGCAAAACCGACGAGGCCATGAGTCGGGCGTTCCGGCTTTTCCTTAAGGGCGCCGGGCTCACCTCGTACCGCCTGCCGACGCCCTATGGGCTCATGCACTGTTACGACTCCGCTCCCGAATCGCGTGAGCCGCCCGTGGTCCTCCTCCATGGCATCGGCTCAAGCGGGCAGTGCTTCGCGTGGCTGGCCCTCATGCTCAAGGACGGCCGACGCGTGGTCTGCCCCGACCTGTTTCACTTCTGCGGGTTTTCTGACGCCAATAACCCCGTCATGTCGCTGCGAGAGCACGTCGCTAGCGTGAAGGCTTTCATCGACGCCCTAGGGGTAGGGTCCGTGGACTTTTGCGGTTTATCGTTGGGGGGCTGGATTGGCCTCCGATTGGCCATCGACCATCCCGAAACCATCACCTCGCTTGCGCTCCTCAATCCCGCAGGAGTCAGGTTGCGTCCCTATGCACTCCGAGACACCCTCGCCCACCTCACGTGGAAGAAGTTCCAGGTCCTGTACCCCGGACTCATGCGGGCGTTCCCTTACACGGGAGCGCCCCTGGTGAGCGCCGTACTGCGCCGCTCCCTCTTCCGGTTGCTGCGCGACGATGCCGTGCGCGACTTCATAAAAATCGTGGGCGGCGATGACTTCGTCGACGACGAACTCTCGCGCGTGGCCGTGCGCACCCTCCTGCTGTGGGGCCACGAGGACAGGCTTCTCTCCGATGAGGCACCGCGGCTTCTCGCTTCCCGCATTCCCCATGTGGAGGCTTGGTACGTCGAACGGTGCGCGCACGTCCTTTGCCTCGAAGCGCCCCTCAACGTCTACGATTCGCTCTCGCGATTCCTCGGCCTCGGGGGAAAGCCCGACAATGCCATGACCGCCCTCCTGCGGAAAACGTCTGTGCTGTTCCCACAGCACCCCATCCCCAAGGATAAGCCCCAATGAGCAACGACCGCGGATTCACTCTCCTCATGGAACAAATCTTTTCCGGGCGCCACCTCGCACGCGCCGACGTGGGCAAGCTCGTCGACGCCATGGTCGAAGGGGGCATGTCCGACGTGCGCGTGGCCGCAGTCCTCACGGGACTCCGTTTCGTTCCCTTGAGTCCCGACCTCGTTCTCGGAGCGCTCCAGGCGGTTCTACGCCACACGCATCCCGGCGCGACAGATGGAGTCGTGCCAAGCGCAGCGAGGTCGGGCGAGGGCGGGCTTGTTGACTGCAGCGGAACGGGCGGCGATGGCGCATCCACCGTGAATATCTCGACCATGGCGGCCGTAGTGGCGGCGGCCGCGGGAGCACGCGTCGCGAAGTTCGGCAGCCGCAGCATCACGGGCAAGTGCGGGAGCGCAGATGTCCTCGAGGCCCAAGGAGTGAGTCTAGCCACCTCGCTGGCCGAGGTCGACGCTTCCCTGGCGCGCGCCGGCGTGGCGTTCCTTTATGCCCCAGCCTTTTTTCCTCAGCTGAGGCATATCGGGCAAGTGCGCCGTTCATTGGGCTTCCACACACTCTTCGATGTGCTCGTTCCCCTCTCGAACCCGCTTCCTTTGGCGGGGCAGTTGCTAGGCGTCTACTCCAAAGACCTTCAGGTCGTAGCAGGGCGTTGTTTGAGCGAGCTAGGCCGAGCGCGCGCGTTGGTTGTCCACAGCGACGATGGCCTCGACGAAATCTCGGTTTGCGGTCCGACGCAGGTCCTCAAGGTTCAGGGGGCCATTAGTAGTGTCGAGATTTGGCGCCCACAGGACTTCGGCCTCACGCTCCATACGACTGCGGACTTGCGTGGAGGAGGAGTGGAAGAAAACGTGCGGGCCTTCGGCAATGTGCTCGCGGGGCTTCCGGGCGCAGCCACCGACGCGGTTTTGCTCAACGCCGCCGGCGTTCTCTGGTGCGCCGGGCTCTGCGATGACGTTGCTGAGGGGCTTGAACGGGTCCGCGCCGCGGTGGCGTCCGGAAAGGCTAAGGCCGTCTTCGATACGTGGCGTTCCAAATCGTGAGCGTGTTCCCCGTCGCGCAGGTGCGCGCGCAGATGCGCGCCCTCGAGCGCGCTCGCCTCTCGGGGTCCCGCCGCGAATCTATTCGCGAGCGTGCGTCTTTCAACGCGCGCGCGGCAGCATCCATCCGGCGTCCATCGCTGGGCGAGGAGCTGAGGGAAGACGCGCGCGGAACCTCCCGGGGAATTCTCCCGCTCCATGTGTTTGAGCCAGCTCTCGCAAAAGTCGCGCTGGAGTCGTGTGAGTTTCCCCCGTCCTCCCTGGCTGGACCTACTGTTTGTCTCTTGCCCATCGATGGCCCCGCGCATCGGGATCGCTGGACGATTCCCGCGGTGAAGCGAGCGGGAGTCTACCGGTTCGGAATGACCGGAAGTGGCGATGAACTCCTCGAGAGCGCGGCATGCGGATTCGCCGGGCTTTTCGCACCGTGTTTCTCCACGGAATCGCCCGATGTTCCTTCGCTTCAGTTGTTGCTGGAAACCGCGCGCGATTTCCATATGACATACGTCCCAGTCATCGATGTCGACACCTGCGTTGACACGGACGCCGACACGGACGCAGGCACGGATGTCAACACGGAGGTGAGTGGACGTCGACAAAGCCTTTCCACGGAAGAACACATCGAAGAGCGCCTGCGTGTCGTTTTGGGAACCGATGTGACCTACGTAGGATTCTCATCGGCGGTGGCCGAGAACTGCCTGGCGGCGTTCCGCTCTCGCCGCTCGAAACTCCCTTCGTCGCTGCGCGTCGTGCTGGTCATGCCTTACGAAGCAACCTCTCTGTGCGCAGCTTGGGCGTTCGAAGCGGGTGCGTTCGCCGTGGTGGCGCCTGGGCCAAACATACCAAGGTCGCCCGCCGCGAAATCCCCCAGAGACGAGTGAGCGGGGGACGTCGTGTCAGCGCGGAGCGGCGGACGGGGGCTTGACAGGATCCGCCGGACTCGACGGACCCGAAAGAAGAGTTTCCTGGCAGTGTTGAGACAGTGAGCCTATGTAGTGGCGCCAGAGTTCGCCTTCAACAGAAGTGACGAGCAACTCCAAGAGGGGCGAAGTCCTCTCGAGGGTCAGCGTGTAGTTGAATTTGCTGTCGACACCGTTGTAGATCGCTTTGTTGTTGTCGGCGATGAAAGTCTGATTGAGTTCAATTTCGACCTTCTGGCCACCCACACGCACCAATCGCGCTCCAATTGGATAATCTTCCAATTGCACTTCCCCACTCCCACTCTCTTGCTGTTGAAGCACCATGCCTCCGATGGTCTCCATGGAGATGCGGTCGATTGTGACGGTGGGAGATTTGCTGGTGGGTTGGTTGCCCCCGTCTTGGAGGAGCTCGCATCGGGCTTCGACGTTCCTGCCGCGAGTGCTGTCGGGTGAGAACTTCTCGGCCTCCCGAACCGCAGAGGAGAGCCAATTCTTGACGTCGAAATGGAAGGCATCGGTGTCGATACGGACACCGAGGGAGAGGTTTTCGTCTGCTTTCTTGCCAGCCACATGAACGGCGACCACGGATCCGTCGTCGGCAAACCATGGGCTTCCCGAGTCTCCCGTGCAACCTGAAACAGGCGGCGCGCCGTCGTCGGGAAGCGCTCCCCGTGCTGCAACTCGTTGAGCGTCGATGCTTTCGACGAAAACCTCGCCTGTGCGAACGGTCCCCAGGAACGTGGCTGAGAGATCCGCGCGCAAGGCGATGTAGTCGGAACGGAGCGCGTTGATCAAGTGAATCCACGTACCGGGGTCACGCGTTACGCGACGAGAGCCGCTCTTGACTCCGCGATCCTGCGGCGTCGATCCCGCCCCCTGCTTCGCAGCTTCCTCTTGCGATTTGTCGATGGCGGAGTTGATGGCTTTGGAGCGATTGGCCGCCTTGTCGCAGCCAAAGCCCGCCAGGCGGATCCTCTCTTGCAATTGAGGCGCACGGAACGCCAGAGGAGATGTGGTCGTGCCCGGCAGGGGCTCGGCCAAGACGACGACGGCAAGGTCGGTCTTCTGGTCGTACCCTGCGGCCTTGGACACGTGCGCGACCAACACGTCGTCATGGCGCATCCTTTTCTTGTTCGCGTCGTACCAGACGATCTGAGCGCGTCCTCCCGCCTCGATGAAATCCCGCTTGGACTCGGGGTCCCACACCGCGTGTTTGTTCGTAACTATAATCCGTCCGGGGTCCTTTCTCCCGTCCTTCGCGGCGTCAACGCTCGCCAAGAATCCGCTCGCCGTAAATTGACCGGCCTTTATCATGATTACCGATGGGAACTCTCCAGGTGGGGCGACCCTACCGCTGGTCACCAGCGGCTTCGCCTGTTGAGGCTTCTTAATGCACGCTGGTGCGGTCAAAAGAACGGCGGCCGACAGTGTGGTCCAAACTCTAAAGGCGGGGCGAACGTTCATTTTAGAACTCCAGGTCGAGGTTGATCCCGAAGACGTCTCTCTTTTCCATCTTGTAGTGCACTGGCGAAAGGACGGCCTGGAAACTCCAGCGTCGACATTGGTCGCCTTCGCATTCGGGCGGTGTCAGCCCATATTCATCGATGACCTGCTCGACGCGTCGGTAAGTCAACACGCTAGCGGCCAGCCCGACGGCTGCGCCCACCACGATGTCGCTCCAATTGTGTTGGCCGTCCATGGCGCGGGCTCGTGCCACCACGCCCGCGGTGGTGAGCGCTCCCGCGGTGTACAGCCACGCGCCTGGATGGTAATCGGTGCGGCTCAATACGGCGGCGCTCGAGTACCCCGCGAAGGCAAACGCGTGCGAAGCATGGCCGCTGAAGAACGACAGCCTATCGTCATCGCGGGGAGTGCGTCCTTTCTCGATCTCCCGATCGTAGAAGGGTCGCTTTCGTTGGAAGGTGACCTTGGCTCCCGTCGTGAAGATTTCCGTCACCAGGTGGGCGTGGATCCAGCCACGAAACACGGGTGCGAGCGGAAAACGATCGGTACTGGTTTCAAGGTAGCCTAGCACCCCCAACGCCCAGCCGGCTCCTATGGGCGCAAGGAGTTCCTTGGGGTGTCGACTGCGGTTGCGCTGGAGGGGTTTGACCTCGGTCCGGAAATCGTAGAGGGGATGCGGCGCCGGCGTGTAGAACGCATTCATGGCGCCGATGAGACCCAATTCCATAGGAATAGTCACCAGGTCCTGCTCTAGCAGGCCTGGATTCCACGAGTGCCAATTCACCTTGTCGAAATCGAGCAGGATCAAGGGCGGGCCCAAACGCAAAAAAGGGAACATCGCTGCGGGGCGATGCTCCGTTGCTCACCGTGTCGAGGGATTCCGGTTCGTAGGGACGCCTTCGAATGCGTCAGCCAGACGGGAGTATGCTCTCGATCCTCAGGCGCTTTCAAGCTCGTCGCGTCTTTTCAGGAAGTCATCGATCTGTGCTTGTAGTTCCGGCGAATCTTCCTTCGGGTTTTCGCGAACGAAAACGATGTAGAGGGTCAAAGCTACCAGCATCGTGATACCACAGAGGATTTGACCCATGGTTGTGGTGTTACTGAAGTAGTATTTGAGCTGCTCGTCGGCCTCGCGGAAGAACTCCACAAAGTAACGGAAGAGCCCGTAGAAGAAGATGAAGGCCACCCCGACGAGGCCTTGGTGCCTCCCCTTGATGCGATGGACGAGGTGAAGGCTGAGGAGCAGGAGCCAACCTTCCCCGAGGCTCTGGTAGATTTGGCTCGGGTGCCGGGGCTGCGGTCCCCCGGATGGGAACACCACGGCCCAGGGAACCTGCCCTCCGATGACCCTTCCGTAGAGTTCGCCGTTCATGAAGTTACCCAAACGCCCCATGGCGATCCCGAAGGGGACGGTGAGGCACAGGCGGTCGGCCAGGTGCCAGAACGGAATGCCGTGGCGGCGAGTGAAAATGACCAATGCGATGACCACGCCCACGATCCCGCCGTGGAACGAGAGTCCGCCCTCCCAGACCTTCGCGACGTCGGCGAGGCTCGTCTTGTAGGAGTCCCAGTTGTAGATGAACACGTAAGCGGCGCGCGCGCCTAAGATCATGCCGATGATGAGATAAGCGATGAGCGAATCGAGTAGCAGCGGGGTGAGCATGATGCGCCGACGCCGTATCCAATGACGACACGAGATATACGTGAACATGAATCCGAGCAGGTACATGGTGGAGTACCAACGCAGTCCCCACTCGATACCTGCGGTCTTGAGACCGAAGAGCACCACCAACGCAGCCACGGCGAAGTAGAACGGGATCTCGAGGAAGTTCGTCAAGGCGCCGATCACGTCCTGTTCGGACCCTTGGCGCGCGGCCCGCTTCTTGAGGAACCACAGGAGTCCCGCGCCACCAAGGACCACCACCGCGGTAACGATGGCACCAAGCGGCGTCTTGAGCCAATCGAAGTCCAGTCCACTGACCTGGAAGATGAACGGACTTAAATTATGTACGTAGTATTGGCCGTCGCCCATGAGGACCTCGGTGGGGGAGGAAAACGTTCGGGATTGAAGGTGGGAGAGGCGGGACATGGCAGGGTCGGCCGAAAAGTATTTTAAGTCAACGGTCCGCGGGCCCGTTGCCTGCCTGTGGATCCTCCTGTAGCATCGGGCGAAAATCACATTGAATCTCCAGTTCCACTTTCACGCCTTGCATCGTAAGGGAGTGCGCAAACATGGCAAGCAAAGGTATGGAAACCGTCTCTACCAACCAGATCATCTCCAGCGTCGCCGCCCAATACAGCGACAAACTTCCCAAGAAAGTGACCAAGGAGCTCCTCACTACGTTCCTTCAGGCCATCGAGAGCGAAATTATCTCCGGCAAAAAGGCCCGCATCGACAAGCTCGGCGTCCTCTTCGCCAAGGAGCGGGCGTCCCGAAAGGGCCGCAACCCGCAGACCGGAGAGGAAATCACCATTCCCGCTTCGAAGAAGGTCGCCTTTCGCCCAGCGAAGTCGCTCCGCGATGCGGTAGGCGTCAGCAAGAAGTCCGCGAAGAAAAAGTAAAATTTTTTCCGCCGGAACCAATGTGATGGGCGTCCCGGTTTGGGACGCCCGATTTCGTTCAGTAAGCGGGCAACAGCACGCGCGACAGGGAGCTGGCTGCCTGCGCCACCAGGAACGCCAGGCTGATGGCAAGGATGCCGCCAGCGGCCAGCCACAGCTTCACACCGGGCTTGCGGCTCTGGCGCACCGAGCGCGCCGCGTGCGCGCCCGCCTTGCGCCCGCCTGCAACGATGGTGCTATCGGGCGCCACGTAAGCGAGGTGATCGCGGACCCGCTGGGTATTGAACTCCGGATAGGTGCGCAGGAGGTCGTCTTTCTTGTTGAGGAAGACCCAGCGCCCCAGGGACGCGCAGACCTCGGACGCTGTGGGGAGATCTCCCTTGATCCACGCGTCGACGATCTCCTCCGAAGTCAGGAGGCCGCGCAGTTCCCCCGAAGGCGTGCGCGCAAGGTAAGGTGATCTCGCGAACACCGTGTCGGGCTCCGCGAGGAGTGGCTCTGGAGTGTCGGAAATGGCTGACAGCACCACGGTCACGTTGTCGGGCGCGCCCACTCCGTGCGCGAGGCGCACAAGCCTATCGGGTGCGTCCGAGAGCGAGCCTGCGGCCAACGTTTTGAGGATGTCCTTGTCGGACAAGTACCCATGCAGCCCGTCCGAGCAGGTCAGATAGACGTCGCCTTCATCGAGATGGCGGCAATAGAGATCCGCCTTGAGGTCGGCCACCACGCCCATGCCTCGCATGAGACGTTGTTTCGTCCGCTCACTAACCGGACCGGGGGGGAGATCCTTGCCCACCGTGAGGAGGCCGCGCTCAATGAACACTCCCACGTTGTGGTCCACCGTCAAGCACCACATTCCGTAACGAAGCTTCCCGTCGGTGCGTCGCCACGATCGCACGAGGTATGTGCGGGAGTCGCCAGCGTGGCCGATGGCCACAGAGCCCCCTGCGAACTGCAGGTAGTTGACCGTTGCACCCATGCCGCGGCAGTTTTCGTCCTCAGCGGAGCGGCGAAGGATTTCGCGATTGATACGCTTGAGGACGTCGTCGAGGAATTCACCGACGCGATCCATGAGGATCGCGTCG
>JBIKVI010000182.1:0-8772 GCA_044356935.1 Silvanigrellaceae bacterium | reverse complement strand
GATCTCGTGTAACATGCGTGACTCCGAGGCGGCGTCTGGGAAAGGCCGTGCCGACGACCCGAGAATAGATTGGTTGACAGGTTGGCCGGTGGGTATAACTTGCCTCTGCCCGTCAAGGAGGAACCCCGAAATGCAAACGTGTTCGAAGACGTTCCCGCGTACCCTCCGAGCCCTCGTCTCTGCGCTGGTCGCCGTTCCCACGGTAATGACCGTTCCCGCGGCAGTCGCGGCACCGTGTTCCGTATGGCCCGATCGCCTCCTGCGCGTGAACACGGAGGGGGCCTCGAACCTCCTGTTTATCCTGCGCACCCGTCCCGGAGCCGACGTTGCCCAGGTGGGAGGGCTCTTCCGTAAGCTCGATCCCAAGGGCCAGTGCGCCCCCGGCAGCCGCTCCGCGGCTTGCCGAAACGTGGGTGTTTGGAGCGAGTATCCAGCCATCGAGGTGGATTCCCCCGCCGGCTTGCGTGAGGACTCCCTCTCTCTCTATTTGGGCAGCTCCGTGGCGCCGTTCCTCTATGAGGGCGTGTTCTACGTGCGTTACGCAGACGGCTCGCGTGAGTGGCTCAACAATCCCGGCGACGCGAAGCGGAACTTCTGGTTCACCCAGGAGAGCACAGCATCGCTGCCGCAAAGCGCCTCGTGGGATTTCGATCTCTTGCGCGTAGCGCGCACGGCCGACATCGGCCATTGGTCGAACCCCGATCGCTGCCGCTGAGTACGGGCGTGAGGAAGCTCGCTCTTCGCATCCTAATCGCAGCCTCCCTTGGCCTTACCATGCCGTCCGCTCGGGCTGTGGCCGGCGCTCCCTTCCAATTGGGAGGGCAGCGCGGATGGTTCCACGATCCTGGCTTCGCTTCGGGTTATTTTCACACCTACGACGCACTGGCGTTGCCCGCCATGGAATTGCCTCCCCGCAAAGTCCATGTCTTTTTGCCGCGCGACTACGAAACGGCCGGGCGTCGCTATCCGGTGGTTTACGCCAACGACGGTGAAGCCCTGTTCTTCAACGGTGGATTCAGCGGAGCGAGCTGGCGCCTGCACGAACCGCTCGAACGGCTTGAGGCGCGCGGATGGGTGCAGCCAATCGTCGTGGCACTTGTCCCCAACGACCGCAATCTCGAATACACTCACGCACGCGTCGAGGGGCGCGCCACGTGTTGCTCGTTGGAAGCCTACGCGCGCGACGTGGCAGGACCCGTAAAGGCCTTCGTCGACGCCCACTACCGCACGCTCCCCGATTCCTCGGACACCATCGCACTCGGTTCGTCGCATGGCGGTCTAGCGGCCTTTTTCCTCGCGACCCGGCACCCCAATCGCGTGGGAGCTGCCGTCGCGCTTTCGACTTCGTTCTGGGTGGGCCTCGATGGGCCCTTGGGTGGCTCGCTCTCTACCCGTTCCTTGCGCCGTTCATCGCTCATGACCCTCGTGGGTCCCACCTTGGGTGCGGCGGCAGCTCGTCGGGGGGCGCCCCGCCTCTACCTCGATTGGGGTCTCGTGCGCACGGGCGGATTCCAAAACGCGTTCATCGAAGCCAGGGCCACCGCGCGAAGTCGGGAAATGGCCGCGCTCCTGCGCAGCGACTTTGGATATTCCGACGCACAGCTGACAACGGTCGAGGACCCTAACGGGGCACACGACGAAGCCTCTTGGGCACGGCGCGTGGAGGACGCGTTGGCGGCGGTGCTACCGAGACGAACCTCGATGGCGTTACCCTCGTCACCTTAGGCGCCCTCGGTCTCTCTAATTCCCATCAGCGCCATCAGCGCCATCGCGCAGATCGGGCGCATAGGGCACCCGCCCGCCAAACTCCACCTCCAGTGCCTGTGCCGGCAGCGAAAGTATTTCGCGCGGGCTCCCGAGGAGATCGAGGATAGCCGCAGCCGGCGAGGGTTCGCCTTCGAACGGATCCTGTTCGTAAACGAAACCTGTCGAGGGGATGTCGGAAAGCTCCGGCCCCTCACCCGTGGCGCTAATCACCAAATCAGCTCCGCCTTTGCCTCGTGGCGGTGGCGCGCCGAGCCCTGGCAGACTCACCGCGAGGGTGGCCGACGCCAGAAACAGACTCAACCAACACCTGAGCTTTGCCATGCGCGCGTGCTCCCACTCGACGAGGAGCGGCCGGCTCTTCCGATTGGGGAGCCAACAACGCTGCCGTCTTGTCACTTTGCGGCACCGATGCGTGAGGGCTTGAGGAAAACACGTCGAGTGGTCGCCGTTCGTCATGGACACGCAAGGCATGTTTTGCACGTGCGAGGCAAATGTCGAAGATCGTGCGGCACTCCGGCACCACAAGCCCCTCGGGCAGTTCCTCGGGACTCTGCACGCAGGTGAACAAGCGAGCGCCCCCATCCTCGGCGTTCTGCGCGAGCACCGCCTCGGCCAGCGTGCCACTGCCGGCGAAGAAGTCGAGGCAACGAAACTCGCCGGGCTTACTGACGGGGCACATCGACAACAGGTTACGCAACATGCCCACGGGTTTGGCGTAATCGAAAACGCGTTTTCCGAAAATGGCGCGCAGCTCGGCCTCGGCGTCCTCGTTTGTGGGCCAGTTGGTGCAGTCGTCGGAGGCGTGCTTGAAGGTCGCCTCCTCGGGCAACACGTGGCGACGGAGGCCGAACTGGGGCGTGATGAAAACGGTTTTGTCGAGAATGGCCTGCGACACGCGGAAACGCCCCCGCACGCGTACATCCTCGACGAGGTGACCCTGCACCACGCGCGCGGCATCGAGCAGCTCGATACCCAAGGTGCGGTTCACATAAGCGCCCTTGGCGTAAAGTCCGTCGGGACAGCGGGCCTCCGTGCCGCCACGCAGGATCCGCACCACCTCTGCGTTGGGCGCGTTGAGCACCGGCCGCGTGGCCTCCTCGGTGGGATTCCCCCGCAAGCGAGGGAGCTTGCGCGCGTGGCGGGCGTAAACCAACACGTACTCGATCACGGAGCCACAATGGGCGTCGAGGAAAGAAGGCTTGCGCTTCTTGCGCCATTTCAGCGTGGCAACGTGATTTTCTTTACCGAAGATCTCGTCGAGAATCAGCGTGAGGGCGGCGCACTGGCGATCGTCGATGGAAACGAACAGTGCGCCATCCTCGCGCAACACCCTCCGCGCCCACGCCAGCCGCGGGTACATGAAGCTCAGCCAAGAGGCTTGCGTGTCGGCGCCGCCCTGGGTGTCACGGAAGGTGAAGGTCTGGCCCGAATTGTAGGGCGGGTCGATGTAAATGAAGTGGAAATCCGCACCGGCTGCATGCAGTGCACGCAGGGCGTGGAGGTTGTCTCCCTCGAGGAGCGCGTGACTCTTGCCTGGCCACTGGGGGGGCGAGGGGAAGAGCCTTGGGCCAACGTGGAGCGCGCCTGCGCGACGTCGCGAGGACCCCTGTCCGCCGGCGAGCTGCGCGACGGGCTGGAAATCGGGGAATGCCTCGTCGACGGCCTGGGCCTGTGCGGACGCTTTACCGGGCCAGTGCAGCTCAACTGTGGTCATGCGTTCTTTCGACCCTCATCCCGGGCGAGGGCTTACTCTTCTTCGTCTTCGTCATCGAGATCGCTCTCGACTTCGTCCCAGGTGAAGCCGCTCGCTGCGATGACGATTTCGTAGTATTTCTCGCCGCGTCGCACGAGATCGCCCGTGAAGAAGCACTCCACGCCGTCGACCGGAAGCACGTTGGGGACTTCCTCGTCCTCGTTCTCGATGTTGAAGCCCGCGGTCTTGTAGAGATCGAGCACGGAATCGAGGTCGAGGAGCATGTAGCTCCCAACATGGAAGGCTTTTTCGGTGAGCGTCGACGGGAGGGTCATGGGGAGGCTCCTACTTGAGTGGGGGCCGCGCGCGCCCCAAAAATCCTGCCAGACCCTATATCAGGGGATTCCCGTTCCACAAGGAGGCATCCGCGGACATGAACCTCGACGCCCTCGCCGAAGCCGCGCTCCAAGAGCGTAAAAAAGACCTGCGCCGCCAACTCCTGGCTCGCCGCGCCGCGCTCATCGGCACAGCCCAGGGCGACGACCTGGCGCGGACTCTCCGGGGGAACCTTTCAGCGGTCCTCGAGAATGCCACAGGCCTCCTCGCCTCGCGAACGCGCCCAGGCGAAGACTCGAAGGAACACGAAGTCGCCTGTTACTTGCCAATGGGTTCGGAATGGGATTTCGGCGCACTTTCCAACCGCGACTGGCTCTATCCGCGAGTCGCGCGACCGGGCGAGCTCGCCTGGTTTCGTCGCGGCGATTCGCCCGAGGAATGGCCCCGAGGAGCGTTCGGCATTCGCGAAGCGCCTCCGGAATCCTGCGTTCCTTGCGACGCCTCCGCGCGCAAACCGTGGATTGTCATCGTGCCCGCCCTCGCGTGCGACGACTCCCATGTGCGCCTCGGCTACGGAGGCGGGTTCTACGATCGCTTCCTTGCCCGCCATGGCGCTCATGTGCTGTCGGTCTGCTGCGTGCCCACGTGCCTGCGGCCCACGGAACTCCCGCGCGGGCCCTTCGATGTTCCGGTGGATGTGGTCGTCGACGAGCGGGGCGTGCACCTCAGGCCGCGCAGTGGTACGACAAGCTGAAAAAACAGGCCGCGGCCGGGGAGAGTGCCATGATGAATGCGATAAGGGGAAACCTACGCCAGGCATGGCTTCCTCAATTCTGCCGACAGACGCGTTTCCACGACCGCCTCGTCATGGCGTTGGCTTTGGTCGTCTAGCTTGGGGAAGTGCGGAAGTTCTGCCCTACGCGCTCGTGTTCACGATCGAAACAACCGATGCGACGGGTGCACCTCTGGCCTTCGCGCCGCTTGCGCTGCCGCAAGGAAACACGGCGCCGCAGGCGGCGCGTGAGGAGACCGCCCTTTAGGGAATTTCAGAAGCAGGGCTTGCCGCCACAGTCGGCGGAGAGCTCGAGACAGAGCCGGCAAGGTCGCTGCTCGCCGACGCGCCCGTGACATCGGCGTTTTTTGGTCAACAGCTTTGGAGGCCCCTGAGCCTCAAAGAGCGCAGTCGGAAAGCGTCGAACACATCCGCCGACGGGGTGCGCACGAACAGCCTCACGTCGTCGCTGCGCGCGAGGCGCAGGGAGGGCGCGAGCAGGGTTTCGTCGCCGTCCACGAGGAGGGTCACCGTTTCATCGCGTCGACGTAACGCGCTTTCGCCCAAAAGGAACATGGCCTCGCGCGCATCGCGCGCGACGAGCCCGTGAAGCACGTTGTCGAAGTCGTGCCCCTTGCCATGGAAGGCAAGCGCCGTCACCTCGGACTCGCGGGAGGCAAGCGAGCCCTCCTCGGTGCGTGCGCGCTCAACCCAAAGGACGCGCAGGGAGGGAGTTGCGAGAATTTCCCAAAAGCTCCGCCAATCGAGCTCGACTTGGCATCGAGGCGACAGGCGCGCGAGGGTTTGCCAAACCATCGCGGCAAGGGGCTCTCCGCGAAGCGAGGACGCATCGGCTTCGAAGAAGGAGCGCGACTTCCTGAAGCCCTTGCCTACGAGGTCGGCGTGAATCCTAGCGAGACGCGTAGCGTTGGCGTGAGCGCCTTCACCAGAGGCGTCAGGATGAAGGAAGACGAACGCATCGCCGCATGCGGCACGGAATCCCGCGCGTTCGTAGAGCTGCGCCTTGGCGGCTTCGGCGAAGAGAACGAGCGCATCGAGGCCCCGCGCATCCGCAGCCTCGGTGGCCTGGTTGAGCACGCGGAGGGCATGACCTCGCCGTTCTTCACCCGGGCGTGTGGCGACGCTGCCAAGGCATGCCGCGCGCACGACTCCTCTAGGCCCAGCCGCCCATACGAGGGGCCAGCAGGCACAAAAGGAAACGACCTCTCCCGAGGCATCGCGCTCGGCAAAACGCCAATGCGCGTTGCCCGGATCGAAGACGTGGGGAAATCCGGCGGCGTAATCCGCGTGGCCGAACGCGCGGTCGAGGAACGCGGGCGCGTCATCGACCCCCACGACGCGCCTCAGGCGCCGCGCACGGCGAGGCAACCAATGCGCTCGCCCATTTTGACGAGCGTCTCGAGTCCGCGCGCCGAAGCCCCGGCGAGATCGGCGTCGAACTCCATGGCACCCTTCTCGAAGAAAAGGATGGACGTGCTCCCGCCGAATTTGAAGTACCCCTTCTCGTCGCCCCTCTGCACATGCATGCCCGCTCGGTAGGTCTGCACGATGCTGCCCACGAAAAGCGCACCGACTTCCATCATGAGGACCTTGCCGAACTCGTCGGACTCGATCTCGCAGAGCGTGCGCTTGTTCATGCAGTACACGGGAATCTTCTGCTCGAGTGCATAAGGGCTCACGCTGTGCAGGAGTCCAGGCACGGTTTTGGTGATGCCCACTTTGCCGGCCACGGGAAAATGGAAGCGGTGGTAGTCGGCGGGACACAAACGGAGCACGGCGCATGCTCCATCGCGGAAGCGTTCAGCGAGACTCTGGTTCTTGTTGAAAAGTTCATTGAGCTTGAGCGGCGCCCATTTCACGTGGGCGAGGGTGGTGTCGTCGAGACGCGGAAACACGAGCAGGCGTCCGTCGCCGGGGCTCGAGATGGAACCCGCCTCCGCGGTCACGGGTCGCGAGGAGGGCTTGAGTTTGCGCGCGAAGAAGTCGTTGAAAGACGAGTACTCGGCGATGTCCTTCTCGCATTCGCCGATGTCGATGCCTAGGAGCGCGACGAACTCCTCGATTTTGTGTTTGCTCGTGCCCGAATCGTTATAGGCGCCGTAAAGATTCGAGAGCCATTTCGCGGTCAAGACCTTGCTCGTGAACGCCAGGCCAGTGGGTGTCCCGTAGAACACCCGCATGGCGTCATCGCCGTAGACGGTCTCCGTAAATGGAGCGCCCGTGCGACGATCGACGACCTCGATCTTTTTCGATTTCATTCCCAAGATGGATTCGAACATGATCCTCAGACCACCTCACGGTTGACGATGCGGCCGCCTTCGGCGCCGCCCGCGGGCCCGAGGCACACGAGCTGGTGCGCGGAACTCTGAAACTCTTCGTGATGCTCGACGACCACGAACGTGTGCCCATCGGCCGCGAGACTGAGGAGCGCATCGAGGAGCTCGCCGATGTCCTTCTCCGACAAGCCGCGCGTGGGTTCGTCAAGGATGCAGAACATGGGTTGGCTCGATCGCGAGAGCGCCGCGCAAATGCGGAGCCGTTGCGCCTCACCTCCGGAGATCGTCGAAGTCGCCACTCCAAGCGGCAAATGACCTAGCCCTAATCGTAGCGCGAGGTGGAGAGGTTTCGCAAATCCGGGAACCGACTTCAAAGCCTCGTAACACTCAGCCAAACTCGTGGTCATCCAGCCGGCCACCGATTTGCCGCGCCATTGCACCTCGAGGACGTCGCGTCGATACCGCGCGCCCGAGCAATCAGGGCACTGCTTGTCGACCTCACCGAGGAAGAAAAGATCGTCTTTCACGACCCCTTTACCGCCGCAGGTCGCACAGCCTCCGGCGCCGTTGAAAGAGAAGTCACTCGCACCCAAACGAGCCATTTTGGCGCCTTCGCTTTGGGCAAAATGCTTGCGCAGGGCATCCATGAGTCCGAGCACCGTAGCAGGTACGCTCGTGATGGTGCGGTGCATGGCCCTCTGCTCGACGCTCACGATTTGGGTGTCGTCAAGGAAGCCTTTGGGAAGGCGCAATCTTTTCCAAACGCCTATTTTCTCGTCGACGTCCTCCGTGTCGTTGAACGACTGCCCCGACGTTGCGACGTGCTCGAGAGCAGCTTCCAACCCACCTTGCACGAGCGTGGTTTTGCCGGCGCCAGATGGGCCTGTCACCACCGTGAGGCGACCAAGGGGAAACTCGATCATGAGGTTTTGGCAGTTGAGGAAGGTGAATCCTTCGAGCGCGACGGCCGCGTCATCCTTGAAGATGCGCTTGTTCGCGTCCAACGGCTTGCGCCCGCGCGCTCGCCTCTGGGGGTTCGATGCCATGACGAGCGATGCGGGCTCGGCGCCGGCAGCGATGGGCTGAAGCGCCCCCCCTTGCGCCCCTCCGCCGGGCCCGAGTTCGACGACCAAATCTGCTGCGCGAATGAGCGTAGGTTCATGCTCCACCATGACGACGGTGTTGCCGAGATCGCGCAGCTCCCGCACGCAGGCGATGAGTTCGGGAGTCTCACTCTGACCGAGGCCCACGCTCGGTTCGTCGAGAACGTAGAGCGCGTCGGTGAGCCCATTACCCACGACGCGCGTGAGAAGGACGCGTTGATACTCTCCTCCCGAGAGCGACCGACAGCGTCGCGAGAGCGCGCTCGTCCCTAGGCCGAGTCTGTCGAGGAGTGCGAGCTTTTTGCTCACTTCGCCGTAGATTTCGCCCAGGGCCGCCAAGCGAGCCGCGTGCTTCTTTTTCCCCACCAGGCCCACGACCCACGCGCCCGTCAGCCGCAGCTCTTGATTCATGAGAGCCTGGTAGGCCACGCCTTCGCAGCGCGCGTTGCGTCCTGCAGGGCCAAGCCTCATCCCCCGGCAGTCCCCACACAGAACGTATCGGCGGTACTTCGCGAGCAGGATGCGTGAATTCTTTTTGTAACGTTCCGACTCCAACGCCCCGAACCACTCGTTGATGGAGGTAAAGCCCGGATTCGACTTCTTGATGCGCCCCTTGGCGTCCTCGCCCGACCAAATCCAGCGCCGGACGTCCTCTGGAAGCTCAGACCACGGCGTGCCGGTCGACAACCCGTTGGCCTTCATAATTTTACGCAGCTCGTCGCGCGCCCACGAGAACGTCTCCGAGCTCCACGGCTTGATGGCGTCGTCGTCGATGGCGAGGCTGGCATTGGGGATGACCTTGGC